>CAVCKM010000042.1:0-22990 GCA_963602765.1 Alistipes putredinis | reverse complement strand
GTACAGCCTAGGTGTATAGTGATTTATATGCAAATTTGGGCAAAAAAGAGGTAAATGAGGGAAGTGATTGAAATTTTAATGAAGTTAAACACGCATATTTCGAGATTTTTTGTAATTTTGCAACGTTCTATAAACGATTAAGACCTGTCACTATTAACGTCATGGAATTTTATGTACTTTGTATAGCCGTCATAGTGCTGCTTTTGGCGGCAGTCGTATGGCTATATCTAAAAAACAATGCTTTGCGCCGCAGTGTCCAACAGCGCGACAATGACATTATGGACTTCAAGGAGCGCTGTGACAAGGCAGAGAGAGCCAACAAAATGAAGGATTTCTATGTTCAGAATATGAGCCACGAAATCCGCACGCCACTTAACGCTGTCATGGGATTCTCACAATTGCTGAGTATCCCTGGTCTTCCTGTGTCCGACGAAGACAAGGAGAAGTACGGTCAGCACATTCAGAACAACGGCCGAATGCTGATGATGCTCGTTGACGATATCCTCAACATTTCGGACATCGAATCGGGGGCATTCTCCTGCACCAAGCATGAGGAGTGTGTCAACGAAGTCTGCCGTGCTGCGCTGGCATCGGTGGAATACCGTGTGCAGCCAGGAGTTAGACTGGACTTGAAGACCGACTTCGACGATGACTTCACGATATACTCTGACTCGCGCCGTATTCAGCAGGTTCTGACGAACTACCTCACCAATGCTTGTAAGCATACGAAGAAGGGCTCAATAACGCTCAGTGCTTCCAAAGGCAAGCGCGAAGGTTGGATAGAGTTTGCCGTCACCGACACCGGTGTGGGCATCAAGCCGGAGTTGGCCACCAATCTCTTTGACCGTTTTGTCAAGCTAAACGACAACGTGGCTGGCACGGGTATCGGATTGAACATCTGCATGCGAATAGCGCAGGTGATGAACGGCGAGGTTAGTCTGGACACCACCTACACCAATGGTGCCCGCTTCATCTTCGCGATGCCTGTCGAGAAGAAGGCTTAGCCCTTTGCGGGGCGACTACAATAATAGATTTTTTAGGACTTTAATGGCCGTTAATTGACCATTAATTTTGTTCATTAATATTATTTTTGCCGTCCAGTGGGGATAAATTATATTAATGAGTAAATTAATGGAACAATTAATGGTCAATTAACGGTCATTAAAGTCCTAAAAAGACTCAGAACATTAAAGTCCTAAAAAGACTCAGAGTCTTAGACGTTACATAAAAGTTAACGTCTAAGGCTTTTTCTTTATTATAAGTACCCAGATGGCGACGAGGATTAGTATTCCGCCAATTATCGTGTAGGCATCGAAAGGCTCGTTGAGCAGCAGGATGCCTATGAGCATGGCAGTGAGAGGCTCGAAGGCTCCGAGGATAGCCACGATGTTGGTGTCTATGGCACGAAGGGCTATGGTGAGGCAGATATTGCTGAACGCTGTGGGTATCAGGCCGAGCAGGGCAAGGTTAACCCAGTCGGCGGTGCACGTGCTTTGTGCCAGTCCGTCGCCGATGGTGAAGGCGTATATGAGGGCTATCACCATGGCGTTGAAGAAGACGTAGAAGGTCAGCTTCAGTGCCGGCATCTTGCTTATCCTCATCAGCGGAAGGATGAAGAGGTACAGTCCGTAGAATATGCCGGCACCGATGCCGAAGGTGAGGCCCAAGAGACTCACGTCAGCAATGCTTTTGAAAGCCCCCGAGAGCATCGCCACGCCGACGATTGCCAGCAGCATGGCGGCAAGCAGTTGCCACGTGGGACGCTGATGCAGGAAGATGATGCCTGCAAGGGCGCACCAGATGGGGTCGGTGTAGAGCAGGGAGGTGCCCACGCCCGATGCTATGTATTTGTAGCTGGCGAAGAGGCACAGTGCACTGACGATATACATGGCGGACAGCACGCTGATGCAGAGGAAGTCGCGCCATGAGATGCGCAGACTCACTTTGCGGCAGAGGAGTATCGCCAGCATGCCGAGGCAGCCGAAAAAGAAGCGGTAGATGATGATGCTCAGGTAGTCTATGCCGTTGGCAACGACAGGTATGGTGAACATGGGTATCATGCCGAACGTGGCACCGGCAATGATTGCCATGAGGTAACCCTTGATTAATTCATAATTCATAATGCACAATTCCTAATACCTAATTCCTAATTTCTCTTTTATGCCAGGTAGATGATGAAGAGGAAGGTTATCAGCCATGCGGCAACGACGAGCTGTATAGCACGGTCGCGCAGGATTACTTTCGTAGGGTCGCCCGTCTTCTCGTCTACCACGGCGATTTGTATGTAGCGCAGCAGACCGATGATGACGTAGGCGCTGGTGAGGTAGACGTATGGCGTGCGGAAGTTGGCTACTACCTCCGGCGATACCGTGTACATTATATAACATACGAGCATCACGCTGCCTGAGATGGTGATGGCCTGATTGATGAATGTGAGGTTATATCGCGATGTGTTGTGGCGCGGAGCTTCGCCGGTCTTGTTCATGCGAAGCACGTCGTCGCGCCGTTTGGCGAAGGAGAGGAAGAGGGTGAGCAGGAATGTCATCATGACGAGCCACTGTGAGGGCACGATGTCCGTAGCCATGCCGCCGGCGAGTATGCGCAGTACGAAGCCGAAGGAGATGATGCAGACGTCGATGATGGCGTACCGCTTTAGTCGCCAGCAGTATGAGAGGTTCAGAATCCAGTAGCCCACGATGACGGCGGCGGTGTGGACGAAGTCGTCGGCATCAAGCAACGTGAGCACCCCGACGGCTGCTGCCAGCATCAGTATCATAATGGCGTATGCCAGTGTCTCGCTGACTGCTCCAGAGGCAACGGGACGGTGGCACTTGACGGGGTGTCGGCGGTCCGCCTCCACGTCGATGACGTCGTTGAAGCAGTAGATGCTTGAGGCGGCAAAGGAGAAGCCGAAGAAGGCGATGAGGCTGTTGACGAACAGGTGGACATCAGTGAGGTGTCCGCCGAAGAAGATGGGCAGGAAGACGAAGGTGTTCTTTATCCATTGGTGTGGACGGAGAACCTTTATTAATTCATAATTCATAATTAGTTCCACTTTATGCTCTTTATGAGTTTTTGGAATATCATTGCAAGTACTATTGTTGCTACGATGTAGAGGGCCAGACCATCCAGTATCTCTCCGCCACGGCTGATGGGGATGAATATCTTTCGTGTTATGGGGTGGCAGACGAAGATGGCGGATGAGAGTACGCCTAACCAGTTGAGCGGACCGAGACAGCGTTCGGGGATGGCTTTGACGAGTGAGACGTTGAAGACGACAACCAGTGCCGGTGCCCAGAGCCACAGGTGGAAGTTCTGTGAGAATACTATCACTCCGACGGCAGACAGGACGGTGAGGATAGTCCAGCGCATTGGAAGACTGGCAAGTCCGCTGCTGAAGGTCTTGCTGCTGCGTGCGGCAAGGAGTCCCATGCCGAAGGGCAGCATGCCTCCGATGCAGTTGTAGCGTATCTGGTTGATGGCATCGCCGTTGGGGTCGTCATAGCAGAGTGCCTGTATTGCCCAGCAGAGCAGGACGGCTGCCACTGTCCACGTCCACGGGCGGCGGTAGAGCACCAGGCGGTAGACGATGTACAACTGCATCATGAGTCCGAAGAACCAGTACGGGCCAGGCCAGATGTGGTGGTCGGGGTCGGGGAAAAAGTTGATGGTCATGGTGAGTTGTGTCACGATGTCCATCCACGTCCAGTGGTGTCTGCCCGGTGTCGTCCAGTCTACCATGGCAAAGACGGCGAAGCCCAGCAGCATCATGGGGAAGAGCTTCATGAAGTGCTTTCGGATAAACTCCCATGCCGACTCGTCGACGGCCTGGCTCTGTTCGTATTTCTTTACCAGTCCGTAGCCGCTGAGGAAGAGGAAGACGGGCACGCCGTAGTGGCCGAAGAAGGAGAACAGTTGCAGCACGATGTCGTCAGAAGGCGAGAGGAGTATCCCCGTCATGCGGTCGAGGCGGTCTTGCCCGAACTGGTATTCGTTTTCCTTCACCATGGGTCCGAGCCAATGGAGGAAGTTGTGCAGGAAGATTCCGAGTATGGCGAAGCCGCGCAGGGCGGAGCATTGTGTCTTTGAGAGCGTCATTGCTTGGTGTGGCTATGTGTGTGGTGTTTACAGTTTGTCGTAGTCGGTGGTGTTCTTGAGTATGCGCGGTCGCTTGGCGTTGTACTGCGGCGAGAGGAGGTCGTACTCCGGGCGGTAGGCGGGCGTGTGAATGCCGGCCAGTCCGAGGAGCAGGTGCGACAGGGCGTCGGTCATGTACGGCTTGTTCTTTGCTTGCTTGACGGCCTTGGCGATGTCGGGGTGTGAGCGTCTGTATTTTCGTGTGCAGTATATCCACATTGGTATGCGGAACTCCTCGTCTGCGAGTCGTTTGCTGATGACAGCATCGTGCATTCTGCCGCAGAAGTGGCGTACGCCCGGACCGTAGACTTCCTCGCCGTGGTCGGAGAGGTAGACGATGATGGCATCGTCGTTCTTGAAACGCTCGACGATTTGGTTTACGACGGAGTCGTTGTACCATACGGCGTTGTCGTAGTCGGCAAGGTTCTTGCGGCGTTTCTCGTTGAGATCCATGTCGTTGGGGTAGTCATCCTTGCCGAATTTCTTCTTGGAGTTAGGGCAGCGCACGCGGTAGTTGACGTGCTGGCCCATGAGGTGGAAGATGGTGAGGTTGGGCCCCTTGCGCTGTTCGGGGTGTATGTTGTCGAAGTCGCTGAGCAGTCCCTCGTCGAAGACGTGCAGGCGGTCGTTGCGCAGGTCGAACTGTGCCGCGCTCGTCTTGGGGTTGTTGAGGAAGAAGCCGCCGCTGAAGTCGTACACTGCCTCTTTGGCCTGCGGCAGGAACTGGTTGGTGAGGAACGTGACGCGGTAGCCTGCCTGGCGGAACAGTTGGCAGAAGAGCGGGTAGTCGCACCAGTCGGCGGTGTCGCCCACGCAGTATGTCGTCATGAGGTGTTTGAAGACGAAGCTGGTGAGGTTCCATGGTGACACGACATCCTCGAGGGGTGTGAGCAGTCCCTGACGCTTCATGCGCACTTGGTTGGGCATGTTGGGTTTGTCGTAACCGTAGAGTTGTGCGTGGCGTTTGTTGAAACTCTCGCCGATGATGAGTACTATGTTGGCTGACGTGGTGTCGCAGGAGTCTACCTGCGCCCGGTTGAGTTGGTTGATAAGTCTGTCCAACTGACGTGCTATCAGTTCGTTGCTACGGATGGAGAATGCCAGTCGCATTGGCGGTTGGTACATCTCCGTATGAGGGCGGTAGGCGAGCGAGTGCTCCACTTCGCCGATGGTCTGGCGCGTCATGGTGTGGACGTAGAGCTGCTTGTTTTCAAGTCCGAGGTAGCCCAATGTCACGACGACAGCCAGCATCACGACGTTGGCAGTCCATGAGCACCAACGTGGCATCTTTTCAAAGGAACACCACTGCGGCAGGTGTAGTCTGGCGGGTATGTTGAGTGCTGCTACCTTGTTCTTGTAGCGTTTCCATAATATGGCGGTGATGATGTGGCAAAGGGGCACCAGTGCGATGAGTCCCACTTCGCTTAGCAGAATGTCGGGAGAGAGATAGTTGGAGAAGAACTCGCTTGCCTCGCTGCTGTTCGTCTCGCCGATGAGAAGTAGCATAGACGGGTTCAGCGTGCTGCCGAACTTGACGAAGCAGAACGTGTCTACGATGTACAGAGCATAAAGAAAGACGTACACCACGGTCTTGACGGTGAGGCGTAGCGGTATGGACTGTTTACGTATGTGCAACGCCTTGGGAATGAGAAGAAGAATGGCGCTGAGAGCGTAAACGTCAAAAAGGAGTTCCGGGTAAGTGTTGTCGTATATGTGTGCCGTTTTATACGGTGGCACGGTGGCGTATGCACTTACCAGTCCCAATATGAAAATGAAGAGAAAGGCGCGCGAGAAGAGAGGTTTTAACAGTGTCGGCATGTTGCTCTGGGTTGTACTAAATAAGGCAGTATGGGTGCGTTTGCCCAATGTATAAGTCTGTGCAAAAGTAATTAAAAGCTGACGAACGAACAAATATAATATGTTAAAACTTTTGGCGCGCCAAATTAGTTTTAGTATCTTTGCACGGAAAAGTGTAAAATTGTATTATGCAACCAAAGGAAATAAACTACGGGGCTGCCATGAAGCAGCTGGAAGAAATAGTCAGGAGGATGGAAAGCGACGAACTGGACATCGACTCCCTTGCCAAGGAACTCTTGTCCGCCAAGGAACTGCTGAAAGTGTGCCGTGACAAACTCACAAAGACAGAAGCTGAAATACAGAAGATACAAAACCAAACCCAACAATGACACTATACCCCAAACTCATTACCGACGCGTTGGCTACCGTGACCTACGCCGGAACGAAGAAGAACATCATAGAGAGCGAGATGCTCGCCGACCAGCCCAAGATTGACGGCATGAAGGTGGAGATAGTGCTCCTCTTCCCAAAGGAGACCGACCCCTTCCTCAAGTCGACGCTGAAGGCCTGCGAGGCAGCCATACACTACCACGTGTCGAAGGAAGTGGAGGTGACGATAAAGACGGAGTTCAAGTCTGCCCCACGTCCTGAGGACGACAAACTTCTCCCCGAGGTGAAGAACATCATCGCCGTCAGCTCCGGCAAGGGTGGCGTGGGCAAGAGCACCGTCAGTGCCAACCTCGCCATTTCGCTTGCACGTCTGGGCTACAGCGTGGGCCTGCTCGACACGGATATCTTCGGACCATCGATGCCGAAGATGTTCCAGTGTGAGGACGCGCGTCCGTATGCTGTGGAGAAAGACGGCAGACAGCTCATAGAGCCTGTCGAACAGTACGGCGTGAAGATACTCTCCATCGGTTTCTTCGTCAACAAAGACACCGCTACGCTCTGGCGCGGCGGTATGGCATGCAGTGCACTGAAGCAGCTCATCGCCGACGCCGACTGGGGTGCGCTCGACTACCTCATTCTCGACACCCCACCGGGAACATCCGACATACACCTCTCACTGCTGCAGACACTTTCCATCACGGGGGCTGTCATCGTCAGCACGCCGCAGCAGGTGGCACTTGCCGATGCACGCAAGGGTATCTATATGTACACCAACGACAAGGTGAACGTGCCTATCCTCGGACTCGTGGAGAACATGGCGTGGTTTACGCCTGCCGAACTCCCCGAGAACAAATACTACATTTTCGGCAAAGAGGGATGCAAGAATCTCGCTGCCGAGATGAACGTGCCCCTGCTCGCACAGATTCCCCTCGTGCAGAGCATCTGCGAGAATGGTGATGCCGGCACGCCGGTGGCACTCGACGTAGCTTCCATGACAGGTCAGGCGTTCCTCGCTCTAGCGCAGAGCGTTGTCACCGTCGTCAACCGTCGCAACGCCGAAAGGGCAAAGACGCAGCGGGTGCAGGTGAAGGACTGAAAAGTGTGGAAAACTATACTTGGAATATTGATTACGAGTTGAAAAGAAAGAGAACAAGATGAAGAGATATGCAATGATTGTGGGCGCAATGGCGATGGCTCTGTCCGTGCAGGCAGAGTCGTACAGCGCATTGTGGAAACAGTATAAGTCTGCGGAAGAAAAGGACCAGCCCAGGACGGCCATCGCCGTTCTGCGGAAGATACAGAAGAAGGCGCAGGGCGAGAAGAGTTACGGCAACCTCCTGGCTGCCCTGACCCGTGAACTTCGCCAGCACGCCGAGGTGTCTGAGGACTCCCTCAACGCCCGCCGCGCCATGCTGAAGGCGCAGAGCAAGGCATGGCACGCAAAGGGCGAAGGCGTATTGGCAACACTCTGCGACGTGGCGGCTTGCCAGTTCGGAGAAGGAAAGGAAGTGGCAAACATCGACTCGCTCTTGGCTTCCAAAGACGCCGGCATATACACCAGGACCAACGCCACTGCTGCATACGTGCCCTTCCTTGAAGAAGGCAAGAGCAGCCAGTATTGCAACAACGACTTGCTGCATGTCATCGGGCTGCACACGGGGCAGTACGACGCCTTGATGCACTATTACGGTGCGCAGGGCAACGGCAAGGCGGTCTGCTTCATCGCTCCAATGAGCATCGAACTGCTTAACAAGGAGAAGGACCTTCAGAAACTCGACTCGTTAATCTCGCTCTACGGCAACCTGCCCGAATGCGGGGCACTGGCACTGCCCAAGCTCGAACTGCTGGAGTTCGACGCGAACAATTCCCACGACTTTGACGGCCCTTATGGATATGACAAGGAAAGAACCAAAAGAGCCATAGACTGGATAGACGAGGCACTGCGCCGCTGGCCTACATACACAGGCATCAACATACTGCGTAACAGCAGAGCGGAACGGACGCTGCCGCAGTATACCATAACTACCCGGCAGAGCGAGGTCAACACCACCATGCCTGTCGTGTTCCGGTTTGAGAACGTGCGCAATGTAGACGCGCTGACGTTGACGCTGAAGAGCGACAAAGGGGCGGTTCGTACCTTCAAACACGCCTTCGCCAAGCACGAGGAGTACGAGGTATTCTCCGACACGCTGAATATAGGCAGACTCCCCTTGGGCAAGTGGACTGTCAGTGCCGTGGACGGCAAGGGCAGTCTGAGCCAAACGGCAGGGAAGCCGCTCAGCGTCACAGACCTGCGCGTGGTCAGTCAGGTGCTCCCGGAGGACAGCATACGCTATGTGGTAGTGAATGATGCCACGGGCCAGCCCGTTCAAGGTGCTACGATACGTTTCGTGACCACCGACAAGGCAAAGACAGTCACTACTGCCGTTACTGATGCCAATGGAGAGTACATTCGCAAGGCCGACGGTAAGACTTACGATGTCTCCGCAACGAAAGGGGAGGACACGGCAGCTCCGACATCACCACGCAACTATGGTTGGCGGTTCGGCACGTACACCCCCAGGGATACCGTCAATTACAGCAAGACGTACACCGACCGCAGCATCTACCGCCCCGGTCAGACCGTGCATGCCGTACTCGTGCGTTCGCTGCTCCTCAGTGGCACGGAGACAAAGGTAAAGGGCGGCGAGACGTTTAAGGCGGTTCTGTATAATGCAGACCGCAAGCAAGTAGGAGAGCCCAAGACCGTTACCACCGACGAATACGGTACGGCGGCGGTGGACTTCGTACTCCCTCAAGAAGGAAAGAACGGGCAGTACCGCATTGCCTTCCAGGGTGCCTCCGCCAATGCCTACTTCAGCGTAGAGGAGTACAAACGTCCGGTGTTCGAGGTGAACATCGACGCCCCGAAGCAAGACTACAAAGACGGCGATACGCTGCACGTGAAGGGCTATGCCAAGACCTACAGCGGAGTGGCAGTGGCTAATGCCCGTGTGGCATACAAGGTGTCACAGGGCTACTCATGGTGGTGGCGCAAGGGCGGCAACGACGTGGTGCTGACCGATACGGTATACACACAGTCGGACGGCTCGTTCACCATGACGATGCCCATGACGCTGCCAAAGCAGGACAAGGACGGCGGTGTTATGCCACGCTATTGCTTCTATAACGTACAGGCGGAAGCTACCGTAACGGACGCTGCCGGAGAGAGCCATACCGCTACCCTCTCACTTCCACTGAGCAACCGCAATGCCTACCTCAGTTGCGACCTGAAAGGCACGCTCCTTGCCGACACCCTCATCGCCTTCACCCCAAAGCGTGTCAACGCACGTGGCACGGCGATAGACGGTACGGTGAAAGTCTGTCTCGACGGCAAACCGCTCGCTCCGGCGCAGGCAAACAAGAAATACACGTTGCCTAAGACTGTTGCGTCAGGCAAGCACACCATACAACTCGTATGCGAGGGTGATACCGTCAACTGCGACTTCGTGGCATTCCGCAGGAGCGACACCGTGCCGATGACATATACCCACGACTGGTTCTATGCTTCTTCCGGACAATTCGACGAGAAGACCGGCGAGGCATGGATACAATACGGTTCGTCAGACAAGGACGTGTACGTGGTGTACACCATCGTGGCGAACGGCAAAGTACTCGAACGCAGCACTACCACATTGGACAACTCCGTCCGCACACGCACCTTTATATATAAGAAGGAGTATGGCAATGGCATCTCCGTCAGCATGGCGTGGGTGAAGGACGGCAAACTCTATCAGCACACCGCCACCATTACCCGTCCGCTGCCGTCAAAGAAACTGACGATGGAGTGGGGTACGTTCCGCAACAAATTGCAGCCGGGACAGAAGGAGGTGTGGACGCTGAAGATAAAGAACCCCGACGGCACGCCAGCCAAGGCGCAGACCATGGCGGTGCTGTACGACAAGTCGTTGGATGCCATCAAACCACACATGTGGACCGTCAGCGACCCACGTTCAATCAGTGTCCCCGTGGCACGTTGGAACTCACGTTCATCCTACTCACTCACCTTCGTGGCGAGGGAAGAATATACACTGCTTGATTCTCCTGTGGAGCAGCATACCGTCATTGCTCCAGACTGCCGTTGGGGTGACCTGCAGGCACGACCTCGCTATTTCCTGACACGTGGCAGCCTACCGATGATGAAAAATGCTGCTCTGAGTAGCAAGATGTCCTTGGCATCCGCAGCTCCCATGGCACTGATGGACACCGAAGAAAAGATGGCTGTAGGAATGGCTGCCATGAATGCGGCAGACGAGACAGCGGAAGAGCAAAAGCCTGCCGAGCAGATATACCGCGAGAACTTCAACGAGACTGCCTTCTTCATGCCTGCACTCGTTACCGATGCAAAGGGGAGCACGTCATTGCGCTTTACCCTTCCCGAGAGTGTCACCACATGGCGCTTCATGGCAGTGGCACACGACAAGGAGATGCGCCAGGCACTCATGACGGACGAGGCGGTTGCCCAAAAACAACTCATGATACAGCCCCGCATGCCCCGTTTCCTGCGTAAGGGAGACAAGGCGACGGTGAGTGCCTCCGTGGCAAACCTCTCGGAAAAGCCGATGAGCGTAAAAGCTACCATGACACTGCTTGACCCATACACGGAACGCGTCATCGCCAAGCAGGAGAAGACCGTGTCAGTCAAGGCTGGCAAGACAGGAAACGCTACGTTCGACATCTGTCCCACCGACACGCTGTCGTCATACATCTGCCGCTTCTCTGCTGAGGCTCCGGGATATACCGACGGCGAGCAGCACCTCTTGCCTGTGCTCTCAGACGAAGAGGAAGTGACCGAGACACGCTCATACATCTTCACGCAACCCACTGACACCCTCCTCAATCTGCGCGACATGGCGAAGGGAACGGGGGCGACAAAGGTGAAGGTGCAGTACACGGACAATCCGGCGTGGCTCATGATGGAGACACTGCCCGCAGTGGCAAAGGGATGCAGCAGCAATGCAATAAGCCTCTCTACTGCGGTGTACGCCAATATCGTTGCCGCTACGCTGAAAGACACATCCGTTGTAGCCGAGAACGAGGCACTGCTCAAGCAACTCGCTGACCTGCAGCGTGCCGACGGTTCTTTCTCTTGGTGGAAGGGTATGGAGGGCAGTGTCTATATGACCACCGCTGTGGCAAAGACCCTCTCTCGTCTCAATGCCATAGCAGGGCAGCAGAGCACGACGAAGCAGTTGCTCGACCGTGCCTTCGCTTATCTCAAGACCGAGATGACGAAGCAGGTGGACGAGATGCAGCGGGATGCCAAGAAGAAAGGCTATACGCCGCACATCTCAACAACAGCGCTCGATTGGCTCTATGCCCTCACCATAGAAGGAAGAAACGGCGGGGAGGCTGCCGACTACCTCCGCAAACTCATAGCTAAGGACATGAACAAGGCGGATATGGAGACCAAGGCGGTGGCTGCCATCGTGCTCTACCATAACGGCGAGAAGTCAAAGGCGCGCGAGTTTGCCGAGGCTATCAAGCAGCACACCGTATACCGTGAGGACGTGGGACGCTACTTCGACTCCTACCGTGCCGAGTACCATTGGTGCGACTACCGCATACCGACGCAGTCCATGGCAATAGAGGCCCTGCGCAGTGTGACACCAGACGATCGCCAGACCATCACACAGATGCAACGTTGGTTGCTGAGCAGCAAACACACCCAGCAGTGGGACACGCCGTACAATACGGTCAACGCCGTGCATGCCTTCTTCTGCGGAGACAAGTCGGTACTGACAACTGCCAAGGGCGACACAATGCTGGTCAACAAGACCGTAGCACCGACCGACGTGCAGAAAGCGGAAGCCTTCGTCGTGCCTGTCCGTAAGACCAGCACCTGCGAGTCGTGGGCAGCGGCTTACGTGACATACAAGCAGAAGTCTGCCGATATAAAGACAAGTAGCAACGGCATCAGCGTGAGCCGTGAGGTCATAGGCGGGAAGAACGCAAAGGTGGGCGACCGCCTTAAGGTACGTATTACCGTAACGGCAGACCGCGACTACGACTTCGTCACCGTCACCGACAACCGCGCCGCCTGTCTCGAACCAGTCGACAAGATGTCAGGCTACCGTGGCGGTTGGGGCAACGGCTACTATGCCGAGATGCGCGACCAGAAGTCATGCTTCCACTTCAACCAGCTCAGCAAGGGGACGCACACCATAGAGACGGAGTACTACCTCGATCGCTCAGGTACCTATACCTCGGGCAGCACCACGGCAGCATGTACGTACGCTCCGGAGTACAGGGGTACAACTCCCGGCACGCAGATGACCGGCGTCAGTCTAAAGTAAACACTAACATCGATATAATGAAGATAAGACAACATATATACACCATAGCACTCCTGCTGGCTGCACAGGCTGGCATGGCGCAGAGCCTAACTCCTGTGTTCAAGGACGTGGAGTGCGGACAGATGCTGTTCAGCAAGCCTACTACCGTTACAGTTGACGTGCGCAACACGTCCGCTGTGCCAGTGCAGATAAAGGACGTGGACACAGGGTGCGGCTGCACCGTGTCGCACTTTGAACGTACTGATATACAGCCTGGTCATGTGGGGCACATCAACCTCACCTTCGACGGCAAGCAGTTGGGGCACTTCACACGTTCTATACGTGTTTATGACACCGCCTCCGAGACTCCTGTAGAGTTCAATGTCAGCGGTCAGGTAGTGGCGAAACTGGAGTCATACTCGGGTGAGTATCCGTACAAAATGGGCGTGCTTCTTGCCGACACCAACAGTGTGGAGTTTGACGATGTGCACCGTGGTCAGCGTTTTACAAAAGAGATACACATACTCAACCCGACAGGAAAGAACACTACGCCAGTGCTCCTCCGCCTACCCTCATACCTGCAGGCAGACATGCGTCCGGCTACGCTCGGTCCGAAGCAAAAGGGCGTGATGACGGTGACGCTGAAGACCAAGGAACTGCGCGACGACTACGGCTTGATACAGTCCTCCGTATATCTCGGCAGCAACAATGCCGACCGTGTCAACCAGGACAAGGAGATTGCCGTATCGCTCGTGCTGCTTCCCCCTGTGGTGGCAAAGGACGATGCCAGCCGACAGTATGCACCGCGCATGGAGATGTCGAAGAGCACCATAGACCTTTCGTTGCTAAAGCAGAAGTCAAAGGCGCACGACGAGATAACGATTACCAACACAGGCAAGTCCGTGCTCGAGATTCAGAAACTGCAGATGTTCACCACGGGACTGCAGGTGTCCCTCAGCGAGACCAAAATAGAACCGGGCAAAAGTGCCGAACTGCGCGTCAGTGCCAAGGCGAAGGAATTGAAGAAGGTGCGCCGCCGTCCACGTGTCATCATGATTACCAACGACCCCAACCAGCAGAAGGTAGTACTGCACGTCGACGGGGTGAAGTAAGCGACGGGGATAACATAGGTGTTTCTATATTAGTTGAAACGATATTGACTATCCAGTAAGTTGAAAGAAAATGGACCATCCAGAGAACAGCGAAGAATACAAGGGCTTGACAGTCAACAAAGGCGTTGAGTCGAAGCCTACAGTAAATCCTTACCTCAACCGTAGGAAGTTTGCACGCAGGGAGTTCACCGTCGACGAGATGGTGGACGGCATACTGCGTGGCGACATCACGATGCTCTCCCGCGCCGTAACGCTGGTGGAGAGCACCAATCCCGAGCACCAGACGAAGGCGCAGCAGGTGGTGGAACGCTGTCTGCCACATAGCGGTAAGTCCATGCGCATCGGCATCAGCGGTGTGCCGGGAGCCGGTAAGTCCACGTCCATAGACCAGTTCGGACTGCACGTGCTGGAGCGCAGCGGCGGCAAACTGGCCGTCCTTGCCATCGACCCTTCCTCCGAACGCTCAAAGGGAAGCATCCTCGGCGACAAGACCCGCATGGAGAAACTCGCCGTACACCCCAACACGTTCATACGCCCCAGCCCGTCGGCAGGCAGCCTCGGCGGTGTGGCACGAAAGACGCGCGAGACCGTGATACTCTGCGAGGCGGCAGGCTTCGACAAGATATTCATCGAGACAGTCGGGGTGGGGCAGAGCGAGACGGCGTGCCACTCCATGGTCGACTTCTTCCTCCTCATACAAGTGGCTGGCACGGGCGACGAGCTGCAGGGCATCAAGCGCGGCATCATGGAGATAAGCGACGGCATCGTCATCAACAAGTGCGACGGCGACAACGTGAAGCGATGCCAGATGGCGGCGCAAGGCTTCCGCAACGCACTACATTTCTTCCCCATGCCGGAGAGTGGCTGGTTGCCGAAGGTGATGACCTACTCCGGTTTCTACGGCTACGGCATAAAGGAGGTGTGGGACATGATATACGAGTACTTCGACTTCGTCAAGGACAACGGATACTTCACCCTGCGCCGCCAGCAGCAGAACAAATACTGGATGTACGAGACCATCGACAACACCCTGCGCAACCGTTTCTACAACCATCCCGACATCAAGAAGGCACTGGCAGAGATGGAGCAGCGTGTGGAGGCAGGCGAGAAGACCTCCTTCATGGCGGCGTACGACCTGTTGGATTATTACAAGACAATATCACAATGATAGTAGAAATAGACAGCGGCTCAGGCTTTTGCTTCGGCGTCACCACTGCCATCGAAAAGGCGGAGGAAACCCTGCATGAGGGCAAGCAACTATATTGCCTCGGAGACATAGTACACAACGGAATGGAGTGCGAACGACTGCGCAACGTGGGACTCGAGACCATCGACCACGACGAGTTTGCACAGTTGCGCAATGCCACCGTGTTGCTACGTGCCCACGGCGAACCACCTGCCACGTACGAGAAGGCACGACAGAACGATATCAACATCATCGACGCTACCTGCCCCGTGGTACTCGCCCTGCAGAAGCGCATCAAGAGACGCTACGAAGAGATAAAGAAGAACACAGACCGCAGGGCCGACATCGTCATATTCGGAAAAAAAGGACACGCCGAGGTGCTCGGACTGGTAGGACAGACGGAGGGCACTGCCATTGTCATAGAGCACGCCGAGGACGCAGAGCGGTTGGACTTCTCGCACGACATTTACCTCTACTCCCAGACAACGAAGTCGCTGGAGGAGTTCCACCGTGTCATAGACTACTGCCAGGCGCACATGATGCAGGGAGCCACCTTCCAGTCCTTCGACACCATCTGCAGACAGGTGGCCAACCGTATGCCCCACATCTGTCAGTTCGCTACGCGCCACGACCTGATTCTTTTCGTCTGCGGACGCAAGAGCAGCAACGGCAAGGTGCTCTACAACGCCTGCAAGGAACAGAACCCCAACACGTACCTTATCGAAGGTCCGGAGGAGATACAGCCCGAATGGCTCGAAGGTATCAACAGCGTTGGCATCTGCGGCGCCACGAGCACCCCGAAGTGGCTGATGGAACAATGCCAAACAAAGATATACGACTTATGAAAAAGATTACAATAGCAATAGACGGCCACTCTTCCTGCGGAAAGAGCACCATGGCCAAAGACCTCGCCAAGGAGGTTGGATATGTATATGTAGACACAGGCGCAATGTACCGCGCCGTCACCCTCTACGCCATGCGCAACTCCCTCTTCACTGCTGACGGGGAAGTGAACCTCGCGTCATTGGAGAAAGAGATGGACAACATCGTCGTGTCGTTCAAGTTCAACGCCGAAGCAGGCAAGCCGGACACCTACCTCAACGGAGAACTCGTAGAGAAGGAGATACGTTCGCTGGACGTGTCGCAGCGTGTAAGCAAGATTGCCGCAGTGCCTTTCGTGCGTGAAGCCATGGTGGCGCAGCAGCGTGAGATGGGCAAGGAGAAGGGAGTCGTCATGGACGGCAGAGACATCGGCACCACCGTCTTCCCCGATGCAGAACTGAAGGTGTTCGTCACCGCCAGTGCAGAGGTGCGCGCCCAGAGACGCTACGACGAACTGCAGGCTAAGGGGATGCCTGCCGACTACGAGGACATACTGAAGAACGTGCAGGAGAGAGACTATATCGACTCACACCGCGAGACATCCCCACTGCGACAGGCAGACGATGCTCTGCTCCTCGATAACAGCAACATGACAATCCCCGAGCAGAAGGAATGGCTCATGCAGCAGTTCCGCAAAGCTGCTGATGAATAACTGATTTCTTCAAGCCCTTGAGGCATTACTGATATGAAGGATAACGACACCATACTATATAACGTAGAGGAAGAACGTCCCGGGCGGCAGCTTGCCGAACGCCACCTCGTGCTGCAGGACTCTGGCGAGGAGCTGTTGCCGGAGATAAACGAGCAGGGCGACGTGCTGCGTGCCATCACGCGCGCTGAGGCTCAGGACGGCAAGCAGATGCTGCTGCACCCCGTAGTGCATCTGCACGTGTACAACAGCCGGGGCGAACTGTACCTGCAGCACCGCGCCAAGTGGAAAGCCGTGCAGCCGGACAAGTGGGACACCGCTATGGGCGGTCACGTGGACTACGGCGAGACGGTGCGCGAGACACTGGCACGCGAGGTGTTCGAGGAGATAGGCATGCGCCCCGAGGACTATGAGCCTAAGTTCATAAAGAAGTACGTCTACCAGAACGAGCTTTACCGTGAGATGGTCTACGTCTTCTCCACTGTCTACGACGGACCTCTGTCGCCCAGCGAGACGGAGACCAGCGGCGGACGCTTCTGGTCGCTCGACGAGATAAGGCAGAACATCGGCAAGGGGGTCTTCACGCCCATGTTCGACCAGGAGTTCCCCACGCTGCCGCTCCCTTGACGGCGATTATACACTAAAGACAACGACGATGGCAAAGATACTGATTGTAGAGGACGACTTGACCTTCGGCACCATGATAAAGACATGGCTCGGAAAGAAGGGATTTCAGACGGAGAAGGTTACTACCGTACGGGCGGCACTCAACTTCCTTATGGAGAACAGTGACACCGACCTCGTACTGTCCGACCTCCGCCTGCCTGACCACGACGGACTGCGCATCCTGCAGTGGACAAGAGACCACGGCAGGGACATACCGTTTATCGTGATGACGAGTTATGCCGAGGTGCAGAACGCTGTCCTTGCCATGAAGTCAGGAGCCTCCGACTATATATCAAAGCCCTTTCCGCCAGACATGCTGCTGGACAAGATAAAGGAAGCCCTGAAGGACGATAAAGAGAAGCCAGCATCGCTGAAGCAACCTGCAAAAGCCAAAGACAAGCAGAAAGTGGAGGCGGAGGTGTCGTCGTCGGGTACACCGAAGTATCTCGAAGGCAAAAGCGAGGCTTCACGCCAACTCTACAGTTATGTATCGCTCGTTGCCCCGACACCAATGTCGGTACTTATCTTAGGTGCAAGCGGCACGGGTAAGGAGTATGTGGCACGCCGCATACACCAGCAAAGTCCGCGTGCCGACAAGCCCTTTTTTGCTTTGGACTGCGGTGCCATACCAAAGGACGTGGCGGCATCCGAGTTCTTCGGCTATAAAAAAGGCGCCTTCACGGGTGCCGACCAGGACAAGAAGGGAGCGTTTGAGACTGCTAACGGCGGCACGTTGTTTCTTGACGAGGTGGGGAATCTCAGTTACGAGGTGCAGGTGCAACTGCTGCGTGCCTTGCAGGAACGTAAGGTGAGACCATTGGGCAGTACGGAGGAGATAGCCATCGACATCCGACTTGTCTGCGCCACCAACGAGAACTTGGCGCAGGGCGTAGCCGACGGCAAATTCCGCGAGGACCTCTACCACCGCATCAATGAGTTTACCATCTATATGCCCGAGCTGAAAGACCGTGGCACCGACCTCTTCCTCTTTGCCGACCTCTTCATACGTCAGGCAAACGAAGAGTTGGGCAGACAGGTGAGCGGACTTGACGACAAGGCGTCCGAACGCATTGCCGCCTACGAATGGCCAGGCAATCTGCGCGAACTCAACAACGTCATGAAGCGTGCCACGCTGCTGGCAAAAGGCAGTTGCATCACGGTAGACGAGTTGCAGCAGAGCATGAACCAACTGCGACCGACGGTAACCGCCGCAGTGCCACTGCGCGACGAACAAAGTGAACGCCAGCGCATAGAGGCGGCAATACAGGCTGCCGACGGCAACAAGAGCAAAGCGGCCCAACTGTTGGGAGTGGACCGAAAGACGCTCTACAACAAGCTCAAGAAGTATGACATGTAGACAAATCATGCCAAATGGCATACGCTGCAATATGAGAATTCCCCAAGACGTTCCACAGCGTCTTGGGGAATTTTTCTACACATTCCACACTCCTTCTACAAGTGTAGAAATGTGACTTCTGCTGATAATCAGCTGTTTAGTTGTTTGATGGAGTTGTTGGCACGCCCATTGCGACTTAATAAGGCGAATAACGACAACAACAATATCATCAACAACAATATCAACAATTAAAAAACTAACAGTATTATGAAAAAGTTCGCAATCGTAGCAATCGCAGCCATCGCAATGGTATCAGCTAACACAGTATTCGCAGCAGAAGAGGCACAGTGCCCTTCAAAGTCTACCGAGGCAGCAGCTCCTGCTGACACCACCGTAGCAGCTCCTGCAACAACCCCAGCTCCTGCTGACACCGCCGCAGTAGCAAAGTAAAAACAACAAACCGTCAAAGTGTGCAAAAATGATAAAGGTATGCCGCCAGAAATGGAGGCATACTTTTTTTTTGTAACTTTGCACAAATTTAGAACGTACAATAAAGGAAGTATCAGGATGCAGAAGAACAGTGTCACACTGAAAGTAGCGGTAGGCTACACCATTGTTGCCCTCGTCATGGCGGTGGCAATGGCACTCGTGTATGTCAACACCACCTCGCTGCTGGAAGTGAACCGAGCCACACGCGAGTACGTCCGAAAGCGTGACGCTGCAGACAGCACCATGTCCGCACTGCTCAAGGAAGAGCAGACCACCCTTCGTCAACTTGCTGAGGCTCTGCAAAGGAGTCCCCGAAAGAACTATCTGCACGAGAAGGTACGCAACCTGAACACCGGGCGCGACTCCGTCGTCGTGCACCACATGACACCGCAAGTGCGCGAAGCCGAGAGCACCACTGTGGAGGTGGTGAAGACCAAGAAAGGCTTCTTCAACAGACTTGCCGATGCCTTCCGCAAGGAGCACGCAGAGACGGTCAGCGTGAAGCGCGACCGCAACCCCGTAACCGTCGACTCCGTGGCTGCCCCCGTCAACGTGGCGGAAGACGTTGCCGACATTCTGGAGAAGATAGACCGTAAGGAGACATCGGCAGCGCGCAGCCGGCGTGATGCTGTGTCAAAGGAGATGCAGGACCTCCAGCTCGTCAACGCCCAACTCGCCATACGCTCCGCCAAGCAACTGGGCGATGTCTATCGCCGGGAGCGCGACTCCATGCAGCAGACCATCGACAAGGCCATGGAGACCAGCTGCACACTGCTGTGGCAGATAGCCTTGTTGGCAGCTGTTGCCATAGCCACTGCCATCGTGCTGTCCTACTATATATGGCGAGACACCCGTCGGGAACGGATATACCGTGAGGAACTCGAGGAGGCCAACGAGAAGATACAGCGTGCCATGGACCAGCGAGAGCGGTTGCTCCTCACTATCACCCACGACATAAAGGCTCCGGCGGCATCCATTTCTGGATTCATTGACCTGATGACCGACTATGTGGATAACGAGTATGGACGCTCTTGCCTTCAGAACATTAGGCACTCCGCCACGCACCTCTCCCAACTGGTTGCTTCGCTCCTTGACTACCAGCGGCTCGAGAACGGCAACTTGGAGATGCACCCGGTCACTTTCCGCCCGTTGGACCTGCTGCGAGAGTGTGTGGAGGGGATGCGTCCGTTGGCAGCCCAGAAGTCATTGGGGGTGACGTTCACCGCAGATATCCCCAATGCCCTCTACTCCGGCGATGCTTTCCGCATACGTCAGATACTGGACAATCTCTTAGGCAATGCCGTGAAGTATACCGACGAGGGAACGATAGACGTGTCTGCATCAGTCAGCACCGCCAACGTGCTTACCGTTGCGGTAAGGGATACGGGCAGGGGCATGACTTACGAAGAAACGCAAAAGGCGTTCCGCGCCTTCACCCGTCTGGACAGTTCGCACGGCGTGGACGGCACGGGACTGGGACTGTCCATCACCCGGGAACTTGCAAAACTGCTTGGTGGGCGGATAGTGCTGCAGTCGGCAGTGGGCAAGGGGTCTACGTTTACCGTGACGATACCGCTGAAGAAGTCGAACGCTGCACCCGTAGCCCCCGAAGTTGAAGACGAAACATCCGCCGCCCCTGCTACGGTAGAAGAACTGTCACAACCAGTTGTTTCGAATAACAGGAAAATCCTCATTCTCGACGACGACGAGCTACAGTTGAAGTTGCTTCAGGAGATGCTTCGCCGCATCGTCGACGACGGGTGGACTGTCTTTCCGTGCAGTCATGTGAGCGAAGCCCTTACGGTGCTGCACGACGAGCACCCCTCGTTCATGCTTACCGACATAGAGATGCCCGAGATGAACGGTATGGAGATGATGAAGCATATCAACCATGCTGACATGAAAGTGGTGGCAATGACGGCGCACGACGAGAGCGTCCTGCCGCGTCTGAAGGAGGCAGGCTTTGACGACTGCCTCTTCAAACCCTTCACCACGGCTAAGCTCGAGGCGATACTCGGCGTTGGGAAGCGTTCGGAGGAGGACTGCAACGCTGCCAGTCCGATGGCCCGTCTGCTCGCCTTTGCCGACGGCGATGCCGAGGCAGAGCGACAACTGCTTGACAACCTCACGCAGGAAATGAAAAAGCACCTGACGATATGGAAAGACATATCGTCAGGTGCTACAACTAGTCGCGAAGAGATATCGAAAGCCGCCCATAAACTGTTGCCTACTGCCGCCATGCTGCAGTGGAAGACGACGGAGCAGCTTCAGGCTCTCTCGCCAGAACATATCGCCACGGCAGGCAGCGAGTCGCAAGTTCGCCAGTACGCCACTGCCGTGGTAGAGGAGATTACTTCAGTTTTGACTTCCACATGTAGAAGCGAGCCGTAACGAGTACTACGGCTACGATGCCTATGGCGTATCCCAATGCGAGTGGCATGTCAAGGGCGATATGGCTGACGCAGAGGAACGACACGCAGACGAAGGTCATGAACATGGCCGGTATCATCGTTATCACGTAAGCCTTCTTCTTCAGTGCAAGATATACCGTCAAAGACCACAATGTGAAGATTGCCAGTGCCTGGTTTGCCCAACCGAAGTACTTCCATATCACGTTGAAACTGTCGGGGTTGTCCAACTGCCATACGAGCAGTGCTATGGCAATGACGAACAGAGGTACTGAGACCGCAAGACGCTTCAGAATTGGGCGCTGGTCTATGCGCAGGGCGTCAGCCACGATGAGACGTGCAGAGCGGAACGCCGTGTCGCCGCTGGTGATAGGTGCTGCCACAACGCCGAGCACTGCCAGCACAGCACCGAATGCGCCCAGCCATCCCAGGCAAACCTCCATCACCACATGTGGGGCGGAGAAGAATTGCGTGATGGTCTTCTCGTTCTGGGCAAGGAACTCTGTGGGGCATATCTCCCTCCATCCCTCAGCATAGAAGAACCAGCTGCTCACGGTACACCAGATGAGGGCCACTACACCCTCCGTTATCATGGAACCGTAGAACACCGGACGGCCAAGACTCTCTTTCTCCAGACAGCGTGCCATGAGCGGACTCTGCGTGGCGTGGAAACCGCTTATTGCGCCGCAGGCTATCGTGATGAACAGGGCTGGCAGAATGGGGTCGGCACCCTTCACGCCCAGTCGGCTGGCACCCATGTCGCCGATGCCGTCCCACAGCTCAGGCAGTGTAGGCCATTTGTAGAACAGCACCGCCATGAGGGCTATTGCCATGAACAACAGTGCCATGGCGAAGAGAGGATAGATGCGGCCGATGATCTTGTCGACGGGCATGAACGTTGCGATGATGTAGTAGATGAATATCACGATTATCCACAGCAGCATGTTGTGCAGTGCGCTGTCCGCCGGCATAAGGTTGTTGAGCAGCGTAGCAGGACTGAGCACGAACACCGCGCCCACGAGAATCAGCAGGCATACCGTGAAGACGAGCATTATCTTGCGTATGGTGCCGCCAAGATACTGTCCTACGATGTCTGGCAGTCCGATGCCGCCCTTGCGCATGCTTATCATGCCGGACAGGTAGTCGTGCGTGGCACCGGCGAAGATGCAGCCGAACACTATCCACAGGTATGCCGACGGGCCGTACCACATACCCATGATGGCACCGAAGATAGGACCCGTGCCGGCAATGTTCAGAAACTGAATCATGAACACCTTCCACGTAGGAAGCTTCACGAAGTCTACGCCGTCGCACTTGCGCACGGCAGGTGTCACACGCCTGTTGGTGGGTTCAAAGACACTCTCGATAAATTTCCCATAGATGAAGTAGCCCAGTATGAGGGCTACAAAACTAATAATAAAGGTTATCATTTTGTTGGTTAGAGGTTGTTAAGTTGCTTGCCAAAGGAGCGGATGGTGGGTATTTAATTTATCCTTCTATCACCCAGTCGGTGATGTTTCCCTGCGTAGAGTCGAAGTTGATGCCGACCTTGGTTATGGGCTTTCCGCTGAGGGCGAAGCGTTGGCGGTAGTTCTTCAGGTTTATCTGCTGCATGGCTGCCTGG
>CAVCKM010000041.1:0-21062 GCA_963602765.1 Alistipes putredinis | reverse complement strand
CACACAAGACTATGGACTTTTGCCCTTACAGGGCGCGTGGATACATACAAACAAAAAACCCAGGGCGTTGCCCTGGGCTATGTAGTGTAGGGCTTTCAGCCCAAAGATACAAATATTCGGATGACATGACAATATTCGGATGATATGGAATATTTGGATGATATGGAATATTTGGCTTATCTGACAACATTCAAAATGCTGGGACATTGAATTGAACAGCCTATCAAAAAAGTACCACAGTCCTCCCCGCTTGGTGGGCACTCGATGCCCGAGCCGTGGGCACTCGATGCCCACGCCGCGAGAACAGGATGCCCGAGCCGCGGGCACAACGGCATATTCTTGCACTGATTTTCAGGTTGTTACAGACACCACATCTCACCATACAGGCATCAACGATGCCCCGTGCTGAAGGTGTGGATGTCGAAGGGCGTGCGTCCTTTACCACGTCGTAGTTGGTGAGTTCGAAAAAAAAAAAAAAAAAAAAAAAAAAAAAAAAAAAATGACGGACGCTCTTCACAGAGCATCCGCCACGTCAAATAACAATATTTACTAAATCCAGACTTAAAGTCTTGGTTTATCTTTGCCGGACAGTGTGTGTCCGCTTATTTTCCAAGTGCTGTCTTCCAACGCTGGTAAGCCTCAGCGTATGCTGCGGTGTCTGCCACGGGGGCTTCCGTTGCAATGTGCTTGAGGGTCTTGAACGCCTCGTCGGAGTCTTTGTATATACCGGCACCGATGCCTGCACCGTATGCTGCACCGACGGAACCGTCCGTCTCGTACAGTTCTATGGTGGCCCCTGTCACTGCCGCCAGCGTGCGGCGGAAGAGTGGCGAGAGGAAGAGGTTGGCGTGACCGGCCTTGATGGTGCTTATCTCCATACCCATCTTCTGCATTATCTCTATGCCGTAGGCAAAGGAGAAGGCGATGCCCTCCTGTGCGGCGCGCAGCATGTGTGCCTTGGTGTGTATGTTGAAGTTGATGCCGTGTACGGAGGCTCCGGGATTCTCGTTCTGCAGCACGCGCTCTGCGCCGTTGCCGAACGGTATGATGGAGAGTCCCTCTGCACCTACGGGCACGCTCTCCGCCAGTTCGTTCATCTCGCCGTACGAGATGCCCTCCGGTGCTACGGTACGTTTCATCCACGCATTGAGGATGCCGGTGCCGTTGATGCAGAGGAGCACACCGAGGCGGGTCTGGTCAGCGGAGTGGTTGACGTGCGCGAAGGTGTTCACACGACTGAGCTTGTCGTAGTTTACCTCACCGAGCACACCGTATACCACGCCTGACGTGCCGCCCGTGGCTGCTATCTCGCCAGGCTTCATCACGTTGAGCGAGAGGGCGTTGTTGGGCTGGTCGCCGCCACGATAGCTTATCGGTGTGCCTTCCTTCAGTCCCAGTTCCTCTGCCACAGCAGCGCAGACTGTCGACTGTACGGCGAACGTCGGTACGATGTCGGCTATTACGCTGTCGTCGAAACCGAAGTAGCCCATCACGTCCTTGCTGACGTCGTTCTCCTTGAAGTCCCAGAACATGCCCTCGGACAGTCCTGATACGGTAGTGTTCTTCGTGCCGCCGCTCAGTCGCATGGCGATGTAGTCGCCCGGCAGCATTATCTTGTCTATCTTGGCATAAAGCTCCGGCTCGTTCTCCTTTACCCATGCGAGTTTCGCTGCTGTGAAGTTACCGGGCGAATTGAGCAGGTGCGAGAGGCACTTCTCGCCGCCGATGGCCTCGAAGGCGGCGTTGCCGTAAGGCACGGCGCGACCGTCGCACCATATTATGGAGGGGCGCAGGGCGTTGCCGTCCTTGTCCACACAGACGAGTCCGTGCATTTGGTATGAGATGCCGATGGCTGAGACTTCCTGCAGCGTATGTCCGTCGGGCAGTCCCTCAACGAGTCTCTGCGTGGCGTGCTTCAGCTCGTCCCACCACATCTGCGGGTCCTGCTCTGCCCATCCGGCTTGTTTTGTGATAATAGGGGCCTCAGCGTCGGGGTATTGTTTGGATATTACAATCTGTCCTGTCTGTGCGTCCACCAGTGAAGCCTTCACTGACGACGTTCCGATGTCGTAACCGAGTAAGTACATTGTTTAGTTAGTGTTTCGTTATTTAGTTATGTAGTTGTTGGTATACGCCGACAAAGGTACATCTTTTCGGCGTAATAACCAAATTATTCGGCATCATTTGCAAATTTCGTGGAAAATGTGTAACTTTGCACCGCAATAGACTTAAACAAAAACATGACTCACACAGGTATGAAACCGTTTCTTTCCTGCATACTCCTCGCATGCTGCACCACCCTTGGCGCACAGACAGGGGACTTCGTTGGCAATCTCCGCTCCGTGGAGAACGGCAAGGGAATGGTCACCGTCGTGCAGTCACAAGAGATAACCGACCTTGTCAACGGAAAGGTCAAGGAGCCGGAACGGGTGACGCTGGTTGAACCGAAAAAGGACACCAACACACCAAGCACACAGCAGCACACCGCTGCAACGCCTGCCACCACAACGCCAAGCACCGCGCAGCACCACGACACGCCGAGTGCCTCGCAGCAAAACGCCACCAAGCCTGCTGCCGCACAGACTGCCGAGCCGTCCACCACGGACGAGCCAGTTGTGGACACCCGTAAGAAGGTGATGCGGAAGAGCTACAAGACAACGGGCTACCGCATACAGGTGTTCTCAGGCGGCAACTCGCGCATGGACCGCATGAAGGCAGAAACGGCGGGGGCTACGATGAAGTCCAACTTCCCCAACGAGCCGATATACGTTCACTTCTACTCGCCCTCATGGAAATGCCGCATGGGCAACTACAAGTCAATCGAAGAGGCACGCAGCATCCTGAAGCAAGTGAAGGTCCTGGGGTACAACCAGGCATGTATCGTAAAGGGACAGATTAGCGTACAGTACTGACGCACACCGCCCCACCCAAGCACCAACTTCCATCTGCACTAACACACCACACCGACAAATATCTGATGAAATTCATATCCTGGAATGTCAACGGTCTGCGCGCCTGCGTGGGAAAGGGTTTTGAGGATGCCTTCCGCTCCCTCGATGCCGACTTCTTCTGCCTGCAGGAGACAAAGATGCAGGCCGGACAGTTGGACCTCGAGTTCCCCGGCTACCACTCCTACTGGAACTACGCCGAGAAGAAGGGCTACTCAGGCACTGCCATATACACACGCCACGAGCCTCTCGCCGTACACTACGGCATGGGAACGGTGCACGACGACGGCAGCATCACATACGATGCCGACAGTGAGCACAACCACGAGGGACGCATCATCACGCTGGAGTATGAGGACTTCTACTTCATCACGATGTACGTGCCAAACGCACAGGACGAACTGCGCCGACTGGACTACCGCATGGACTGGGAAGACGCGTACCTTATATATATAAAGGCACTGGACAGGAAAAAACCGGTCATCTACTGCGGTGACCTCAACGTGGCGCACAACGAGATAGACCTCAAAAACCCTAAGAGCAACCGCCGCAACCCTGGCTTCACCGACGAGGAGCGCGGAAAGTTCAGCCAAGTGCTGGCAGCAGGATTCTGCGACACTTACCGCACGCTGCACCCGGACGAACAAGTGTTCTCATGGTGGAGCTACCGCTTCCACGCACGCGAGAAGAACGCCGGATGGCGCATCGACTATTTCGTCGTCTCCGAACGCCTGATGCCGCAAGTGGTGTCAGCCGACATCCATACGGAAATCTACGGCTCGGACCACTGCCCCGTAGAACTGGTGACCAACCACTAACCCACACGAAAGTGGAGCATAATCTGGTCACTTTCCCCAACACAGACAAGCTAAACCTAAACAATAAACAATGAAAGAGCCCCTGGCGTCGTGAGACACCAGGGGCTTAGCTTTTTACACCAACAGGCAATATATTTATGTTTTTTACATCAACGGCAACATTGGACTCGCGCGGTGTTTAGCGCCGCCTAAGTAACTAAAAAAAGTTCTTGCTTAGGCAAGCGGCAAAGCCGAGCGGTCCAAAGTTGTCCGTGTTGTCGTCAATCCAAACTTGTCGTTACAAATCAAGACGTTGTTTTATCTCAGCAGGGAGCACTGCCATGGCACCAGCCTGGGTGCAGACGTATGCGCTGACGTCTACGGCGAGACGATGGGCGAAAGGCACGTCCTTGCCGGCAAGGATGGCGGCGCAGAAAGCACCGGTGAAGGAGTCGCCGGCACCTACCGTGTCTGCCACTTCCACCTTTGGCGTTGCAAGGAAGGAGACGGAGTCGGGGGTGAATACGTAACTGCCGTTGACACCGCACGTCAGCACGAGCATCTGCAGGTTGTAGTCCACCAGTATCTGGCGGCATTTGCCCTCAACGTCCAGTCCTGGCAGGGCGAAGAGACGGGTGAGCACCACGAGTTCCTCGTCGTTTATCTTCAGGATGTCGCAGACCTTCAGCGACTCCTCTATCACCTCCTTGGAATAGAAGTTCTGACGGAGGTTGATGTCGAATATCTTCAGACAGTCCGCCGGGGTATTCTCCAGAAACTTGTAGATAGTAGCGCGCGATACGGGACTGCGCTGTGCCAGTGAACCGAAGCAAACGGCGTCGGCGTGTTGTGCTGTTGTCTCCATCTCGGGTGTGAACGGGATGTTGTCCCACGCCACGTTCTCGATTATCTCGTACGTCGGCACACCGTTCTCGTCCAGTTTGGTCGGCACGGTGCCGGTGGGCAGGGCGAGTCGCGGCATGATGACGTTGAGCTTCTTGGAGCAGAACGCTGCCATTGCCTCGTCGCCCAAAGCGTCGTCGCCCAGTGCGCTGACGGCTATGCCTACGTTACCGAACTGTGATGCGTGAAAAGCGAAGTTCGCCGGTGCACCGCCTATCTTCTTTCCTTCCGGCAAGACATCCCACAGAGCCTCGCCAAGTCCTATAATATGTTTCATTGTCGTAGTTATTGGTTACTGTTTTACTCTCAATGTATAAGTCAAAAGGTATGCCACACCTACCATCATCACCATGGCAGCCCACATCTGCGGTGTCTCGCAACCCATGTTTTTGGCGGTGTCGCTGGCGTAGCCCATAAGGAGCGGGAATACGGTACCGCCGAAGAGTCCCATTATCATCAGACCGCTGATGGCATTCTCCTGTTCTGGTTTGGAGGAGAGGATGGCCTGCGAGAATACGATGGAGAAGATGTTGCTGTTGCCGAAACCTACGAGGGCGATGGCAGCCCAGAGCACCCACTGTGTAGTGCCGAAGATGAAGCCGAGCATGGAGACGACCATCATCAGTACTATCAGTACGTAGAAGGAGCGCACGTTCAACTTGCGCATCACGATGGAGCCGGTCAGGCAACCGAGGGTGCGGAAGAAGAAGTAGATGCTGGTGGCATATTCGAAGCTGCTCAGCGTGTCGTCTGCACCGCCGAGTCGTTCGAGGAGAATCTTCGGTGCTACGGCGTTGGTGCCTACGTCTATGCCGACGTGGCACATGATTCCGAGGAAGGAGAGGAGCACGATGGGCTTTGCCAACATCGCCACGCTGTCAAGCACGCTGGGGGTCTTGCCTTCCATCGGCGGCTCTTCTATCTGTGTGAAGAAGAGGGAGAGAGTGGCTATCGTACCGATGACGAAGAAGACGAGGAAGAGCACTCGCCAGCTGAGTCCGAGTAGCGGTGCAGTGGTCGTGGCACCCCATGCGGCGATGAGTGGTGCGATGAACGAGGCTATCGCCTTGACGAACTGTCCGAAGGTCAGTGTACTTGCCAGGTGTCCCTTCACGAGGAGTGTGGTGAGGGGGTTGATACTGGTCTGCATGATGGCGTTGCCTATGCCGAGCAGCGAGAAGGAGACGTACATGAGTCCCAGCTGTGCGTCGTTGTCGGGCATGAAGTCATCGAGCAGAGGGAGGAACACTGCTATGGTGGTGATGACGACGGAGAGCAGTACGGTGCGCTTGCGCCCGATGCGGTTCATCAGCATTCCGGTCGGTACGGAGAAGATGAGGAACCAGAAGAACACGAGCGAGGGGAAGAAGTTGGCGGCGGAGTCGCTGAGGCCGAAGTCCTCCTGCATATTGTTGGACACCGCTCCCACGAGGTCTACGAATCCCATGGTGAAGAACGCCACCATGACGGGGATAATTGCCAGTTTTGAGTTGTTGTTCATATCTACGATAATATTATTGTTCTGCGTACGTAGTGAGGGCTAGAGGGCCAGTTTGTGTATATTGAAGTTCTTCACTTCTGCCTGTCCTCCCTCGCCGTACACCTTGAGGTTGTTGTATGGCTGCGTGGGGAACACGAGGTTGGTCATTGCAATGCGACCGCCGTTGACGAAGATTTCCACGGAGCACTTGTCCACGAAGATGTCGAGGTGGTATGTTGCTTCCTGCCCTCTGCCGGCAGCTGCTACGGCAGTCTCGTCTTCCTTCCAGCGGTTCCAGTTGGTGGCACTGCTGCTGTTGCAGAGCGAGAGTGGTGCCCACGTGCCGAGGGCGAAGTCGTTGTGGTAGTTGGTGACGATGTCCTGCGAGAGCTTGCCCTTCATCTGTCCTGCAGCCTCAGCGTTTTTCTCTATGAAGTGTCGCTCTGCGAGCTTGCCGAAGTCTGTCAGACCGCTTTCCGCTCTGTCCATGACGATGCGCTTCTTCTTCATGTCGAGGTAAATCTGCACGCGCTCTTCCTTGTCGTTGTAGAGGGAGAGTCCCACGATGTCGGAGTTGCCTGGTGTCACGTCGGCCTCTATCTCGAATGCTCCGTCGCTGTCGGCGAAGAGGTTGCGCTGTACATAAGGACGGGCGTTGTCCACGGTGATGTTGCCGATGTTCTTTGTCTCCTTGCGCATCTGGCGTACCTCGTCCACCACGTTCGCTGACATGTATACCTCACCGTCGTTGGAGAACAGCTTCAACTGGCGTGGCAGGGCGTTGGCGCCGCGGTACTGCTGTATCGGGGTCACGTTGGCGTACTGCCAGTTGCTCATCCATGGCACTGCCACGATGCGGTCGCCTGTGTTGGAGAAGGTGACGGTGGCGTAGTGGTCCTTACCCCAGTCGAGCCATTTCACTGTCTCGGGTTTGGAGTCGCACTTGAACTCCTTGCCGTCGAACTCGCCGACGAAGTACTGCGTGGCGCTGCCGCCGTAGACGAAGCCGGGGTTGATGTTGACTATCATGACGTACTTCTGTCGCGACTTGTCGCCGTCCACGTAGAGTGGGAAGAAGTCAGGGCACTCAAACTGGTTGGGCTGTGCTCCGTATCCGTTGCCCCACTCGCTGACGTAGGTCCACTTCTTCAGGTTCTTGGAGGTATAGAAGCGCATGTTCTTGTCGGCGGAGACGATCATGTACCATGCCTTTGCCGGCTCGTACCAGAACACCTTCGGGTCGCGGAAGTCCTTCAGTCCGTCGAAGGGTGTCACGATGGGGTTGCCCTTATACTTTGTGAAGGTGCGTCCGTTGTCCTTGCTGTATGCCATGCACTGTATCTGTCCGTTCTTGTCGGAGGCGGAGGTGTAGAAGGCCACGATGGCGTTCTTTCCGAAGCCTGCGCTGTTGCGTGTGTCAACGACGGTGCTGCCGGAGAAGATGTGTCCTAGTGTGTCGCGTGCGATGGCAGGGTCGAGGTGCTGCCAGTGTACGAGGTCTCGGCTGACGGAGTGTCCCCAGTGCATGTTGCCCCATTTGCTTCCGTAGGGGTTATACTGGAAGTAGAGGTGGTACTCGCCGTCCTTGTATGTCAGTCCGTTGGCGTCGTTCATCCAACCGTAGAGTGGCGTGTGGTGGTATACGGGACGGTAGTAGTCGGTGTTGGAGGTGTCGAAGGTGTCGGAGAGTTTCATTGCCTTGGCAGCCACGGAACCGGGTTTCATGCCGACAATCTTTACGACGGCTTTCTTGCCTTTTGTCAGTGCGAAGGGCACGCAGTAGTCTGTCTTGTCCACTGCCAGGCGCACGTCCATCCATGTGTCGGTCTTCTTGCCTGTGTCGAGGAGCACCTGTGCCTCGGAGCGGTTCTCCTCTACGGGGAGGATGAGGTACTTGGTGGGATTGTCTACGGTGATTATTGTGGTGTCACCCTTCTGGGTGCTGCTCATTGTCTGGGCGTTGGCTGCTGCGCTTACTGCGAGTGCCATGAGGGTTAAAGCGGTCTTAGTCATATTCTTGGTTTTTTAGAACTTGATACTTGCGTTGAACTCTACGGTGAACGGACGGAGGTATGAGCCTGTCGTCAGCACATTCTTGTAGTTGGCGGCCTCCTCTTTCGTCACGAGTTCTGCACCGGCGATAGTGCCGCGTGCGCCTGTCTGGTTGAGGAAGTTCACTACGGTGCAACCGATGGTGAGGTACTTGTTGGCGTTCCATGTCAGACCGCCGAAGGTCTCCCAGTGTCCGTTGAAGTAGTATGCGTCGTTGAGGTTGGCGTAGGTCTTTGAGAAGTAGCGGAAGGAGAGCCAGAACTTCAGGTCCTTTGTTATCATGTAGCTTGGGTCAAGCTCAAGGAGCACCTCTGGTATCTCTGCCACCACGTTGCCCGTGGCGTTGATGGTGCCTACGTATCCGCTGTTGAAGGTGACGGAGGTCTCGTACTTCTTGTAGGTCGGCTTCTGGTAGGTGAAGAGGAAGTGGAAGTCGAAGCCCTTGAACGGGTGTGCCACAACGTCGGTGGTCCAGCCGATGGTCTGTATGTCGTATGTCAGCGGTGCAGCCTTTATCTCTCCGTCGTGCTGGAGGTTGAGGGTGGAGTTGTTGTTGGTCTTCGAGATATATGAGAAGAGCGAGGTGAGGCTCAGCCAACTGTTGTTGTAGTAGATGCCGGCGCGGCCGAGTGGCACGCTGATGCGGTCGGTGTTTGGCATGGTGGCCGGTGCGAAGGTGGAGATGCCGGGGTGCTGCACGATGTATGTGAAGTCGCCGGTGAATCCGAAGTTCTTGGTGAGCTTGTATGTCAGAGCTGCCGAGAAGTCGTAGTTGAACCAGTTGTACTTCATCGGTGTCGGTGCGATGACAGTGCCGTCGCTGGCTGTTGCCCCGAGGTAGTAGTCGGCGAAGCGTCCTACGTAGTCGCCGTTGGCGTTCTTCACTGCGGCGTTCTCGCCGGAGAGGCTCTGCCATTCGAAGCGTGCTCCGTAGTAGACGTTGAACTTAGGTGTGATGTCCCAGTCGTGTGTCACGTAGAGGGCGAGTTTGTTCTCGTGTCCTTTGTAGTACTCGGAGGCGTTCTTGTTGTAGTCGTAGAATATGGTGGAGCGCTTGTTGGCATCCCACAGGCGCACGGCATACGAACCGTCCTCGGGTACGCTCTGGTCGTACATGGTGGTGTTGGAGGTGTAGTCGATGTCGTAGAACCACTCGTTGACGCCTGCGCGCAACTTCGATGTCTTGAAGTCCTTACTCAGTTCCGAGGTAAGAAGAAGTTCATTGATAGTACCTGAATTGAGGCACGACATTCTGGTTTGCACATAGTTTCCGTCATACGCTTTGACGTTGCCTGAGTTATCCCGATACATGTACTGGTACTTCGATTTCGCATCGCCGTCCTGTACATTGATTAGCTCCATCGGAGTCTGGTAGACGCAGGCGCCACGCGAGTGGCCATATCTTAGGTTGGTCTTCCAGTTGAGACCGTTCTTGAATGTGTAGTCGTTCATCAGGGTGAACTCGCTGGAGCGGTTCTCTGTAGCGTCGTAGAGGGAGGTTTCCTCCAACTGGCCTGTGCGCATGTTGCGGTAGGTCATCATGCTGTTGGTGGGCAGGTAGGAGGTGGTGCCGAGTTTGAAGTTGCCGTATTCCTTCACTGAGCCGTCGCCTACATATATAAAAGGTGCAGACTGGGTGGCGAAGTTATAGACAGGGTGCGAATTGGCGTATTTGTACATCACGGTGAACTGGCCGCGGCCTTCGGCGTACTTGTGGCTGATTGCTGCCTTGTAGATCTGGGTGCGGTCCTGGTTCTCGGACGACTTGATCTTGAATGTGCCCGGGTCGAAGTCCTGGTATACATTGGCACTGTAGAACCAGTTCTTGGCGAACGAGCCGTTCAGGTTGACGGAGAACTCCTGCATGCCGAACGTGTTCACCTTATAGTCGAAACGTCCGTGGAAACCGTCCTGACCGAGTTGGGTGAAGGAGTTGACGGCATAGCCGATGTTGCCGGTGGTGATGGCGGTCTCGGAGATCTTCAGCAGTCCTACGTGGGACAGGCTGGCGTCTGAACGCCATGTGGAGTTGACGGTGTGGGGATTGGTGGCGTATGTCACGGGCAGACCGTTCTCAAGAACGTTGACGTCTGCCGACGGCAAACCAATCTGTATCTCACGCGGACCATTGGCACTGGAGGCGTTGAGCATCACGTTGCGGTTGCCTTCTTCTTTACTTGAAGACGACTTCGACTGTGTCTCTTCCTGTGCTCCTGCCGCAAGGGTGAGGAACGAAGCTAATGCCAATGCGGCGTAGCGGTTGTAATTAATGGTTGTAGAAATCATAAGATTGTAGATTGATAGATTGATAGTTTTGAGACTGGGACACTTTTTGAAACTGTGTCTTAGAGTGAGATTGAGACCTTTTATATCTGTGGGGTAATGGTCGCTGCTTGGTTAGTTTTGTTGCCGCAAAATTACTGGCAGTCAGGTAGAACGAACGAAAAAAAGAGTTCCTTACATTTAAAAATTGTTACCACGTAACAGAAAGGTAACATTATTGCAACGCCTTGTATCATAATTGCACGACTTAAGAAAAATTTTTAACCACGCTATTGCAGAATAAAGAAAAAAACGTACCTTTGTCGCCATAATTATTTCGAGCCTTAACAAGAGAGTACGACAATGAGCACCTACAAATCCTACCTAAACCTACTTCTTCTAATACTGGCAACAACACTTTTTTCATGCAGCGCAGAGAAGAAGACATACGTCATCGGTGTGTCACAGTGCTCCAATGACGAATGGCGCAAGAAGCTGAACGATGAACTGCTGCTCGCTGCCACTTTCTATAACGGCGTAGACCTACAGATAAAGGCATCCAACGACAACGCCCAGCTACAGACGCAGCAGATCGACGACTTCGTCAAGGACGACGTGGACCTGCTCATCGTGGCACCTGGACAGTTCAGCGTCTCCCCTGCCATAGACCGCGCCTACGACGCAGGCATTCCCGTCATACTCTTTGACCGTAGGACGGAGTCGGCAAAATTCACCGCCTATATAGGCACAGACAACAGGGAGATTGGCTCCTCAATGGCAAAATATCTTGCCACGGGAGCTGCCGGAGCACCACTGCGCATCATAGAACTGTACGGAGAGTCGCACTCCTCGCCTGCCATAGAACGCGCTGCCGGCTTCGACAGCATCGTCGGCAGGAATCCCAACCTTACCATTGTAAAGAAGCTGCACACGGACTGGACCCGCGAGAACGCCTACGACATGATGGACTCGCTGCTCTCCTCGCCCGACTGTCCTGACTTCAACTGCGTCTTCGCCCACAACGACCGCATGGCGATGGGGGCACGCAAAGCAGTCAGCAAACACGGACTGCCGCTGGACCAGATAAAGTTCTGCGGCGTGGATGCCTTGCCAAACGGCGGTATGCGACTCGTGGAGCAGGGCATGCTGTACGCCTCCTTTATTTATCCCACACGGGGCGACGAAGTGCTGCAACTGGCAATGTCCATACTGCGCGGCAAGCCGTACAACAAGAACACATGGCTCTCCTCGGCTCTCGTCAACAGCGACAACGCCAAGGTGCTACTCGTGCAGAACGACGAGATAGACCGACAGGTGGAGAAGCTGACCACCCTCCGCAGTCGCGTAGACCAGACGGCACACGACTTCAAGAAGCAACGCGTCTACCTCGTCATCTTCTTCATACTCACACTGCTGCTCATAGGCGCATGCGTCATCATCATCCGCGCCTACCACGTCAAGTCGCTCATCAACAGGCAGTTGAAGGACAAGAACCAGCAGATTGAGCAGATGACGCAGACGCGACTGCAGTTCTTCACCAACGTCAGCCACGAACTGCGCACACCGCTCACGCTCATCGCCGGACCTACCGAGCAACTCCTCAACGACCCTACCCTCTCGCGACAGCAACGCAAGACGCTGGACCTCGTGCTGCGCAACACGAAGATTCTCATCGGACTGGTGGGACAGATCCTCAACTTCCGTAAGGTGCAGAACGACAGGGAGAAGCTGAACCTCAGCCGTTTCTCACTCAAAGAGGACATCACGCTATGGGCCAACGACTTCCGGCCCACAGCAGAGCAGCGCAAGATCGGTATCACGCTAAACACGAGCGGCATCAAGGACTCCGACCTTATCATCGCCGACCGCAAGAAGGTGTCGCACATCTTCTTCAACCTCATGTCGAACGCCATGAAGTACACACCGGCTGGCGGCACCATCACCGTCACTGTCCAACAGGACGGGGCTGTCTGCACGCTGCAGATGAACAACACAGGCTCGTATATCGACACCACCGAACTGCCGCATCTCTTCGACCGCTTCTACCAGGCACAGGGTGCCGTCGGTGGCACCGGCATCGGACTGGCACTGGTCAAGGCATTCACTGACATGCACCATGGAGAAACCGTCGTCTCCTCCGACAAGGAGAGCGGCACCACATTCCGCATCACACTGCCCACCACGCAACCCGACTTCGACGAGACACGCAACCCCGACCGTGGCACCATTATCGTAGACCACGCTCTCTACGACGACTCGTACCTTCCCGTAGACACGGAGGCGGAGAAGGCTACACGCATCACGGAAGCGGAGGAAGCAGACGCAAAACCCCTCGTCCTCGTCATCGACGACAACAGCGGCATGCGCGCCTACCTCAAGTCTATCCTCGAAGAGAAGTACAACGTCATCGAGGCTGCCGACGGACGCAGCGGACTAGACCGCGCACGGCGCGAAGTGCCCAAACTGGTCATCTCGGACGTCATGATGCCCGTCATGGACGGACTGGAGTTCACACGCCAACTGAAGAACGACACCGTGACGAGCCACATTCCCGTCATTCTCCTCACGGCACGCTCCCTCAACGACCAGCGCGAGGAGGGTTATGAGACGGGTGCCGACTCGTACATCACAAAACCGTTCTCCGGCTCGGTGCTGGCGGCACGCGTCGACAACCTGATGCGCTCGCGGAAGCAGCTGCGCTACATCTTCAGTAGCGAGAAGAACGAGGAGGAACGACAGGCGGAGGAACAGATGAGTCCGAAGGACCAGTCCTTCGTCAACAAACTGAGGACCATCGTGCAGAACGGCATGAGCGACTCTGACTTCTCCGTAGAGCGCATCGGCGAGAAAATCGGTCTCTCCCGCGTGCAGTTATATAGGAAGGTAAAGGCCATCACGGGCATGACTCCCGTAGAGCTCCTCCGCAAGGCGCGCCTCAACAAGGCACAGCAACTGCTGCGCACCACCGACAAGAGCATCTCCGAGGTAGCCTACGACTGCGGCTTCACCTCCCCGTCCTACTTCAACAAATGCTTCAAGGACGAATATGGTGTCACCCCCGGCGGTGCTAATCGCCACTAATTGCCGGGGAGACACTAATTGCCGCTGAAGATTTTGGGACGTTAATTGCCAATGAAGATTTTGGGACGTTAATTGCCAATGAAGATTTAACGTTAATTGCCGTTAATGGACCGTTAATTTATTCGTTAATATTTTTTACCATTCGGCATCAAGTAACGAAAATAGAAAAATTAATGGTCATAAACAAAGAATAAAAATTAATTGTCCATTAACGGTCCATTAACGGCAATTAACGTTGAATATTCATTGGCGTAAAAACAATCATTGGCGTAAAAAAGGGGCGCGGGCATTACATGTACCCACGCCCCCGGAACAGTCGTTTATTGGCTGTTTAAGTTTGCTTGTGCGCAAAGTTAATACATTTTTGGGGTTATTCTTAGGGTTTAGGTGTTAACGTTTCTTAATATAACGAATTATATAGAGTAACCTTTGGCACAACTCGGCTTTTCTTGCTAACTTTGCGCTTATACCATACTGACTGTCGTCAACCTATATTAAAATCCATAACCTGAAAGGTATCTCGACCAGTAACCTGAATCTAAACCAACAAACCTAAAGACCGAGCTAACCAGATGTCTCCAATAAGAGTCACACAAATGTCCAGCTACCGTTGGATAATATGCTTCATACTATTCTTCGCAACGATGTTCTGCTACATGGACCGCCAATTGCTGTCCTTGACGTGGGACAGCTATATTGCGCCCGAATTCGGGTGGACGGAGAAGGACTATAGCAACATCACCGCCTTCTTCTCTTTAGTCTACGCCATCGCCTTGTTCGTGGCAGGACGCTTCATCACCTTCGTCGGTACAAAACGCGGTTATGCCATCGCCATGTTCGTATGCACCATGGGTGCCACGCTGCATGTTCTTAGCGGCATCGTGGTATGCGGTGCACTGACAGGCTGCTGGACCACCAGCTCCGACGCCGCCATCGAGGTGCTGCACGATGCCAGTGCCATGATGCTGCCCGTCACCACCACCAGTATCATTGTCTTCATGGCCTGCCAGGCCGTCATGGCCGTCGGGCAGGCAGCCAACTTCCCTGCCGCCATACACATCACCGCCGAGTACTTCCCTAAGAAGGACCGCGCCTTCGCCACAGCCCTTTTCAACACTGGTGCCTCATTCGGTGCTCTGCTCTCGCCCATCGTCATCCCCGTCACGGCACAGTACTACGGCTGGGAGACAGCCTTCATGCTCGTGGGCAGCATAGGGTATCTATGGATTATAGTGTGGCTCATGCTCTACCGTTCCCCCAAGAACAACCACTACGTCAACGCCACGGAGTACGCCTACATCAGACAGGACGACGAAGGAGGGGAGTCACCCGAGACTACCAACTACACCATCTGGCAGTGCCTGCGCAAGCAACAGACATGGGCACTCATGGGAGCCAAGTTCCTCACCGACGGCGTATGGTGGTTCTTCCTCTTCTGGACCCCACTGTACATCACGGAGACATACGGCTACAGCACCGACTCACAGATGGGCATGTCACTCATCTTCATCCTCTACGCCATCACGCTGCTTGCCGTAGCCGGCGGCTACCTGCCGACGTACTACGTCAACCGCCGCGGGGTCTCACCGTTCTCGGCACGTATGCGCGCCCTCCTGCTCTTTGCCTGCATACAGCTCATCGGTGCCTTCGCCATACCGCTCGGCGACATCTCCCCATGGCTGCTCGTACTCGTCATCGGCCTACAAGGAGCGGCACACCAAAGCTGGTCGGCAAACCTGTATTCCCTCATCGGCGACTTCTTCCCCCGCAAGAGCATCGCCACCGTCACCGGCATCATCGGCATGGCAGGCGGACTGTCCTCCTTCATGCTGCTCAGCAACGCCGGCAGCATCATCAGCAACGCTGCCGATGCAGGCAGTGACTTCCGCTTTGGCATCTACAACGGACTGCAGGCGGCATACATGATCATCATGTGTATCTTCTCCGTCCTGTACCTCATAGGGTGGGCTATCATGCGACTCATCTTGCCGCAGAACATAAAAGATGTTAAAAAGAAATTGCATCAACAAGTCTAATTACGCTATCTCAACATTATTTTGTATCTTTGCAGGCAATGTATTGATTACATCCCTTTGTTAACGAACGTCCTTAGCGAAAATCTAAACAACCGCACTCGTTAAATCTAAACAAAAAAACATACTAAACAATGAGTTCTGTTACAACAAACAAGATGACCAACTTCCGTTGGGTCATGTGTGCGATGCTTTTCTTCGCCACAACAGTAAACTACATGGACCGACAGGTGCTGTCGCTCACATGGAAGGACTTTATCTCTCCTGAGTTCCATTGGAACGATGAGATCTACGGCAACATCACCGCCGTATTCTCCATCTTCTATGCCATTGCAAACCTCTTTGCCGGTAAGTTCGTCGACTTCATGGGCACCAAGAAGGGTTATTTCTGGGCCATCGTCATTTGGTCTCTCGGTGCCGTGATGCACGCCGGTTGCGGCTGGTTCACTGAGGTGTACCTCGGTCTCGGTTCCGTTGCCGCCCTCTCCAAGGTCGTTGGCGACACCGCTGTCATCGTAGCCACCACCAGCATGTACGCCTTCCTGGCTTGCCGTTGCGTACTCGCCATCGGTGAGGCAGGCAACTTCCCTGCCGCCATCAAGGTAACAGCAGAGTACTTCCCTAAGAAGGACCGCGCCTTCGCTACTTCTATCTTCAACTCCGGTGCATCCGTAGGTGCCCTCGCCGCTCCTGCCACCATACCTCTGCTTGCCAAGGCTCTCGGTTGGGAGATGGCATTCATCATCATCGGTGCCCTCGGCTTCATCTGGGCCGGTGTCTGGATCTTCCTCTACGAGAAGCCTTCCAAGTCAAAGTTCGTCAACCAGGCAGAGCTGAACTACGTCAACCAGGACGAGGAGAACGAGCCTGTCGTTGAGGCAAAGCCTGCCGAGGAAGAAGAGGTACAGGTTAGCTACATCGAGGCTTTCAAGCACCGCCAGACATGGTCGTTCGCCTTCGGTAAGTTCATGACGGACGGCGTATGGTGGTTCTTCCTCTTCTGGGCTCCGGCATACTTCTCCGACCAGTACGGCTACACCTCTGACTCTACAATGGGTATCACACTCATCTTCACCCTCTACGCCATCGTTACCATATTGTCCATGTTCGGTGGCTACCTGCCTAAGCTCTTCGTAGAGCAGAAGGGCATGAACCCTTATCAGGGCCGTATGCTCGCCATGCTCATCTTCGCCTTCTTCCCTCTGCTGGCGCTCTTCGCACAGCCAATGGGTGAGTACAGTGCATGGTGGCCAGCCATCATCATCGGTCTCGTAGGCGCAGGCCACCAGGCTTGGTCCGCCAACATCTACTCTACCGTGAGCGATATGTTCCCCAAGTCAGCCGTTGCTACCATCACAGGTATCGGTGCCATGGCAGGCGGTATAGGCTCGTTCCTCATCAACAAGTGCTCCGGTAGCCTCTTCACCTACGCTGCAGAGCAGGGCTCCGCATTCCAGTTCATGGGCTTCGAGGGTAAGCCTGCCGGCTACATGATCATCTTCTGCGTCTGCGCCGTAGCATACCTCATCGGCTGGATAGTAATGAAGCTCCTCGTACCAAAGTACAAGCCAGTTGTCATCAAGAAGTAAACAACATATAAACGCATAGCAAAAGCCGCAAGTCACGTCAAATGATTTGCGGCTTTTTTCGTGGACTCTAATTGCCAAGGAGTTTTTTAAGGACTTTAATTGCCGTTAATTGACCATTAATTTTATCCATTAATATTTATTTTCTCCATCTGGACAGAATTAAAAATTAATTAATAATTAATGGTCAATTAACGGCAATTAAAGTCGGCAATATCATTAGGCGGCAATTAACGTCACCCATATCATTAGGCGGCGATTATGCGTCAGCTATTCTTCGAAGTACACGCGTTTTACTCTGTTGCTGATGCCTGTCAGTACCTCGTACGGGATGGTGTCGAGGATATCTGAGAGGACGGTGACGGGGAGGTTGTCACCGAATATCTCTACGGTGTCGCCCTCTCGGCAGTCTATGCCCGTGACGTCTATCATACATACGTCCATGCAGATGTTGCCTACATACTCCGCCTTCTTGCCGTTGACGAGGCAGTAGGCGTGGCGGTTGCCGAGGTGGCGGTTAAGGCCGTCGGCGTAACCGATAGGGATGGCAGCTATTACGCTGTCCCGTGTCAGTACGGTGCGGCGCGAGTAACCAATGCTGTCGCCAGCCGGCACGTTGCGCAACTGCAGTATTGTGGTGCGCAGTGTAGACACGTTGTGTATCACCTCGTTGTTGCGCGGGTTGATGCCGTAGAGTCCCAGTCCGAGGCGGCACATGTCCATCTGTCTTTCGGGGAAGTGCTCTATACCTGCGGAGTTGCAGATATGTCGCAGTATGTGGTGCTGGAAGGCATCCTGCAGCGCATCGGCACCCTTGAGGTACAGGTCGTACTGCTGGGCGGAGAAGTCGTCGAACTCATCTCCGTCGCTGCCCACGAAGTGTGAGAATACTGAGCGCGGTATGAGTGCGGTCTGGTTCTTCAGGTAGTCCACGAGAGCCGGCATGTCGTCAACAGGGTGGAAACCGAGTCGGTGCATTCCCGTGTCGAGCTTTATGTGCACCGGCCAACCGGTGATGCCCTCCTGGCGTGCGGCATGTCTCAGTGCGTCGAGCAGTCGGAAGGAGTACACCTCGGGTTCGAGGTCGTAGTCGAACATGGTCTTGAACGCCGACATCTCTGGGTTCATTATCATGATGTTTGCGGTGATGCCTGCCTTGCGCAGTGCTACGCCTTCGTCGGCAACGGCAACGGCGAGGTAGTCCACCTGGTGGTCCTGCAGCGTCTTGGCTATCTCCACTGCTCCTGCACCGTATCCGTCCGCCTTTATCATGCAGACCAGTTTGGTGCCGCGTCGCATCTTCGCCCTGTACCAGTTGAGGTTCTCTACGACGGCGGTGAGGTTCACCTCCAGCGTCGTCTCGTGTACCTTCTCCACCAGTTGTTCGGTGATACGGTCGAAGAGGAAGGCGCGTGCTCCCTTTATGAGCACCACCTCGTTTGCTATGCCGTGGAAGGTGTCGCTGGCGAGGAAGTCGTCCGTGGAGGCAAATGTCTCCACCGCGAACTGCCTTGATTCCGCCTCCGCCATCATCTGTTGCATCTCAGGTCCTATGGCGATGAAGCGGTCGATGCCGCGTCGCACTATCATGTCGCAGAGCTGCGAGCGCAGCTCCTTCATCGACAATCCCGTCTGTTTGATGTCGCTGAGTATCAACGTTCGCCTGCGTCCCTTACAGTCAGGGCGGCGGTGCATGAAGTCGAGGGCTATGTCGAGCGATGCCAAGTCGGAGTTGTACGAGTCGTTGATGAGAGTGCAACCGTTGCGTCCCTCCTTCACCTCCAGTCGCATGGCGACGGTTTCGAGTGTTTCCATGCGTTCTGCAAGGGTGTCGGGTGAAAGTCCCATATAGAGTGCCGCCGTAGCGCAGACGATAGAGTTCTCTATTGCCGCCTCACTGATGAACGGCAGCGTATATGTCCCTTCCGTACCTTTATATATATAGGATACGTGCGCTGCGTCTCCCTCAGTCTTTATCTCTTTGACGTACATGGGGGCACGCTCGTCCGTCAGCGACCATCCCAGTGTCTCGCCTTTGAAACCGCTCTGCTTCATCACTCGGAAGACGATGTCGTTGTCTGCGGGATAGATGAGCACCTCGCTGTTCTTGAAGAGCAGGAACTTCTCCATGCACTTTGCTTCGAGCGAGTGGAAGTTCTCCTGGTGTGCCTGTCCGAGAGTGGTGAAGATGCCTATGGTGGGCTGTATGATGTCAGCCAGACGCTGCATCTCATACGGCTGACTGATACCTGCCTCGAAGATGCCTACTTTGGTATCCTCGGTAAGACGCCATACGGATAGCGGCACGCCAATCTGCGAGTTGTACGACCGTGGCGACCGCGTCACGCTCATCGACGGCATGAGCAACTGGTAGAGCCATTCCTTCACCATCGTCTTGCCGTTGCTTCCCGTGATACCCATGACGGGTATGTTGAACTCGTCGCGGTGTCTCTCCGCCAGTCGTTGCAGCGCAGCCAGTGGCGAAGGCACTACGAGGACGTTGGCCTCCGGCATCTGTCCTATGACGGTCTCCAGTTTCTTCGGCGAGTCGATATAGCATGTCTCTACCACGAAATTGCGCACACCGCGGCGGTAGAGGTCGGCGATGTAACGGTGACCGTCATTACGCTCTGATCGCAGTGCGAAGAAGAGCGTCTCCTCCGGGAAGGAGAGTGAACGGCTGTCAGTAAGCAGGAAGGCAACGTTTGCCTCCTTTGTGCCATATCGGCGTGCGCCAATAAGCGTTGCTATTTTTTCTATACTGTAGAGCATATAGTGTAATTCATAATGCAGAATTCATAATGCACGGTGCATTAATCAGTAGCTTGCGGTGCATGGGATGCCGAGCATCTCCACACGTTCCTTTATTTCGTCGAGCACCTCTGGGGAAGCCTTGCGTAGTCCGCTGTCTGGTGTCTCCCTGTCGATGGTGTATATCATCACCTGCTGTGGCTCTATCTCTTTCAGTGCGCGCAGCCACGGCAGTACATACATGTCGTCGGTGTTGTCCACATCGATATGCAGCGCGGGGTGCGCATCCTGCGGTCGCGATTCCACGAGAGTGCCTGTCATGAACATCGTCTGTATGATGACGTGTCCCCTGAACATCTTCAGGCTTGCCACGATGCGGTCTATGTCATACGATGGCAGTACGGGGCGGTCTATCATACGTATGTAGTCGGGGTCTACGGTGTCGAGTTTCTGTATGTTGTTGTCCACCTTTCGCAGAGCCATGCGTATCTCCGAACTGTGTATCAGCGTAGCGTTGCTGAGCACGGAGACCTTTGCCTCTGGGAAGAACCTGTTGCGCAGTGCCACGGTGTCTTCGATGATGCCGGGGAAGTCCGGGTGGCTTGTCGGTTCGCCGTTTCCGGCGAAGGTGATGACGTCGAGCGGCTCGCCTGCTTCGTGTCTGCTGCGCAGTGTGTGTTCCAGCGCCTCGCGCACCTGTTGTCGTGTAGGACGTTTCTGCTGCGGACGGAAGTCCTTGTTGAAACCACATTCGCAGTAAACGCAGTCGAACGTACATACCTTGCCGTCAGCCGGCATGAGGTTGACGCCGAGCGACACGCCGAGTCTACGGCTGTGCACAGGTCCGAAAATCGGTGATGGATAGATTACCGTGGACATATTTCGTTGCTCCCTTTAATTAAGTTGTTCAGTTTGCTTGCAAAATTACACAAAACAATCAAGACTACCAAATCTTTTTTAGTGACTCTGAAGATTTTTTAAAGACTTTAATGCCCGTTAATTGACCATTAATTGGTTCCATTAATATTATATTCTCCCTTCCGGATGGTATATATTTTATTAGTAAAGTGTAAAAAATAACTTGAACAGTTTTTATATGACTGTCCGAATTGAATGCGATGGGCTGAAAGCCCTATACTCCATAGCCCAGGGCAACGCCCTGGGTACAT
>CAVCKM010000040.1:0-8625 GCA_963602765.1 Alistipes putredinis | reverse complement strand
CGTGACAGGCTGGCATTCTAACCAACTGAACTAACGCACCAAGTGCTTTTTGCGAGAAATAAGTGCGGTGCGTACGGGACTCGAACCCGTGACCTCCAGCGTGACAGGCTGGCATTCTAACCAACTGAACTAACGCACCGTGGAGTGTTATTTCTTAAATGCGGTGCAAAGGTACGACTATTTCCGCAATCCCCCAAACTTTTTCGTAACTTTTTTCTCGATTTGCACGAGATTTTTTACTTTTCAGCCCTTTTTCTTAGTTTTCTTGGGCATTTTCCGCTGTTTTTCCCGTTTTTGCGCCCGTTTGTTTCTTTCCACGTCCAGACGGCTTACGACGGGAGCGAGAACCAGATTTTGCCTCCTCCGGCACTACGGGAACCTCAGATTTCACCTCCGGCAACTCTTTTACTGCATCGACAGGAGTCACCGATTGTGGAACGGAAACCACCAAAGCCACGTCATTCTGCTTTGGTTGATTTCGGCCTTGTTTCGGCTGGTTGGAAGGCTGCTTCTGTTGGTTTGATGCCTGCTTCTGCTGATTTGAAGACTGCTTTTGTTGATTCTGCATCTGTTTCTGCTGACCGGATGCCTGCTTCTGCTGACTGGCAGCCTGCTTCTGTTGCTCCTTCTTCTGCAGCATCTGCATTTCCTGGTCTGTAAACAAATTGTCGCCCCTATGTTTGTCACCCGGGCGGAACGCTTCAAGCCACAGGTCAAGCTGAGCCACATCACCAACCTTCTCGCGCTTCTCCACTCTATACATCCAAGGTTCTCCGGACGCCATCTGTATATAATGGTACTGGCGCGTGTAATTATCTAATAGTTTCAAGTCGTCAAACGTGAACACCATCGGGCGCAACGGGGCATAAACGGAATCCCATACTTCATCCGCCACACCATTGACACGCTGCAAGTCATCACACAGACCTATTGAACGAATCGCCACAGAAGCATCATTTGTAATAAGAAGCACCTTCTTGCCTTCCGAGAACAATTCCACAACCTTGCGGATAATGGCAGGGTCAGCAAAGGACGCATGGTGCGACTCTGCACCAAGCCCCTCTATACGCAGACGATTTTCACGCTGCTGCGAAAGAATCAGACGCTTGGCAAGACGGGCTGCCGTATTCAGACACACCACATTATCGGAGAAATCAGCCTCCTTATGGTTGGTCGGGTCTTGCATCGTGGCAAAACGGTCTATCTCTTCATACGTCTCGCCCATCATCATAAAACGGCAACCGCGATGCTTCACCAGTTTGGATATAAACTCCATTTGACGCTCAAACTGCAAACGTACATTATTACGCTGGTCGCCATGACCGCCTGGCAGAAAGAGTTCCAACCATATATTCGTGTCGCTTATCACAACGTCGTAATCAAGCACACTTGCCAGCAAGTCCTGAAGATAAGCGTGACGCTCAGACAATTCCTCCAGCGTCAACTGCTGGATCTGCTGATCCGTCAAAACTATGCTACGCTGAGGAGCCTGCGCCAAATCAACTATAGAACCAATTTCAAACTGAGGAAGATCCGGAACTACAACTGGCTGAGGTACTGGCTTAACAGACTCCTGCTTAACTGGTACTGGCTTAACTGGTTCCGACTTAATCAGCTCTTGCTTAGCTAATTCTTGTTTCACAGATTCCGGCTTAGCTGGCTCCAGCTTAACAACTTCCTGTTTGACAGGCTCAGTCTCTACAAGATTTTCTACCGGTTGCTCCACTTGCTGTACATGGAGAGGCTCCACATCTGGTTCGACCTGCGTGACCACAGGCTCTGCATCCTGCAAAGCCGATTCCGTCTGCACCTTCAGTTCTTGCTTGGTTTCGACCTGCTCAGCTTGAGGCTTCGCCGTACGTTGTTTACGACCTCCTGAACGCTTGTTGGACTTACGGTCAGCCAAAGTGTTTTTTTCGGAATTCGGTTTCTGACTTGCAACAGATGGTTGTTCCACTACATCTTGCGTTTGTTGTCCTGCTGTCTCTTGCGCAACAATGGCATCTTGTTGAGCAGCGGCATCCTGCGTCTGCATTGCTGCGTCATCTGGCGCATTGGTTTCACCAGTAGCTTTAGGAGTTGTTTTCTTTTTCGTATTTGAACGTTTTGCCGCTGGCTTGCGGACTTTTTTCTCTGAGGCAGTGCCCTCTGTGGCAACTGCCGGTGTCGTTTGTTTCTTTGTTGTCATTATGTCAATCTTTTGGCATACTATTTGCGAAATTGTTAGCAAAGGTAATAGTTTTGCAACAAAAATGAGCAAGAATACGGTTAAATATACATAAAACTGCGCTTTTACGCAGAAATTTTCGTAACTTTGCAGAAATTTTCGCGCGTGCGATACAATATACAAAACAACTTGTGCGTTACTCTAGTATACGAATAGAGAATTATCATTAAAGGAAAGATATAGAAGACAATGAGACAGCTTAAGATTCAGAAAAGTATCACCAACCGTTCCAGTGAAGCACTTGACAAATATCTCGTAGAGATTGGACGTGCCCCACTCATCACGATTGATGAGGAAATTGAATTGGCACAGAAAATCAAGAAAGGCGGACCGGAGGGTGACCGCGCTCTTGACAAACTAGTCACTGCAAACCTACGCTTCGTCGTCTCTGTGGCAAAACAGTATCAGCACCAAGGTCTGTCGCTCACTGACCTTATTGACGAAGGTAACATCGGACTTATTAAGGCTGCACAGAAATTCGACGAGACACGAGGATTCAAGTTCATCTCTTATGCCGTATGGTGGATCAGACAAAGCATCCTGCAGGCTATCGCCGAACAGAGCCGTATCGTGCGTCTGCCTCTGAACCAGGTTGGCTCGCTCAACAAAATCAACCATGAGATAAACCGTTTTGAGCAGGAGAACCAGCGTCACCCTAGCGTAGGAGAACTTTCCGAGGCAACAAACCTGGACGAAGAGAAAATCGGACAGAGCCTCATGGCGGACGGACACCACGTCTCCATCGACGCACCGTTCCAGGACGGAGAAGACAACTGTATGCTCGATGTCATGGCTAGCGGCGACGACTCACGCACCGACAAGTCCGTAGACCACGAGTCCATGGCGCAGGAGTTGGAGGCTGTACTCAGCCGAGTTCTCAAAGACCGCGAGATAACCATCATACGCGAGTGCTTCGGCATCGGTTGCCACGAAAAAGGACTTGAGGAAATCGGTGACGAACTCGGACTCACACGAGAGCGCGTAAGACAGATACGTGAGAAGTCCATCAATAAACTCCGCAACAGCGGCAATGCTAAGATTCTCATCAAGTACCTCGGATAAATCTGCATTCGGACCACACCATTAACACAACCAAATTTACACATGAACCACCTTGTTATTATGGCCGGAGGCGTAGGAAGCCGCTTTTGGCCAATGAGCACATCCGAATGTCCGAAACAATTCATTGACGTACTGGGCACTGGTAGAACGCTGATGCAACTGACATACGACAGATTCAAGGGCATCTGCGAACCACAGAATGTCTGGATTGTGACTAATGCCGACTATGTCAGCATCGTGCATGAGCAACTGCCGGAAGTTCCGCTTACCAATATTCTAAGCGAGCCTTGCCGCAGAAATACAGCCCCTTGCATTGCATACGTCAGCTACAGAATAAAGGTACAGGATGCGAACGCAAATATCGTCGTAACACCGAGCGACCACATCGTGATGAACACGACTGAGTTTCAACGCGTCATCAAAAGTGCCCTGTCGTTCTCGGCTGAAACAGACGGCATCGTGACACTCGGCATGAAACCGAACAGACCGGAAACCGGCTACGGATACATACAGGCAGACCTCGCAGAACGTTCTGCCAGAAACAAAGAGATTTTCCGCGTAGAAAAGTTCAGGGAGAAGCCTAACCTCGAGACTGCCAAAAAGTATATCTCGTACAACTACTTCTTCTGGAACGCAGGCATCTTCGTCTGGAACGTAAACACTATCGTAAACGCCTTCAGGATGTATCAGCCTGCCCTCAACCGCATCTTCGAGTCAATGCTTGACGACTACGGCACAGAACGCGAGCAGACCATCATCAACGAAAGATACGCTGAGTGTGAGAACATCTCCGTTGACTACGCCATCATGGAGAATGCGGACGAGATATATGTCATGCCGGCAGACTTCGGATGGAGCGACCTCGGCACATGGGGGTCGCTGCACACTCTCTCAAAGAAAGACGCCAACAACAACGGCATCATCAGCCAGAACGTCAAAACGTACGAAACATCCAACTGCATCATCAACGTAGAAGACGGAAAACAAGTGGTTGTACAAGGACTGGACGGTTACATCGTGGCAGAACGCGACGGAAGACTGCTCATCTGCAAACTCTCTGCTGAACAACGAATAAAGGAGTTCAGCCAACAATAAACAGGACTTCTTATACATACAAGAATTCCCCATATCTTAACGACAAACGAGAAACAAACCTCTACAAGTGCAATGCGCTGATAGAGGCTTGTTTCGTATATGTCCGTTTCGTTTACACTTCTATTCCGTTATTCCACCCACTTCACCTTCACAACGCAAACGCGTATGTTTTGGTCTGAAGAGTCATTGGCAACCTTGGCTATGTGCCAGTCGCCTGGGAAGAATATGAAGAACTTGTCCGGGGTAGAATCATAAAACAAAGCATGGGACTTGTCGTATTTATAATGAACTACGTCTGGACGATACTTGGTATTAGGCACAGACGTAACGTGGTCTATGATGCCAAAACGCTCCACGCCCTTCACGCAATACTGGAAATCTATTCCACGGTAGTGACTTTCCGACTGGCGTTTCTCCAAAGGCTGATTCTGAGAATCCTCTACACTTATAACCAGATCACTGCCCGGTATTGGATGTTTACCCTTGGGAAGAGCCAGTAAATCTGTCTTCGCCAAATATTTAAACAACTTGGTCCACTGTTCAGGATTCTTCTGATACTGCATGTAAAAGTCAACCACGTTGACACTCTCATGTGGAGCAGCCCCCCTAAATCCCTGACGCCACTCACCTTTTGCCAACCAAGCCTTAGCCTTGGCTATCAACGCTGAGTCTGCATGATAATTTGTATAATAACCTGGCTCTACACTAGACTGAGCCGACATACCGCAAGCACAAAACGCAAAGGCGGCGCACAATGGCAGAAATCTCTTCATCATAATATTCTTCTATTTATCTCAACGATAATCAGGAATCATTACATCAGCATATTCTCCAACCAAGCTCTCCGGATTGGATGTCGTCAAGCCGACTACGAAACCGCCTGACGCTTTTGCAGACTTCAACCCATTTATGCTATCCTCAAAGACCATTGTTTCCGATGCATGACACCCGAAATAGTTCATACCACGCAGATAGCAATCGGGATCGGGCTTACTCTTGGCAAAATCCTCAGCCGTAAAGACACGGTCAAAATAATCTTTGAATCTCGGGCATTTTTTGTAAACATTCACCATCTTGTCACGGTTGCTGCTAGTCACAACTGCAGTCTTGATGCCTTTGTTGCGCAACAGGTTGACAAATTCCTCAAAGCCGTCAACATACACAAATTGCATGTTTGCCTCGAAATCATTCAGACGCTGGGTAATGGCGGGCCATTCTGCCTCGTAGTCCTTCAGGAAACGTTCATATATCTCCGTCAATGCCATACCCTTTATGCGCATCTCCATACCAGGATCTTCCGGGTAATAATGTTGGAATTCGCCTCTCCAGAATACTGTATACTGAGGTTCCGTATCAAACACCACCCCGTCCAAATCAAACAGGGCACATTTAAACTTCAATAAAATATTTTTATCCATGAATCAATAAATTAAGTTTTCAAGCACAAAGGTAGACATTTTATTTGTAACTTTGCACTAAACAACCAAACGATTTTATAAAACAATGCAAATTACAGCTGACAGCGGAAGCACCAAAACTACATGGCTCATCAACGACTCCGACAAGTCATGGAAGATTACGACACAAGGCATAAACCCGTTTCACATGTCTTGCGACATGATGGAGCGTATCATAAAAGAAGAGCTCATCAGCAGCCCGGACTTCCCCACCCTAGATGCCATCCATGACATCGCTTTCTACGGAGCTGGTTGCACAAAAGAGAAATCCCCAATACTGAAATCCATACTACAGAAACTCTTCGCATCTGCAGCAAATATAGAAGTGGACAGCGACATGCTTGGAGCGGCTAAAGCACTATTCGGGAATAAGGAAGGCATTGCCTGCATACTTGGCACCGGTGCAAACTCATGCCTCTACGATGGAGAAAAGATAACGACCAACGTTTCCCCTATGGGCTACATATTAGGTGACGAAGGAAGTGGAGCCGTACTTGGAAAGACTTTTGTCAATATGCTCTACAAAGGCATCAACGACAAGGGACTTATCGAAGACTTCGAAAACGAGACAGGACTTAAACAGCCTGACATTATACAGAAAGTCTATCGCGAACAGATGCCCAACCGCTTCCTTGCCTCCTTTGCGCCCTTCATACACAAACATACAGATGTAGAATGGGTCAACGACATGGTCATTGAATGCTTCAAGTCATTCTTCCGCAACAATACCAAGCACTACCAACGCCCCGACCTTGAATGCTCATTCGTGGGTAGCATCGCTTATCACTTTGAACGGCAACTCAGAGAAGCTGCGGCATCAGAGAGCGTACACATCGGAAAGATACTCAAAGAGCCACTGCAATAGGAGTGCCTATTCCACTTCCTCGGGTATCTTACACTCTTCCGCACGGGTAGCACCGAAATTGTCCAGCACCAACAGTACGTTGTAAAACTCCTCCATCGTATCATCCGGCGAACCCACACTAGCAACAAAAAGCATGTTATTGCCCTCAACCTTGTCGAAATTCACACCGAGCAGCACACCGCTGTCCTTGAATGACGATGGCAGTACATTTGCGAAATTAGTCTTCGTAAATGTCTTTTGGAAAAAGAGACTCCCATCACTTCTGCGAACCGTCAGCGTCACCTCGTTGTCATGATACTTTACACCATGGTTCTCTACCAGTTTCAAAGAATCGTTTGAGGTTCGGTGCAATTCATAAGAATACTTTCCGCCGCCTACCCAAGAGGTCGTACCCTCAAGTCTCAAATCCGGCATACGGCTGACCGAAGCTTGCGGCTTCTCTACCACCTTTTCCACAATTATATCCTCTGTTTGCTCTTTTTTCTTACCGCAAGAAACCAGCAACAAACCTACCATACAGATTAACGAAATGTTCTTCATAATAAATAGAGAGAACGCAACACCTCTTGTACTCAGAGCTGTTGCGTTCTTTTTTATAAGTAACTGTTATACTTTTTATACTTAGCAATAATGCCAGTAAACCCAGTTTGTTTTACTCGCTTACTCGCTCTATATACTTATCAATTTCCTGAGCAGCCATGCTATTCACATACTTAGCCTTCACACTCTTGTAAATATCGAGAGCTTCAGCCTTCTTTCCCTGACTCTCCAAAAGACGCGCAGCCTGTATGAGGTATGTAGGAGAAAGACTGATATTAGTATTGTCAGCAGCCTCTGAGTCAGCCATATCTGCAGCCTTCTTCAGAGTTGTTATAGCCTTGTCGATATCACCCGTATGAGCATAAGCATTACCCAAAGCAGCCTTGGCAGCAGGGCTTATCATTGCGTCACCCTGACCAGAGAAACTGTCGAGCTTCTTTACTGCCTCTTGCCACTTTCCAAGATTTGCATAACACAAACCAGCGTAAAGGTCAGCAAGGTTAGCAGCATCAGTGCCACCATAATTCTCTGAAACAGCGAGGAATCCTTCCATTGACTTATTACCGTTTAACGCTGACTGGTAGTCACCTTGTCCAAATGCCGACTGCGCCTTTGCCAAAGCAGTTGAGGCTTTTTCCTCACGAGGTCCCTTTATAAACGACTCGTAGACTATAACACCTGCCACTACTACAACAACAGCTGCTATGAGTATTAAGAATTGCTTACGATACTTCAGGAAAAATGCCTCCTGACTGTTAAGACTAGATGCACCATGCTGGGCACCATCTTGAATCTGTGAAATTTCCATTCTTTATATATTGTTTTCTTATTCGACAATTGTAAAAAAATACTTACGCACAATTACGCTGCAAAGGTAACAAAAATGCACGATATTATGAAATATTTTGTGAGTTTTTTATAGCAAAACAAGACCAACAAGTCACACATCCAACAATTTAGCAATATAATTAGTCTTTTCCTCCCCTCGCTTATAACGCTTCAGATACATAACAGCCCTTAATCTCTGCCCTACATGGAGCTGCTGCAAAGTATATATATCAGGGAAAGACTTTCCAATCTCACGAAACCAACCTTCCTCTGTTTCTGGCAATTCCGAAAGAACAGAATAGGTATACCATCCGCCTTCGACGTTTATCTCAAGAACCTCTATATAAAAAGTACCAAACTGAGACACCCCTGCAGCAAATTGTAAGCTCTTCGTCACAACTGCAGACTTAAACTTACTAAACTTCGGTATCAAAGGAGAAAACTCCACAAAGCCGCCGATGCTTAATTTCATACCAGCCACATCGTATGCAACAAAATGTCGTGAGTTTTTATCATATATGTGATAGTGACCATGGCGATTATCATAATAG
>CAVCKM010000039.1:0-27436 GCA_963602765.1 Alistipes putredinis | reverse complement strand
GGAATAGACAAATGGGGAGGCTATAGTCATGACAATTAGTGCGAGTGCTATGAGCAGAATGAACAAATTTAGTTTGCTGTTAGCTTTACGTATCCAGTTCATGTCTCCTTGTGCGTATGCATCAGTAGTGGCACTCCAGAACGGCATGCATACAACGGAGAATACAGCCATCATTATACTCATGTATCGGTAGGATATTTGGTACGGTGTAACCATCTCGGGCGAGAAGAAATGCGATATTAGCATGTTGGATGTCATGAATTGGAGTAGAGATGCAATCTGGAGCCAGAAAAACTTTATTCCTAGATTGCCCAGAGATACTGCAGATTTTATGTTGATACATTTTATATCCGGCTTTAAAAATGGGAACTTTTTATAGAATGTGTAGGGGTATGCCAAGAGATATACAACAAGTGGAGCTGCTGTATTTACTGCTACAACGAGGATGAATGTGGCATTTTCGCTACGGTATAGTCCCCATGTGAGTATCATGGCAAGTGTCTGACCTAGGGCAACAAGCAAGTTGCTGACGCTTGGTAGTTGCATACCCATATAGACGTTGCCGATGAACTTCAGTACAAATGTCATACATACGAGTACTACAGCCGTTAGCAGGGCTAGTCGAAGTTCTGGGATGATGGAGGGGATAACGTTAAGCAAGGCGTAAACGTTCCCAAACCATATAAGTATGCAGAGAGCTATTAGAATAGGGAAAATAATGACTGCCAACATAGCCATTGTTGAACTGACTAAACTGCGTGCCTGTTCTTTCTCGCCATGAGCCATAAGTACGGCAAGTTTGTTGCGAAGCCCATTGCCTAGTCCGATGTCCATCTGGTCAATCCATACAAGCATACTGCTTATGGTTAGCCAGACTCCATTTTGATAGTTCCCAAGGCATTTTAGCGTAAGTGGAACCATCAGCAAAACGACAACAGCGACCCCTCCTTTGACAATGAACGAAGCAATAATGTTCTTTATCAAAAGAATAGTACGTGAGGAAGATGGTTCTCTTTCCATACGGATAGTTTGTATTTATTTTAAAGAATCACAGGGACTGGTACGTTGACACATTGCTTGATTTTTATTATTCGATTTTCCTAATTTGCAAAGGGTTATGTCATTCTGTCTTCCATATTCCGTTCTTGTCAGACCCTGTGCGAGTAATCAAGTCTAAAGACTGTAACTTTTTAATGCTTCTTGGAGGCATTTTATAAGTTATGTTGTAAGCTGAAGATTTCTTTCTGGCGTTCTATCTCTTTTCGAAGTTGTTCTTCCGAAGGTGTGACCATCTCAGATTTTGCAAACACGTTTGCAAAATCTGAGGCTCAGGAAAGGTAATGTAAAACTTTCTAAAATATGCAAGATAACGTTTACTGAAACCATTTCCATATTCTTTAGTCAGATATTCGGATAGTCGACTGATGACTTTTTCCCCGTATTCCGCTCTAATTTCTCCTTTTTGCTCTTCTTCAACAATACGCTTTCCTATTTTCCAATAGGTCATTGTCATTGCATTGTTTATTGCTGCATAAGCTTGCTGCCGGCCACTGTCAATGATGTGCTTCACATCATTTAGCAGTGACTCGGAAAGAAAATTATGCTTTGAATATAACTGTTTTCCCATTGTTAGTTAGTTTTCTCCTATTTTTTGGGGGTGTTGGATTTGTCTATTATCTTGCCAACTCTGTCATCTTCTCGTGTCTGTTATGCCAATGTCAGTCATAATGTTTTAGTCTCTTCTGAATATGTCGCGCGTATAGACTTTCTGCTCTACGTCGTCGAGGACGGAGTCGTAGCGGTTTGCTATGATGGCTTGGCTTTGGCTCTTGAAGGCGGCGAGGTCGTTCACTACCTTTGACCCGAAGAAGGTGGTGCCGTCGGGTAGGGTGGGCTCGTAGATGATGACGGTGGCTCCCTTTGCCTTGATGCGCTTCATGATGCCCTGTATGGCCGACTGGCGGAAGTTGTCGGAGTTGGACTTCATGGTCAGCCGGTATACGCCGATGACGGGGGCTTCGGCAGTGTGGGCGAGCGAGTCGTACTGGTTGCAGGTGCTGTAGTCGTAGTATCCGGCTTTGCGGAGCACGGCGTCGGCTATGTAGTCCTTGCGGGTGCGGTTGCTCTCCACGATGGCAGTCATCATGTTCTGGGGCACGTCGCGGTAGTTGGCGAGCAGCTGCTTGGAGTCCTTCGGCAGACAGTAGCCACCGTAGCCGAAGGATGGGTTGTTGTAGTGCGTGCCGATGCGCGGGTCCAGTCCCACGCCGCTGATGATGGCGCGTGTGTCCAGTCCTTTCATCTCGGCGTACGTGTCCAGCTCGTTGAAGTACGACACGCGGAGGGCCAGATACGTGTTGGCGAAGAGCTTCACGGCCTCCGCCTCCTTCATGCCCATGAAGAGGGTGTCGATGTTCTCCTTCAATGCTCCCTGTTGCAGCAGTTGTGCGAAGGTGTGTGCAGCGTCTTCGAGGTGGTTGCCTGCTATGGCTCTGATGGCGGCGTTCTCTTCGCTGAACTCCTTGTCGTCCATCTGCTTGGGGTAGCCCACGATGATGCGCGAGGGGTAGAGGTTGTCGTATAGTGCCTTGCTCTCGCGCAGGAATTCGGGCGAGAAGATGAGGCGCAGTTTCTTGGTGGTCCCGGCACCCTCTTCCTTGAATTTCTTTGCGTATTTCACGTACAGCGAACGGCAGTAGCCCACGGGGATGGTACTCTTTATCACCATCGTGGCCTCGGAGCCGCATTGTAGCACAAGGTCTATGACATCCTCTATGCAGTGCGTGTCGAAGCAGTTTGTCACGGGGTCGTAGTTGGTGGGGGCGGCGATGACCACGAAGTCAGCGTCGCGGTACGCCGCCGCTCCGTCCGTCGTGGCGGTGAGGTTGAGCTGTTTCTCGGCGAAGTACTTCTCTATGTACTCGTCCTGTATGGGGGAGATGCGCTTGTTTATCTTCTCCACCTTTTCGGGGATGATGTCCACTGCCGTCACCTCGTTGTGCTGTGAGAGCAGTGTCGCCATGCTGAGCCCCACGTATCCTGTTCCTGCTACTGCTATTTTCATGATGATAGAGTCTTTATGTTGGTTATTTCTTTACGAGATTTGCGATTGTGGCCAGTGCTGTGGCCAGCGATGTGGCCGAGGTGCCGATGGCCAGCCATTGCGTCAGTTTTGCCGGGTCGGACTTTGGCTTTGTCGGTACGATGATTTCCGAGCCTGGAGTAGGCTTTTCGCCTTTCCCCACCTGGTTTACGGTGCCGTTCATGTGTACGATGTATGTGCTGCCTTTGCGTGCCCGGACATCGTATCCGCCAGCCTGGTTGATGTAGTAGCTTGCGCTCTTGCCCTTTACGTATGCCACGGTGTTGGGGTAAAGCACGTTGCCGCTTACCTTCACCGTGTTAGTATACTCAGGCACAATGATGTGGTCGCCTTCGCGCAGTACGAGGTCATAGTCGCTGCCCTTGTTTGCCAGTGCCTTGTCGAGTTGTATGCCGACATAGTATGTGTCGCCGATGTTCAGTTTGCGTACGTCAATGGTGTCGCCGTTGTTGTTCAGCTTGGACATTTGCAGCACTTGGTTCATGCGTATGCGCTCCTCTGGTGTGATGCGGCGTTCCAGTCGTGCTCCCTTTATGTATGCGTTCTTGGTTGTGCCTCCAGCCGCCATCACGATGTCCGAGAGCCGCGATTCGCGTTTGTTCAGGGCGTATGTGCCGGGGAAGTTTACGTTGCCGCTGATGGTGACATTCTGCTGTGTGGAGTATCCCGGGCTCTTGCGTACGTACACCTCGTCGTACGGTTGCAGCACGAAGCCTTGTACGCCGTCAACGACGAATCCCTCCTTCAGTGCGAAGGTGAAGGTCTGTGCTACGACGGAGTCTGGAGTGAAGGCGTATGGGTTGCGTATGCGTCGTGCCACGTCTACCTTCACCGTTGAGGCTGCCTCCTTCAGTCCGCCAGCCTGCAGCACGAAGTCTTCCAGCGTCTCGTTGTCGGCGTATGGGTAGATGCCGGGGTACTGCACCTCGCCGTGAATCGTTATGGTGCGGTTGGTCTGCTCCTCCGTCTTCGACGGGATGAAGAGCACGTCCTCGTTTTCGAGTGCTATGTCCGGTGCGGTGCCGTTGAGTATGCCCTGCACGTCGACGCTGATAACCTTCAGCGTACGGTTGGCGTTCATGCGGTGCATCACGCCGCGTGCGGTGAAGGCATCCTCCGTCACGCCGTCACAGTGCTCCAACAGGCTGCGTACCGTTGTTATCTCTCCGCCCAACTGGTACATGCCGGGACGGAATACGGCTCCCTTCACCTCTACCATGTTCTCGTAGCGGTCCAGGGTGGAGTCGACGCTTACCACGTCGCCGTCCGCCATGCGGAATGATGTCATGTCAAACTCGCCTATGTTGAAGATGGACCGCTTCGCTCCACTGCTGCGTCTTACGCGCACCGTCTTCGTGTATGCGCCGCTGGCAAAGCCGCCGGCGTATTTCAACAGTGTGCTGAGGCTCTCCGTTTTCTTCATTTCGTAGAACATCGGACGCTTCACCTTGCCGCTGATGTCCACCATGCTGTCGAACGGCCCGACAACGATGACGTCGCCGTCAGCCAGACGTACGTTGCCCGTCAGTTTGCCGTTAAGCAGGTAGTCGTACACGTCCACCGTGGAGAGAAGTCTGCCGCGGCGGTACACCTTTATGTTACGCAACGTACCAATCTCATTGACCCCCTCTGCCATATACAGCGCATGAAATACGTTGGCAAATGCCGAGAGGGTGAACGTACCCGGCGTGCGCACCTCGCCTACGACGTTGACGCTGATGGTGCGTGTCTGTCCGAGACTCATCTTGATGCTGCTGCTGCTGTAGCGCGAGCCAAGGGTAGAGCGCAGACGGGCGTTTGCCTGACTGACGGACAGTCCGCTGAGGTTTACCGGTCCGTAGCCGTCGATGGTTATGTCGCCGTCGGGGCTTACGGTGTATGTGTTGGAGTCTTGCGAAGCACCATATATGTCCACCTTCACTTCGTCGCCGGGGCCTATGACGTAGTTCTGCGGCGTAGCGATATTCATGACGGGCTCAAAGGTAAGGTCGTCGCGGTTGAAGATGTCACGTCCGAACACCTTGTGCCCCTGGTACAGTGCCTCTTCTTTTTTTTTCAAAAGCTCGCTCAATCCCATATTCATACTGCTGTTTGCCGTGTTGTTGCCGTTGGTGAGTATGCTGGAGCCGGATGATTTTTGCTGCCTGTTGGTGGCTTTGGTCAGTTTTCGTAGAGCTATGTCCTCCTTGGTGTCTCCGTTGTTTGTGCGCAGAGCTTCGTTGCTGGAGCTTTTCTTTGTGTCGTCGTCATCCAGCCCTTGTTCGCTGCCTTTCATCTCTTTTGAGTACTTCTCCCGCACGCGGCGTATCTGGCTGATGTCAACTCCTTTTTGCATCAGTTTTGTTACAATTTGCGCCTGCGATGTGCCAGCCTTCAATTCCTTTTGGGCAAATGCGATGACTTGGCTGTCCGTCATGCCTGCCAGTACTGTGGCAGAAGCCAGTAGAAACAGGTTAAGGAGGGATATAAAAAATACTTTTTTCATACTTTTTCTATGGTGGAGAATCTTGGTTGGTTCCCCTTGTGGTGTATATGCATTATAGTAACGTGCGTTAGGGAAATTTATTGCCCTTCACTGTTGTGTTTTCAACAATTGTATGCAAAACTAAAGCTTTTCTTTCAAATTACCAAGCAATCTTTGCTTGTTTCTATAAAAAGCTGTAACTTTGCGATAGATTTGTACAAATAAACCTCAAACAAGCATACATGCACAAAGCTGGATTTGTAAATATCGTGGGCAACCCCAACGTGGGAAAGTCGACACTGATGAACCAACTCGTGGGCGAGCGCATCAGCATCGCCACGTTCAAGGCGCAGACCACCCGCCACCGCATCATGGGCATCGTCAATACCCCGGAGATGCAGATTGTCTTCTCCGACACCCCGGGAGTGCTCAAGCCGAACTATAAGTTGCAGGAGTCGATGCTCGCCTTCTCGGAGTCGGCACTGACGGATGCCGACGTGCTTCTCTATGTCACTGACGTGGTGGAGAATCCGGAGAAGAACAAGGACTTCCTCGACAAGGTGGCCAAGCAGACCATCCCCGTCATTTTGCTCATCAACAAGATAGACCAGAGCGACCAGAAGCAGCTCGGCGACATCGTGGAGAAGTGGCACTCGCTCCTGCCCAACGCCGAGATACTGCCCATATCCGCCAAGAACAAGTTCGGCACGGACATACTGCTCAACCGCATCAAGGAGCTGCTGCCCGACTCGCCGCCGTTCTTCGACAAGGAACAGCTGACAGACAAACCAGCCCGCTTCTTCGTCACCGAGATAATCCGCGAGAAGATCCTTCTCTACTACGACAAGGAGATACCCTATGCCGTGGAGGTGCGCTGCGAGTCGTTCAAGGAGACCGACCGCAACATCCACATCACCGCCACCATCTACGTGGAGCGCGACTCGCAGAAGGGCATCATCATCGGCCACCAGGGCGTCGCCATCAAGAAGGTGAACACCGAAGCGCGAAAAGCCCTCGAGAAGTTCTTCGACAAGAGCATCTATCTCGAAACCTTCGTGAAGGTAGACAAAGACTGGCGCTCCAACGAACGTGAGCTCAATAGCTTTGGGTATAACCCGGAATAACAATATTAATGCATAATTCATACTTCACAATACATTGTGAAGTATGAATTGAAATCATTTCCCCTATGACTAAATCCAAGATCTTAATCTCTACTCTCCTGCTCTTTGCTGCAGTGGCAGCAAAGGCGCAGTATCCCATCACGCCGGTGCCGTTCACTTCGGTGAAGGTCAACGACAGCTTCTGGAGTCCGCGACTGCAGGCAAGTCGTGACGTCACCATCCCGCTCGCCTTCGACAAGTGCGAGGAGACGGGACGCTACACCAACTTCACCAATGCCGCCAAGCACTTGGCAGACCCTACGAAGGAATACCCCGACACGGCATGGACGTTCTCGTTTGACGATACCGACCCGTACAAAACCATAGAAGGTGCCAGCTACCTGTTGCAGACATACCCCAACGCCAAGTACCACGGTCGCCGGCTGGACAAGTATGTCGACAGCGTGATTACCGTCATCGGCAGTGCCCAGGAGCCTGACGGATACCTCTATACCCCACGTACCAAATCGCCGTCCAAGCCGCACCTGTGGGCTGGCAGCAAACGTTGGGAGAAGGTGGAGGAACTCAGCCATGAGTTCTACAACCTCGGCCACATGCTTGAGGCAGCCTGCGCGCATTACGTAGCAACGGGCAAACGCTCGTTCCTCGACATCGCCATACGCTACGCCGACTGCGTGTGCCGCGAGGTGGGTCCCGGAGAGAATCAGGTGCACGTAGTGCCGGGCCATCAGATAGCCGAGATGGGTCTCTGTAAACTGTATCTCGTTACGGGCAACAAGAAATATCTCGAGCAGGCAAAGTACTTCCTCGACATGCGAGGCAAGACAGCACGCAGGGACCTCTATTCGCAGGCGCACGAGCCAGTGGTAGAGCAGCGTGAAGCCGTAGGTCACGCCGTGCGCGCCGAATACATGTACAGCGGCATGGCTGACGTGGCTGCCCTCACAGGTGACACCGCATACATACACGCCATCGACCGCATCTGGGACAACATAACGCAGAAGAAATACTACATCACGGGTGGCGTCGGGGCGCGCCATCAAGGTGAGGCATTCGGGGACAACTACGAACTGCCCAACGCCTCTGCCTACTGCGAGACGTGCGCACAGATAGGTCACGTGTACACCAACTACCGACTGTTCCTCCTGCACGGTGAGTCGAAATACTACGACGTACTGGAGCGCACCCTGTACAACGCGCTCATCTCAGGCATCTCCATCGAGGGCAACGGGTTCTTCTACCCCAATCCGCTCTCTACCACCCAGGAGAAGCAGTACGCCCGCAAACCGTGGTTCGGTTGTGCCTGCTGCCCGTCCAACATCTGCCGTTTCATACCGTCGCTGCCCGGCTACGTGTATGCCGTGAAGGACGGCAGTCTCTACGTCAACCTCTTCATGGGCAACACCGCCACGCTCAACGTCGCAGGCAAGAAGTTCACCGTGAAGCAGACTACGGAATATCCGTCCAATGGCGACGTGCGTATCAGCATAGAGAAAGGCTCCGGCGAGATGGCAATGCGCATACGCATACCGGGCTGGGTGCAGGGTGCTGTCGTCCCGAGCGACCTATATAGATATGTAGACGGCAAGCAACTGTCGTACTCAGTCAGCGTCAACGGCAAGGCGGTGGACGCTACGAAGTTGGACAACGGCTACGTCGTTCTGTCTCGAAAATGGAAGAAAGGTGACGTCGTGACACTGCATTTCGACATGCAGCCGCGACTGGTGCAGGCAAACAAGGCTGTGGAGGCAGACCGTGGCAGACTCGCCGTAGAGCGCGGTCCGCTGGTCTACTGTGCGGAGTGGCCGGACAACAAGTACGACGTTGCCACCTACCTGCTCAACCAGCGTCCTGTGCTGAAGATGGGTGCACAGCCCGTCAGCATAGTAAAGGGCCACGACGTGCTGCCTATTACTACCGAAGCGCAGACGCTCTCCATCGGTGCGGACGGAAAACTGAAGACGGCTGATGCCACGCTGACTCTCATCCCATACTACGCATGGGACCACCGCGGCCAAAAGGGCGGCATGGACGTATGGCTACCGGCCGAAGTCGGTGCTGCAGCCGCTACGCACACCGTGGCAGAGAAGCAGGCGGACAACGGATTCTTTAGGTAATTCATAATTCATAATACTTAATTCATAATTGATACAGGTAAAGAACATAACAAAATCCTACGGGAAGCTGCAGGTGCTGAAGGGCATCGACCTCACCATCGAGAAGGGTGAGGTGGTCAGCATCGTAGGACCAAGCGGTGCCGGCAAGACGACGCTGCTGCAGATAATGGGCACGCTCGACCGCGCGGACAGCGGCGAGGTGTGGATAAACGGGACGGACATCAGCAAGCTGTCAAGCAACAAGCTGTCGGACTTCCGCAACGCCAACATCGGCTTCGTCTTCCAGTTCCACCAGCTGCTCCCCGAGTTCACCGCAGAGGAGAACATCATCATGCCGGCACTCATCGCAGGCAAGAAGAAGTCGGAAGCACTGGAGCACTGTTGCGAACTGCTGCAGTTCCTCGGTCTTTCCGACCGTGCCCATCACAAGCCCGCCGAGCTCTCCGGCGGCGAGAAGCAGCGCATCGCCGTGGCACGCGCGCTCATCAACAAGCCTGCCGTCGTCTTCGCCGACGAACCGTCAGGCTCGCTCGACTCAAAGACGAAGCAGGAGCTGCACCAGCTCTTCTTCGACCTGCGCGACAAATTGGGACAGACCTTCGTCATCGTCACTCACGACGAGACGCTGGCAAGTATAACAGACAGAACAATACACATCGTAGATGGCACAATTGAAACTGGGACAGAAGAACAGGCTTAAGGCTGCCTGGCGCGTCGACTTCGGCATGTACCTCGAAGGCGGCGGTTACGACGGCAAGATTCTCTTGCCGGAACGCTACGTGCCCGAAGACCTCAAGGTTGGAGACGAGATAGACGTTTTCCTCTACCTCGACAGTGAGGAACGCCTCATTGCCACCACGCTGGAGCCGAAGGCGATGGTGGGCGACTTCGCCTACCTGGAGTGCTCGTGGGTGAATGAGTTCGGGGCATTCCTCGACTGGGGCTTGATGAAGGACCTCTTCTGCCCGTTCCGCGAGCAGAAGTTGCGCATGATAAAGGGACGCTCGTACATCGTCCACGTCCACGTGGACGAGGAGAGCTACCGCATCGTTGCCTCCGCCAAGGTGGAGCGTTACCTCAGTCAGCCGCCGCTGCTGGACGAGGACGGCAAACCGATGAAGATAGGCACGGAGGTAGACCTGCTCGTGTGGCAGAAGACGGACATCGGCTTCAAGGTCATCATCAACAACAAGTACAGCGGACTTATCTACGACACGCAGGTATTCCGCAACCTGCATACTGGCGACCAGGTGAAGGGCTACATCACCAATATACGTCCTGACGGCAAGGTGGACGTCTCCCTGCAGAAGAAGCACCACGACCATACCGTCGACTTCGCCGAGACCCTCCTGCGCTATCTGCAGACGCAGGGCGGCCGCTGTCGCCTTGGCGACAAGAGCGATGCCGAGGAGATAAAGGAGCAGTTCGGGGTGAGCAAGCGCACCTACAAACAAGCCGTAGGCGAACTCTACAAGCGCCGTCTCATAGTAATCACCGAGAACGGCATCGAACTGGTATAAGAATCTTACTAAACTAAAAAACGCAAGAGTAGTTACCTTAAAGTGACCGCGGCTTGGGGACGCGATGCCCGCGGCTCGGGAACGCGATGCCCACGGCTCGGGGACAGGATGCCCGCGGCTTGGGGACAAGGCTTTTCTTAATAGCGTGAAAACCAGTGTGTTATCGCGCGAAGGATTATCTGTGCGTGACGCAAAAAAAAGGGGGACTCCAGCTGATGGAGTCCCCCTTTTGTGTTTGTCTATTGTGTTAGCGTAGCAGTTGTCCGCGAATGGTTTCTATCTGCGGCTTCATCTTCTTCAGCTGCTCCTTGAGGTCGTTGACGGTGGCTGCGTTCAGTTCGTTGAGCGGTGCCAGCATTTCGTCCAGTTCCTTGATGTTGTTGTCGTAGGTGGCGAGGTCGTCGAGCGAGAGCTTAAGGAGGGCTATCTGGTAGGAGAGGTCGGAAGCCTGCTTGTCGTCGAAGATGAGTATGAACTTGTCCAAGTTTTGCGAAACGACGTACAGGTTCTCCACTATGACTGCCGATGCCATTTCCCAGAAGAGGTTGAGGCGTCCGCCTTCTTTCTCGTTGTTGTAGAAAGCCTTGATGTACTCTAGGTCGGAGGAGTTCTGTCCTTTTATTGCCGGGTCGCCGACTTCGGTGGCCAGTTTTGCCAGTGCAGCGTCAACGACATCCGTCTCCTCGTCGTAAAGCTGCAGGATGCGCCTGTCTACGGCGAGCATGCCCATGGCGCGGTATTTCTGCGAGAGCAGCGAGAGGTCGCTGGCTTCCTTGACGTCCAGCAGGTATGTCGGTTTTGCTTTCTTCTCGTCGTCGGAAAGCTGTATCTTGCCGTTGTTGTACAGTCCTTCTACAGGTTTCAGCGTCATCCACAGGTCAGAGATGGAGTCAAGCTGTGCCATTATCTGACTTTCGATTTCTTCCTGTTTGAATTCGGTGGAGTCGGTGTCGTCAGCAGCATTGTTGCCGTTTTTTTGGCCTCCGCAGGCGGTTAGTATCAGGGCGGAAACGGCTGCAAGTATAATGCTTTTCTTGTTCATGTGTCGTATATTATTTCAAAAGTTCTGCCCTTATTGTGGCAATCTGTGGTTTGATTTTCCCCACCTGCTCTTTCAGTTGTGCTGCTGAGGTAGCGTTCAGTTGGCTCAGCGGGGCCAGCATCTCGTCCAGTTCCTTGATGTTGCTGTCGTAGGAGGCAAGTTCGTCGAGTGAGATGTGCAGCAGGTTGATTTGATATGAGAAGTCCGTGGCCAGTTTGTCGTCAAAGACGGAGAGGAACTTCTCTGAGTTCTGGCTCATGATGTATAGGTTTTCCACGACGGCAGCCGCTACTGTTTCCCAGAAGAGGTTGACGCGTCCTGCATCCTTTTCCGCTACGTAGAATGCCTTTATGTCGCTGCTGCTTTCCACTTTGGAGTAGGCGCCGATGGCCGGGTCGCCAATCTCCACAGCTATCTTCTGCATGGCAGCGTCAAGGTCGGTGACGTCCATATTGTAGAGGTCGGCTATCTCGCGGTCCATGGCATAGATGCCGAAGGCGCGGTATTTCTGCGAGAGCAGTGAGAGGTCTGAAACCTCCTCTGCCTTCAGCAGGTATGTGGGTTTTGCCTTCTTCTCGTCGTCGGTGAGTGTGAGCTTGTCGTTGCTGTACAGCGTCTGCACTTGCTGGGTATTGTTCCACAGTTCAGCGATGGAGTCGAGCTCCGCCATGATTTTTAGTTCTATCTGAGCCTGTTCGAAGGATACGGTGTCTGTGCTCTGTAGATCTTTCGTAGTCTTGTTGCCACAGGCTGTGAACGAGAGTGCAGCGAGGGTGATGGCTGTCAGTGTCTTTATTGTCTTCATGTTGTGTAGATAATGTGTTCTTGATGTATGTTTACATTTTTCGCAAAGTTAAGCAAATTTCTTGTAATGCTCAAAATATTTGCGCAAAAATGTCAGTTTGCTCGGTATATTTTGTATTAATGCCATTATTGCAACGATAGTCATGAGTCCCATTACCATCATGTTGTACGTCAGAGTGGTGAAGGTGAGCGGACCGATGCGTTTCTCGCTGCTGTAGAATGGGGCATTGCCGCAGTTGGTGCGTGGCGTGAGGTACACCCATCCGGCAGTGGGTATGATGTGTCCGTCCACGATAGCGCAGTTGTCTGTCGTCGGGTTGAGTCCGGCGAGTTTATTTTCCAGTTGCGTGTTGCAGTGGTTGCGTTTCAACTCGCGCAGTTCGTCCTTGCGCTGGCAGAGAATTTTGTCGGCCTTCAGTGCCGCCTTGTTGTATGCCGGTGCGATGGTGCGTGCCGCCTCGTCAAGGTAGTTGTGCAGCGACTGGTAGTCGTACTTTCCTTGGTATGGCTGCATGCTGCACAGTTCGGCGATGTACGGCAGTTCGTTGCGCATGAGGGTGAGGGTGGCTTTCTCGTCTGCGTCGTCTGCTTGTCTGCGCCGTGCGTCCTCCATTGTCTCGAGGGCTTCCTGTAGTTTTCCGATGAACACCTGGTGCACGTACATCTTCTCGTATTTCTCCTTGTCGTATGGGAAGACGTCGCATTCGTAGGCGTTGTCGGTGTAGTTGCTTACCGCCAGTGCCTCGTACGCCCAGCGTGAGGGTACGGCATTGCCGATGGCGAGGACGTTGCCGTCTTTGGTGCGCCAGGAGAGGTCGGAGAAGTCGACGACGAGTCCGCAGAGTAGTATTTGCGGCACGAGCAGCAGCGGAATGCTGATGTAAACGGCCACGATGGTGTTGAACAGTTGTGAGAGGAACAGTCCCGTGACGCTGGCGAGCATGGCGGTGAGGTAGAGCACTCCCCACCATACGGGCAGCATGTCGATGCCGACTCCGATGACGGCGTTGCCTACGAGAACGAAGAGCAGGGTCTGCACGGCCGTGATGACTGACTGCTGCGCTACCTTAGCCCAGATGAAGCTGCTGTAGCTGAGGTTCAGGAATGCCTCGCGTTTCAGCAGTGCGCGTTCGCGTATTATCTCTTCTGCCGTGCCTATCATGCCGATGAACGTGGCGACGATGACTGCCATGAAGATGTAGATGATGAAGTCGTTGTTGCCGAGCAGGGTGTATTCTTCTTCTGGCAGTGAGTAGCGTGTGAGCAGGGCACAGATGAGTGCGAGCAGTGGCGAAGTGAGAAGCGTCAGCAGCAGGTACTGCTTGTTGGTTGCCTTTGCTGCCACGCCGCGCCGCAGGTATATCCACCATTGCTTGAGACGTGAGGGACGGCAGGTGTCTGACGGCGGGATGTCTGTCGTGGCGATTTTTTCTTCCAATGGCTTGCGCCCCAGGAGATATTTCTCGTGCCATTGCTGCGGTGTCACCTTACGGTTGGCGGAGTATTGACCGGTGCCGTCGATGGCGCGTTCTTCAATGATGTTGAGCACCACTTCGGGATTGACATTGCCGCACGTTGGACACATACTGATGTTGTAGTCTGCGTAGTTGGCGGCGCGTTTGAAGTGGGTGATGGCGTCGATGGGGTTGCCGTCGAAGACGGGGTAGCCGCCGGCATCGAGCATCCATAGGCGGTCGAAGAGTTTGTAGACGTCGGACGAGGGCTGGTGTATGTTCGTCACGACGAGTCTGCCGCGCAGTGTCTGTTCCTTGAGCAGGTGTATGACGTTCTCGGTGTCGACGGAGGAGAGTCCCGATGTGGGTTCGTCGAGGAAGAGCACGGCGGGTTCGCGTATCAGTTCCAGTGCGATGTTGAGGCGTTTGCGTTGTCCGCCGGAGATGACTTTCTTTATGGGCGAACCGACGGTGAGGTTGCTAATCTGTGACAGTCCCAGTTCCCGTAACACCTTGTCGACGCGTGCTTTGCGTTCTGCGTCTGTAAGGTTGCCGAGACACATGCAGGCGGTGTAGTAGAGGTTCTGGTAGACGGTGAGTTCGTTGATGAGTAGGTCGTCCTGCGGTACGAAGCCGATGAGGTCGCTGACGTTGTCGCTGGTGATGGGACATCCGTTGATGGTCAGGCTGCCGTGCTGTGGTTTCAGCGTACCGTTGAGTATGGACACCAGTGTTGTCTTGCCGGCACCGGATCCGCCCATGATGGCCACGAGTTCGCCGCTGTGGAGGTCGAACGAGAAGTCGTGCACGCCGTTGGTGCTGTTGGGGAAGGTGAAGTCGATGTCGCGGCCGGCAAAGTGTATGTTGGCGTTTGCTGTGAAGTCGTTGGAGAAGGCTCGCCTGAGTAGCGAGTAGTAGACGCTGCTGCCCGTGGCGGCTTGTTTCAGTACACCGCTGTTTTCCATCACTTGGTACGTGGCGCGCTTTATCTGCACTCCGTTGTAGTAGACGTGTGCAGTATCTTCACCGTCGTAGCTGAACACCAACAGGTTGTCGTTTTGTAGGAACATGGTCTTCAGTGGTGCTTCGAAACCGTTGAGGTGGATGTTTTTCACCTCGTCGCATTCTCGTGCAGCGATGAAGTTGACCAATGGTATGCGCTCTTTCGGCGAGATGTCGAGACTCTCTGCGGCAGACTTGAAGATGCGGTTGTCGGGGTTGAAGTTGTTCAGTGTGACGCTGCAGAACTCCAGCAGTCGCAGGTATGTGAGCAGACATTCGCTGCGCTTTATCTCCTTGCGCAGGTTGGTGAAGATGTCCGTCAGTATCCTGTCGTGGTCGATAGATGGCAGGTCGGTGTAGAAGTCGGCAAGGTCCTGGTAGAGTCTGATGTATTCGTCCGTGTCATTGACACCGAAGTGTTCCTTGAGGTACTCGCCGAAGCGTTGCTCTGCCTCGTTGCGGTCTACGTCTCCCAGCGAGCAGAATATGGCGAAGACGTTGGTAAGGGCTGATATGATGGTGTCTGTGAGCATGGGTATTACGTTATAATGTTCTTGCAGTTTCAATGATGGTGTCGAGACCCTTGGCGAAGTCGTCGTCGGTGATGTCTGCCTTTACGTCTGGTGCGATGCCCTGCTCGGTGCTGTTGCCCTGTGCGTCAAACATGGGGCAGGCTGAGAAGCGTACTGACCATCCGTTGGGCAGTTCGGAGACGTACGGCATTCCTGCTCCGCCGCCTGTGGTGTCGCCCACCACTTTGACGTTGGGCATGCACTTCATGTACTTGACAAATTCGTTGGCGGCACTGTAGACGCTGCGGTTGGTGAGGACGCGGACGTTCTTGTGCCATCGTATGCCGGCGGAGGGGGCTATCCACTGTTCCTCACGGTCGGAGAAGTCGTTGTGTCCCGTGCCGGTCTTGTGCTGCATGTATCCGACGAGGCGTCGTTCATCGGTGAAGCGTGCTGCCAGTCTTTGTGCCTCTGTCAGCATACCGCCGCCGTTGCCGCGAACGTCTATGATGAGGCGGTCGCAGGGCATGAGGTATAGGAGTATCTCGTCGAGGTTGCCGTCGCCGATGGTGCTCTCGAAGGTGGGGCAGTAGACGTAGCCGGTATTGTCGTCGAGTATGCGGTAGCGCAGTCCGCTGGCTATGCGGTAGTCTGTGCCGAGGTAGCGTCGCTGCAGTGTGTCGGAGAAGTTGGTGGGGTAGTCCTCTTTCCACGACCAGTTGCGGCCGTAGTCGAACGAGGCTGAGAGGTTGACGTGTCCGTCGCGCAGTTCGCCTATCATACTGCAGAGCAGTTCGAAGAGCTGTGCCGTGGAGAGTTTGTTGTCGGTCACTTGCTCGGTGTAGCGTGTGTGCACGTCGTCCCAGTTTACTCCCAATGCCGCTTCTTTCTCGGCGAAGAAGCAGTAGTGTTCGTCCATTATCGTCCAGAGGGCTTCCATGTTGCCCTTGGCGGTGTTGTCCTGTTCCTCCACGTCGACGCAGGAGGTGACGGCGAGTGAGGTCAGTCCCAAGAGGATGAGGCTGACGGCGCGGTGTGCATGTATGTATAATGTACGTGCGGTCATTATATATTATATAGGTATCAGCGTGAGAGAACCACGCCTATTTCTCCGGCGTGGGTATAGGAGTGTTGCTTGAGGTTGTTGGGCGTAGCCTGCCGGTAGTCGCCGAGGTAGCCGACTCTTATCGCCACCCGTTTGCTGACGGGTACGTCCAGTGCCAGTTGGTGGCGCAGTTGTGGTGTGGCAACGGAGCGGAAGACGACGTTGTGGTCGTTGTTGCCTCGCTGGAATATCTCGTAGTACGACTGACCGTAGTTGGGCGAGAATCCCATACCGATGAGTGGCATGCGTGCCGTGTAGCTGAGGCGGAACGTCTTGTGCCATAGCGTGAAGGTGTAGCGTGCCATTATCTGCGGTCCGAGGTCGAGCGAGGCGTAGGCTTGTGCCGGGTTGTTGGAGGAGGAGTTGCGTGTGTTGTAGCAGAAACCGAGGTTGGCGTTCACCATGCCGCCGGCGTTGAGCTGCAGTCTGCCGTCCGCCAGTGTCCAGCGTCGCATGAGTGCGTAGGCGAAGTCGTAGTGCCCGCTCAGCTCGTTGGCGTTTTGTGCGCGGTTGTGGGTGGTGGCGATGGCACCGTCGTGCGTCAGCATGTATGTCAGTGGGTGCTTCCGGCTCACGCGTGTCACTTCGGAGACGAAGCGGAACTCCGTGCCGCGGTATTTCTCCGGCGAGAGGTACGTGTCCAACTGGTTCACGCCGCCCACGGCTATCATCGATGCCACGTCGGTTTTGGGGGCATCTGTCTGCGGTTCAAACGCAAAAGCGCCTGCAGCAAGGAAAATCCCTGTTGCAAGCGCTGTTGTTCTATATAGTATATTAGACATTAGTCGTTGTGTTAGACATTAGTCGTTTTGATGTACCTTGGCCGTATCTAAATTTCGTGGCCGTCGAAGAGGTTTAGCTGCCCGGTCAGTTCGTCGCGGATTTGTTGCTCCGACTTTCCGGCGTCTTCGTCGAGGTTCTCCGACTCTGGTTCTTCCACTTCTTCTGGCTCGTCGTCTTCGGACGGTGGGTTGGGGAAGCGCAGCGGTTCGAGTTCGTCAGCCTTTTCGACGTTGAAGGTGCTTATTCTCTTGCCTTTTGCCTTGAAACCCTTGACGGCGACGAACTGCTCTGCGTCTATCTCCATCGGCTCACGGAAGGCATCGTTGCCGCCGAACGTGACGAGCACGCGTGGGAAGGCTACGTCCGTGAGCAGGAGCAGTTGGCTCTTCGGGTTGTCGCCGATGCAGGTGCGGTGGTTCTTGACGGCTTCCATCTGGAAGCGTTTCAGGTATGCACACATGCCGTTGTCGGCATCCTTGATGACGGCAGTCCAGGGCTTGTCGGGCTCCCACTTCTCGATGCGGAAGATGTTCTGCTCGAAGTGGTTGTTGGCATCCGGCGTGGTGATGTAGAAGTTGCCGTCGTTGAGCACCACGAGCAGGCTGTCGTCGTCCTGAAACTTTCCGAGCGACGTGCCGTGCGAGTCGTAGTTGAGGCGGTTGACGTCAGCGTCCCACCATACTTCGCGTCCGCCCAGTGTGGAGTGGCCGTGGCTCTTGAGAGCTATCTTGTGTATAGGCACGCGTGCCAGGATGTATCCCTTGGCTCCGCGGCCTTTGACGGCGTAGTCGGCGAAGTTCTTGTCCATGAAGATGTGCTTCAGACGCGGGTTTGGCTCGAATGTCACCTTTATCACTTCCGCCTCGCCGTTGGGGTTGGCGGTGAAGTATATGACGCGGCTCTGCGGTGTGCCCAGTGTGAGGTCGTACTCCTTGTCGCGGAGACATCCGTCGACGTTGAAGCGCTTGATGTAGTACGTGCCTGCCTTGCCGTCGCGATAGACGGCGTTGTAGGTGGTGCGTTTGTCGTTGCGTTTCCAGATGCCGACGTGCATGACGTTCTTTCCCACGTCAATCTTGTCCGCCACCTTCATCACTTTGTATTTGCCGTCGCGGTAGAAGACGATGACGTCGTCGATGTCGGAACAGTTGGCCACGAACTCTGCCTTTTTCAGTCCGGTGCCGATGAAGCCTTCCTGACGGTCGATGTACAGTTTCTGGTTTGTCTCCACCACCTTTGTGGCGTCGATGGTATCGAAGTTGCGTATCTCGGTGAGGCGTGGGTGGTCTTTGCCGTACTTCTCTTTGAGGTGTGCGAACCATTCGCACGTCACCTCCACCATGCGTCCGAGGTTGCGCTCTATCTCGTCGATCTCCGCCTGAATTTTTGCCATCAGTTCGTCCGCCTGGTCTTTGGAGAACTTGAGGATGCGCTTCATCTTTATCTCCATGAGTCGCAGTATGTCCTCCTTGCGTACTTCGCGCACCAGTTGTGGGTAGAACGGGGTGAGTCGTTCGTCGATGTGCTCGCAGGCGGCATCCATGGAAGCCGCATTCTCGTATTTGCGGTCTTTATAGATACGCTCTTCGATGAATATCTTCTCCAGAGAGCAGAAGAAGAGTTGTTCGCGCAGTTCGTCGCGGCGTATCTCCAGTTCGCGACGGATGAGGTTCATGGTCTGGTCGGCATTGGTGCGCAGCACGTCGCTGACGGTGAGGAACTGCGGTCGGCGGTCCTTGATGACGCAGCAGTTTGGCGAGAGGCTCACTTCGCAGTCGGTGAAGGCGTAGAGCGCGTCGAGGGTCTTGTCGGACGAGACGCCGGGGGCGAGGTGTACGAGAATCTCCACGTTGGCGGCGGTGAGGTCCTCCACTTTTCGCACCTTTATCTTGCCTTTCTCCACGGCTTTCGTGATGGAGTCGATGAGCGTCTCTGACGTTTTGGAGAACGGTATGTCGCGGATGACGAGTGTTTTGGGGTCGAGCTTTTCAATCTTGGCTCGCACCTTGATGCTTCCGCCGCGCTGACCGTCGTTGTATCTGGACACGTCGATGCTGCCGCCTGTGGGGAAGTCGGGGTAGAGGTGGAACTCCTCGCCCTTCAGGTAGGCTATGGCGGCGTCGCACAACTCGCAGAAGTTGTGCGGCATAATCTTGGAGTTCAGACCCACGGCAATGCCTTCCACACCTTGTGCCAGCAGGAGAGGAAATTTGACGGGCAGCGTGATAGGCTCCTTGTTGCGGCCGTCGTATGACATCTGCCATTCTGTGGTCTTGGGGTTGAACACCGTCTCCAGGGCGAACTTCGACAGGCGTGCCTCGATGTAGCGCGGTGCTGCTGCGGAGGAACCGGTGAGTATGTTTCCCCAGTTTCCCTGCGTGTCGATGAGGAGGTCCTTTTGACCCAGTTGCACGAGTGCATCGCCGATGGAGGCATCGCCGTGCGGGTGGAACTGCATGGTGTGCCCCACGATGTTTGCCACCTTGTTGTACCTGCCGTCGTCCATGCGTTTCATGGAGTGCAGTATGCGTCGCTGGACGGGTTTCAGACCGTCCTCGATGTAGGGCACGGCACGTTCCAGTATCACGTATGAGGCGTAGTCCAGAAACCAGTTCTGGTACATGCCGCCGAGGTGTTTTACTACGGATGCATCAAAACGATTAACGGGGTGGTAGTCCTTAGACTCCACCTCGTTATCCTGTTCATGTGCTTCCATCTCGCCGATGGTATCGTTGGTGTATTTGCTGTCGTCGTCCATTCTGTGTTTTTAAGGTGAGCTTGTTGCCGCGTGTGTTGGCGGTTATAGCGTCTGCTTCTGTCGGTTGATGGCCATCAGGGTGATGTCGAACTTCAGAGTGCTGTAAGCCGGTATTGAAGTTGACTCTGTTGACCCGTATCCCAGTGCGTACGGGATGTACACTTCCCAACGGTCCTTTATGTGCATATATTGCAGTGCGGTGGCGAAGCCGTCTATTACTCCAGTGACGGCGAACATCGTAGTCCTCATGTACGAGAGGTTGTAGTCGCCGTACCACGAGGTGTCGAACTGCTTGCCGAGAGGATAGTTGTCCGTCGGCATCAGGTTTCCGCGGTAGTGCACCTGTACGGAGTCGCTGGCCAGTGGCTTTGCGGCAGTGGCAGGGTAGCCTGTTGCCTTAGGGTCTTCGCTGTGTCCTTTGTTGTCAAAAGAAGCAGAATCCTGACTGAGTACGTGCACGACGATGTAGTCCGTCTTGTTGGAGCTGGCACTGGTGCTTCTTGACAGCGACTTGAAGATGTACCACTCCGTGTCGCCGTTGTTGATAGCCGTCTGCGCCTTGTCGTAGACGGACTCGAAGTACGTGTCGTTGCGGGCCTGCCAGTTGAGGAAGTCGTTGGGGTACTTCTCGCTGCTGGAGGAAGTGCTGTCCGTTTCCGAACAAGACGTCATTCCTACAGCAGCAAGAAGGAGCACCAGAAGGTGCATGAGTTTTATATTCTTGATGTAGTGCATCAAAAGCAAGTGTTATGTGTACAAACCGATGGTTTACTGCAAGTTCTTGAGCAGAGAGGTGATGGTCACCTTGTCTTCGATGATGCCGCGCAGTTCCTCAATCTTCACGCGCTTCTGCTCCATGGTGTCGCGCTCGCGGAGAGTGACGGTGCCGTCCTCGAGGGTCTGGTGGTCAACGGTGACGCAGTACGGTGTGCCGATGGCGTCCTGGCGGCGGTAGCGCTTGCCGATCTGGTCCTTCTCCTCGTACTTGCAGTTGAAGTGGAACTTGAGGTCGTTCATGATTTCCATCGCCTTCTCCGGCAGACCGTCCTTCTTGGTGAGAGGGAAGATGGCGAGCTTGACAGGAGCCAGGGCTGCAGGGAGGTGCAGTACGGTACGTGTCTCGCCGTTCTCCAGCTTCTCTTCCTCGTAGCTGTGGCACATGATGGAGAGGAACATACGGTCTACACCTATGGAGGTCTCGATGACGTACGGGGTGTATGACTCGTTGATTTCCGGGTCGAAGTACTTTATCTGCTTACCAGAGAACTTCTCGTGCTGTGAGAGGTCGAAGTTGGTGCGTGAGTGTATGCCCTCAACCTCCTTGAAGCCGAACGGCATGTGGAACTCGATGTCCGTAGCGGCGTTGGCGTAGTGTGCGAGTTTGTCGTGGTCGTGGAAACGGTAGTTCTCAGCGCCGAAGCCGAGGTTCTGGTGCCACTTCATGCGTGTCTCTTTCCACTTGGCGAACCAGTCCAGCTCAGTGCCCGGCTTGATGAAGAACTGCATCTCCATCTGCTCGAACTCGCGCATACGGAAGATGAACTGTCGTGCCACGATCTCGTTGCGGAATGCCTTACCTATCTGTGCGATGCCGAAAGGAATCTTCATGCGACCCGTCTTCTGCACGTTGAGGTAGTTGACGAAGATGCCCTGTGCTGTCTCAGGACGGAGGTATATCTTCATTGAGCTGTCGGCGGAAGCACCCATCTCGGTGGAGAACATGAGGTTGAACTGGCGTACGTCGGTCCAGTTGCGTGTGCCGGAGATAGGGCATACTATTTCCTCGTCGAGGATAATCTGCTTGAGCATGTCGAGGTCCATGGCGTTCATGGCCTCGGAGTAGCGTGCGTGGAGGTCGTCGAACTTCTTCTGGTTTTCGAGGACGCGTGGATTTGTCTGGCGGAACTGTGCCTCGTCGAAGCTGTCGCCGAACTTCTTCTGTGCCTTGGCTACTTCCTTTGCAATCTTCTCCTCGTACTTTGCCATCTGCTCTTCGATGAGCACGTCGGCGCGGTAACGCTTCTTTGAGTCGCGGTTGTCGATGAGAGGGTCGTTGAAGGCGTCAACGTGTCCGGAAGCCTTCCAGATGGTGGGGTGCATAAAGATGGAGGAGTCGATGCCCACGATGTTGTCGTGCAGGAGCACCATAGACTGCCACCAGTACTGCTTGATGTTGTTCTTCATCTCCACGCCGTTCTGGCCGTAGTCGTATACGGCTCCCAGTCCGTCGTAGATATCACTTGAAGGGAACACGAAGCCATACTCTTTGCAGTGGCTTACGATTTTCTTGAAAACGTCTTCTTGCTGTGCCATTTTTTGTAGTTATGTTGTTTAGTTGTTTCGTCGTTAAGTAGTTTGGCAGTCTTGCCGTTGGCAATGCCGTGTGGTGTGTGGGATGCACGAATACACTTTGTTGTGCAAAGGTAATAAAAAAATCGCAGACGGAGAGCCCGTTTGCGATTTTTTAACCTTGTATGTGTCGGAGTTGGCAAAATAGTGCCGTTAGTTTGCCATATCTGATATATATTTCACTCTTATTAGTCTAATCCATGCGTCTTCGTAGTCACCGGCGAACTCCGTGAAGGCATCGTCCAGGCTGTCGGTCTCCGCCTCGGCGAAGTAGTCGTAGATGTCGTCAATCTGGTCTTCGTCCATTATCTCTTCGATATAATAGTCGAGGTCCAGCTTGGTGCCGCTGTAGACGATGCTCTCCAGTTCGGTGAGCAGCTCGTCGTACTTTATTCCCTGCGACCGCGCTATGTCGTTGAGCGGCATCTCCTTGTCGACGCACTGCACGATTTTCAGTTTGCGCATGTTGTTCTTCGGTACACTGCGCACGCGCATGTCTTCGGGGCGTATGATGTCGTTCTCCTCGCAGTACTTCTTTATCAGGTCGCAGAAGGGTTTTCCGTAGCGTTTCGCCTTTCCCTGTCCGACGCCCTGTATGTTCTGCAGTTCCTGCAGGGTGGTGGGGTACGTCGTTGCCATCTGCTCCAGTGAGGGTTCCATGAAGACGATGTACGGCTGCACGTCGTGCTTCTTTGCCTCGCTCTTGCGCAGGTTCTTCAGCATGCTGAAGAGGGTAGGGTCGAGTGCGCAGCCTCCTGACGGTATGGTGCTTGGCGCGTTGTCGTCGAAGTTGTTGTCCTCCGTGGCGTAGAACGTCTTTGGCTCCTTCAGCCATTTCTTGCCTGCGGCAGTCATTTTGAGGTTGCCGTAGCTTTCGATGTCCTTCTTGAGGTAGCCTTCCACGATGGCCTGTCGTATGACGGCGTTCCACATCTTGTCTTTCTTGCCCTCGCCGCATCCGAAGTCTTCGTGGGCGGTGTGCTTGTGCGACTCCATCTCGTCGGTCTTTCTGCCGCGAATGAAGTCGATGACGTAGTTGGTACGGAACTGCTCTTTGACGGCCTGTACGGCGGTGAGTACGCAGCGCAGTTCTTCCGTGGCTTCTATCTTCTGCTTTGGGTGCAGGCAGTTGTCGCACTTGCCGCAGTTCTCCTCAGGGTAGTCCTCGCCGAAGTATTTGAGCAGCAGTCGGCGGCGGCAGATGGACGACTCGGCATAGGCTGCCGTTTCCTGCAGCAGGTGGCGGCCAATCTCCTGTTCCGTAGCCTGCTTGCTGTCCATGAACTTCTCCAGTTTCTGCAGGTCCTTATGGGAGTAGAAGGCGATGCAAGCGCCGTCGCCGCCGTCGCGTCCTGCGCGTCCAGTCTCCTGGTAATATCCTTCGAGCGACTTCGGTATGTCGTAGTGGATGACGAAGCGCACGTCGGGTTTGTCGATGCCCATGCCGAAGGCTATGGTGGCAACGATGACATCGAGTTGTTCGCCGAGGAACTCCTCCTGTGTCCTGTTGCGCATCGCTGTGTCGAGTCCGGCGTGGTATGGTGCAGCCTTGATGTCGTTTGTCTTCAGGATTTCGGCAAGCTCCTCCACCTTCTTTCGTGAGAGGCAGTAGATGATACCGCTCTGTCCGGGACGCTGCTTGATGAACTTTATTATCTGCTTGTCGATGTCGTTTCCTTTGGAGCGTACCTCGTAGTAGAGGTTGGGACGGTTGAAGGAACTCATGAATTCCTTTGCCTCCGCAATGCCGAGGTTGCGCTTGATGTCCGTGCGCACTTTCTCCGTCGCCGTTGCTGTGAGCGCGATGACGGGTGCGTTGCCGATGTCGTTGATTATCGGGCGGATGCGCCGGTACTCCGGACGGAAGTCGTGTCCCCATTCGGAGATGCAGTGCGCCTCGTCGATGGCATAGAAGGATATCTTGACGGAGCGGAGGAAGTTGACCGTTTCCTCCTTTGTCATGGACTCCGGTGCCATATAGAGCAGTTTGGTGGTACCAGCTTTTACATCGGCCTTAACTTTTTCTATTGCGCCGCGCGACATGGACGAGTTGAGGCAGTTGGCCAGTCCGTCCGTCTCGCTGATGCTGTTGATGGCATCCACCTGATTCTTCATCAGTGCGATGAGCGGCGAAATGACAATTGCAGTCCCCTCCATGATGAGCGAGGGTAACTGATAGCACAATGACTTGCCGCCGCCCGTAGGCATGAGGACAAAGCAGTCCTCTCCTGCGAGCAGCGTGCGTATTACTTCCTCCTGACGTCCCTTGAAGGAGTCGAAGCCGAAGTATTCTTTCAGTTTCTTGTTTAGGTCGATGTTCATTCTGTTATTCTTTTTCCAACTGACTCTGTGCGTATTCCTTTGTTACCTCAAACTTCTTCTTTCGTGTAGACGGTATGGTGTACATGGCATCAGCCATGACGTTCTCCACGATAGAACGCAGTCCGCGGGCTCCGAGCTTGTACTCCACAGCCTTGTCGACGATGTAGTCGAGTGCTTCGGTGGTGAAGGTCAGTTCCACGTTGTCCATCTTGAAGAGCTTGATGTACTGGCGTACGATGGAGTTCTTCGGTTCGACGAGGATGCGGCGCAGGGCCTCCTTGTCCAGCGGGTTGAGGTGAGTGAGCACGGGCAGACGTCCGATGAGCTCCGGGATGAGTCCGAACGACTTCAAGTCCTGCGGCACGATGTAGCGCATCATGTCCTTCTTGTCGATGTTGCGGGTGTTCTGTACGCTGTTGTAGCCGACGGTGTGCGTGTTCATGCGCTGGGCTATCTTGCGCTCTATGCCGTCGAAGGCACCGCCGCAGATGAAGAGGATGTTGTTCGTGTCCACGTGGATGTAGTCCTGGTCGGGGTGCTTGCGGCCTCCCTTTGGCGGCACGTTGACGATGGTGCCTTCGAGGAGCTTGAGCAGTCCCTGCTGTACGCCCTCGCCGCTGACGTCGCGCGTGATGCTCGGGTTGTCGCCCTTGCGTGCTATCTTGTCCACCTCGTCGATGAAGACGATGCCGCGCTGTGCACGCTCAAGGTTGAAGTCGGCGGCCTGCAGCAGACGCGAGAGGATGCTCTCCACGTCTTCACCCACGTAGCCGGCCTCGGTGAATACCGTAGCGTCCACGATGGTGAAGGGAACGTCCAGCAGCTTTGCTATGGAGCGAGCCAGCAGCGTCTTGCCCGTACCCGTAGAACCTACCATGACGACGTTGCTCTTCTCTATCTCCACGCCGTCGTCGTCCTTGGGCTGGTTGAGTCGTTTGTAGTGGTTGTACACGGCAACGGCGAGGTAGCGCTTTGCTTCGTCCTGACCGATGATGTACTGGTCCAGATACTCCTTTATCTCCTGTGGCTTGGGTACGTTGAACTGTCTGTTTGCCTGTTGGCCAGGTTTGCCAGCTGCGTTATTGCCCTGTCCGTTCTGCATGTGTATGCGGCGCACTATCTCGCTTGCCTGCTCCACGCACGAGTCACAGATGTAGCCAGAGATGCCGGAGATGAGCATTTGTGCTTCGTCTTCGGGGCGTCCGCAGAAGCTACATGTGTTTTTGGTCCTTCTTACCATTGGTTGTCGTCCTTTACCTTATTATATATACGTGCGCGTGGAGACCCCTCCTTGCGCTCCGTGTGTATGTGTGTATTACTGTTGTTATTTCTTTACGAGCACCTGGTCTATCATGCCGTATTCCTTGGCCTCTTCGGCGGTCATCCAGTAGTTGCGGTCGGAGTCGGCCCATACTTTGTCGAACGGGGTGTGTGAGTGCTCGCTGATGATGGTGTAGAGTTCCTTCTTGAACTTCATTATCTCCTTTGCCTCAATCTCGATGTCGCTGGCTTGTCCCTGTACGCCACCGAGGGGCTGGTGTATCATGACGCGGCTATGTGGCAGTGCAGAACGCTTGCCTTCCTGACCTGCCACGAGGAGTACGGCACCCATGGATGCTGCCATGCCGGTGCAGATGGTGGCGACATCGCTGGAGATGAACTGCATCGTGTCGTAGATGCCGAGACCTGCTGTCACGCTGCCGCCGGGGGAGTTGATGTAGATGGAGATGTCCTTGCCCGGGTCGGTGGAGTCGAGGTATAGCAGCTGCGCCTGTATGATGTTGGCGGTATAGTCGTTCACCTCAGTGCCGAGGAAGATGATGCGGTCCATCATCAGTCGTGAGAAGACATCCATCTGCGTCACGTTGAGCTGGCGCTCCTCGAGGATGTATGGGTTGAGGTACTGGCTCTGTGCTGCCATCACGTCGTCCAACGTGTGTCCGCTCATACCGAGGTGGCGGGTGGCATATTTTCTGAAGTCGCTTGTAATATTCATTGTATTGTCCAAAAATTTTAGGCTAATATGATTGTTTACGCAAACAAAGGTACGCTTTTTTTTGCAAACCGCCAAATGTTTCGGACATTTTTGTTTGTGTTTGTCATTCCAGATGTCGGTACTCTCCCACACTTAGTGACTGCTACTGTCCGTGCGCAACAGCCCACATTTGAACGCCTATGCTGCCACGGGAAATCCCCGTTGAGCCCACATGAGTCCACTTTTTCAAGTGGACTCATGTATGGTGTGCCGGTGATATTTATCCTGCAAGTAACTCTTGCAATATGGATCATCAACAAGTTGGCACAAACCCCAATGCCAATATAATATTACAATAGAAAAGATAGAGCATCTGACAGACTCCTTGAAAGATGAGCTGGTAGTCGTGTGGGAAAAGTCAGTAAGGAGTTCGCATCACTTCCTGTCGGAAGAAGACTTGGAGTATTAAGTACCTTTGCACACAAACAAGTTCGGAAAAGTGTCAGAATTGACACAAAACCGAAGTTAACAGTGCGTTTGTATGAAGATAGAAAGAGAAATCATCAACCAGTTCATGGAGTGTAAAAAGGCAGAAAAGCGTAAGCCTATCCTACTGAAAGGAGTCAGGCAAATCCGCTTCGCGGCACTCCGCCATCTCTATGCCCCGGTAGATCACCACAAGTTTGTGGAGCTTGGTGGTCTTCACTGACTCGCGTACGATGTCGCTGTCGGCGTAGCGGCATATCTGGGCTGAGGCATCCTTGAAGAGCTGCTTCACCTGTTCGTCGGTGGTGGAGGACTTGCAGTATTTCAGCTCCACGATGTATGAGTCTGTCATGCCCTGGTATGCGTCGCAGAGTGGCAGGAGGAAGATGTCAGCGTAGCCGCCGTCGTTGTCCAGCTCGGAGATGGGACGGTAGAACTGACACTGGCTTGTCATGGCGAGTGTGAAGCCGTGTACGAAGGCTTCGCCCTTCTGCTTGTCACGCTGCGAGGCGTAAC
>CAVCKM010000038.1:0-10821 GCA_963602765.1 Alistipes putredinis | reverse complement strand
AGATTGTATTGTATGGCAAGGATGAACAGTAAAAAGTAAGTAACCAGAATAACGAAAAGCAATAAGTATTTTTATGAAAAAAGGAACCAACAGTATTACACTGAGTGACTTGACCAAGGGAAATGTTTGGGATTTGCAGGAGAGTGACATCTTCATGCTTTGGGAGAATGCTGAGCGTGACGACGATGTGATGGAGCATGCTGGCCGCTATATGGATATTATCCGTTCTGCTTTTGAGGTAGAAGAGGTAAAGATTGACAAGCCTGAGATAATACGCAAATATGAGGCTCGAGGCATGCGTGTCGGTGTTATCCCTGTTGGCGGTAAGGACAAGAAGTGGGCGGTAAAGAAACGTCCCATCAACCGTGTCACAGACCTTACGTACGATAATATCTTCCATATCTCTGCAGCGAAACTTCTGGAGGTTATCGACCGTAACTTCGGCGGCGGTTGGGATAGTTTGACTCAGAGTACGCGCGACATCATCGAGAAAGGTTTTGACGTGTCGACAACCACCCTTCCGAAGGACCGCCTTCATAAGCCGGGTGGTCTTTGCGAGTTAAAACTGGCTGACGGTTATGAGATGTTGGAGATTGTAAAGGGAACTTGGGTAGAGGCCATCTTCGTGAAGGCAAAGCCTAAGATGCTTAAGTTCCAGTCAGCACATGACGAAGACGAAGCTAACGACCCTCTGGGCAAACTGCTTGGTGGCGGTCTTGATAGTGATGAAGGTCCGGAAGTGGATGATACGGACGATTATTACAAGCTGGACGAGGACGATGATGATCTGGACGATGACTCGCTGACAGAAGAGAGTTATCGCACCACTATTGAGGAGGACCCAGACCAGCTGTCCCTTAACGTTGCTGACATCGACGATGATGGTGATGAAGACTATTAAACAACAATAAATTGAGCCGCATTCCATGCTTGAGGAATGCGGCTCATTTTGTTAATAGGTAATATGTTTTTGTTCACATACTCATCGGAAGTATGTTCGATAGATTATTTCTTTATTACGTATACAGCGAAGGTGGAGGCTGGTACGGTGGTCTCAAGTACGTTGCCGTTTACTTGTGCTGCTGTTTCTTTTGGAACGATGGCGTTAGGGTTGCTGATTGAATTCTCTGCCATTGGGTCGGTGCTACTGAGGATTATGGCTTTTGCGGACTGGACCTTCTTGAGTCCCTTCAGTGTCAGTTTTACCTGTTGGCTCTCTTTGCCAGTATTTACAACCTTTACGTAGATTTCGCCCGTATTCTTGTTTTGTACAGCAGATGCAGACAGACCGTTTTGGTCGGCATCTCCTGCTACAACCTTGCCGTTCATTGTCAGCGGCAGTACGTTGGTGCCTTTGTAGAGACTGTACAGTTGCTGAACATAGTATGACACGGACTTGAACGACTTCAAGTTGTCAAACCAAATCATGTCCGGTCTCCATTGCCATCCTTCTACGTGTGCGAAGAGTGGAGCGTATGTTGCCATGTAGACAACGTCAGCGTTACGCTCGTATCCCGTCATGAAGGCAGCTTCCAGCAGCGAGGCGTTGAAGTGGTTGAACTTCTTGCCCTTTCCGTGACAAGCGTACTCTCCGGCGAAAATCTTTGGTCCCTTGCGGTCGTACTTGTCGTAACGGTGACGGTTCACGTCGCTCAGGAACCATTCCTCGTTGCGGTAGAAGTGCTCGTCCACTAGGTCGAGTTTCATCTGCTTCATCTTTGGCTTGAGAATGTCGAAGTGCTCGCCTTCAGAGTCAGGACCTGTCGTGCCGATATATTTTATCTCAGGGTGCTTCTTGCTAAGTACATCCATGAATTTCTTCAGACGTGCCGTGTAAGCCGGATTGTCTTTGTAGTCCCATTGCTCGTTGCCCACTCCAAGATATTTCATGTTGAATGGCGCGGGGTGTCCCATGTCGGCGCGTACCTTACCCCATTTGGTGTTGACATCGCCGTTGGCGAACTCGATGAGGTCAAGAGCGTCCTGTATGTATGTGTCAAGGTCGTCGAGGGCTACGTGAACGTCCTTCTCGTCCTTGATGTTGTTTTGGAACTGACACGCCAGTCCGCAGCTGATGACGGGCAGTGCTTCGCATCCGAAGTCTTCGCACAGTTGGAAGAGTTCATAGAATCCCAGTCCGTACGTCTGATAATAGTCGGGGAAGAAGCGGTAGTCGAACGTGTGTTGCCATCTGTTTTCGTTTAGAGGACGGTTTTCTACCGGTCCTACGCTATTCTTCCACTGGTAACGCGAGTTGAGGTCAGTACCCTCTACGATGCATCCGCCGGGGAAACGGAACACGCCTGGTTTGAGGTCTGCCAGAGCCTGCACGAGGTCCTTGCGCAGTCCGCCTTCGCGTCCTTTCCATGTGTCAACGGGGAAGAGGCTTACGTGTTCCACGTCAGTAGTGGTACATGTGGCACTACCCTTTGCCGGTCTGAGGAAAACGCGCAGCGCACCTTTCTTTACGGTAGACTTTGCTGTGATGCTGACGGTGTACTTCTTCCATTCCTTGCCTGATACGGTAATGGAAGCATCGCCCACCGACTGTTGTTCTCCCATGGACGAGTTGTCCGTCACTTGCGTGAGCAGTACGCTGCTGCCGCCTTCAGGGCATCGTGCCCATACGGAGAACGTGTACTTCTGTTCATTCTCTACGGACACGCCGAAGAAGCCTTCGTTCTCCAGACATGTACGCTTGTGCGGGTGTCCAGGGTCAGCAAGTCGTGCGTAGTGTGGGTTTTTGTCGAATGGGCCGTCGTTGAGGATTGACACCTTGCCTGTGGTCTTCCATCCCTGTAGAGCATTGGGGAATTCGAACGAGCGGTTCTTTACTTTTTCGGCGTACAGTCCGCCGTCGGCAGCAAAGTTGAGGTCTTCGTAGAAGATGCCGTACATGGTGCTTTGGATGGGTGCACCTGGCTTGTTTGCCTGTACAGTCATCTCGTTTGTTGCCGCGGTGGCCGTCAGCGATGCCAGCACCGTAGCCGCAGTTAAGAGGTAGTGTTTCATTTTCTTTCTGCTTAGGTTTTTAGGATTTAGTAATTAACTTGTTATACATTGTGTGCAGGAGCTCCCTGCAACGATTACAAAGTTACGAAATATTTGCTAAACAAACAAAAAAATGCTATTGTTTTTCATTTATATCCTAAAACTTTAGTATCTTTGTCCACCGTTACCGCCGTGTGTCTTTCGTTCACGGCATTTAAAAGAAACGAAAACATAAAAACAAAACTTAAAAACAACATTATTATGAGTACAGGAATTATTATCCTTATCGTAGTGGCCCTCCTTGTCATTTGGGTCATTTCTATCTACAACAATCTAGTGAAGCTCCGCAACAACCGCGAGAATGCGTTTGCCAACATCGACGTACAACTGAAGCAGCGCTACGACCTTGTACCGCAGCTCGTCAGCACCGTAAAGGGTTATGCAAAGCATGAGAAGGAACTTCTCGAGAAGGTGACAGCGGCGCGTACGGCTGCCATGGGTGCCACCAACATCAACGACAAGATTGCTGCCGACAACCAGCTCTCCAGCGCCCTTGCCGGACTCAAGGTGAGTGTCGAGGCGTATCCTGAGTTGAAGGCCAACCAGAACTTCCTTCAGCTGCAGACCGAGCTTTCCGACATAGAGAACAAGCTCGCCAGCGTGCGTCGTTTCTTCAACTCAGCCACGAAGGAGCTCAACAATGCCGTACAGACCTTCCCCGGCAATATTTTGGCAGGTATGTTCGGTTTCCACAAGGAGCCTATGTTCGAGGTGCCAGCTGAGGAGCGTACTGCAGTAGAGAAGGCTCCGGTGGTGTCTTTTGATTAATAGGTACTATGAAATACGTTGGATTACAGACACAAATCGACCGCAACAACCGCATGAGCGTCCTTCTGCTCATAGCGTTTCCCTGCATACTGCTTGGGATGGTATGGGTGTTCCTTGCCGTCTGCAGCTATCTGGGGGGAGGCTACTACGACCAGTACGGGCAGTGGGTCTCCGAGGTGAATCTTGATGCGGTCAACTACTACTTCCTCGGTGCTTTGCCGTGGGTGGTGGGCGGCGTGGGTATATGGTTTCTGATAGCCTACTTTGCCAACGCCTCCATGGTGAAGGCTGCTACGGGTGCACGCTCTTTGGAGCGTCGTGAGAACCCGCGCGTATATAATATAGTAGAGAACCTCTGCATGACGTGCGGTATGGACATGCCCCAGATAAACGTAGTGGACGACCCTCAGCTGAACGCCTTTGCCTCCGGCATAGACAAGAAGTCATATACTGTCACGGTTACAACGGGACTGCTGCAGCTTCTCAACGACGAGGAGCTTGCCGGGGTTATCGGTCATGAGTTGACCCATATCCGCAACCGCGACACACGTCTGCTCATCACGAGCATCATCTTCGTGGGTATAGTCTCCACCATAATGAGCATCGTCATCCGCATGATGTTCAATTTCATGTACTTCGGAGGTGGAACGTCTCGCCGTTCAGACGACGAGAAGGAGGGCGGCAACGGACTCTCCGTCATCGTCATCATGATAGTCGGCATAGTCTGCTGTGCCATAGCCTACTTCTTCACGCTCCTGACGCGTTTTGCCATCAGTCGCAAGCGTGAGTATATGGCGGATGCCGGCGGTGCAGAACTGTGCGGTAATCCGCTTGCCTTGGCTTCCGCTCTTCGTAAGATATCGCGTGACCCAGGTCTGCAGAATGTAGACCGTGAGGACGTTGCCCAGCTGTTCATTATCCATCCGCAGAGCTTCGCCTCCGGCATGATGAAGGCATTCAACAGCATGTTCTCCACGCACCCTGACACGGCAAAGCGAATAGCATATTTGGAACAGTTCTAGACAACAAGCAGGTAATCAAAATAATGTTGGTTACCAGCTTAGACAACAAAATGATTATTCATCAGTAATACTACTATTACTATCAATATGGAGAAAACATTGGTAATACTCAAGCCGTCGTGTCTTATGCGCGGTCTTGTTGGCGAGGTGACTCGCCGTTTTGAACAAAAGGGTCTGCGTCTGGCAGGCATGAAGATGTGTCAGCTTACTGACGAACAGATGAGCGAGCACTACGCCCAGCACGCTGGTAAGCCGTTCTTCCAGCAGTTGAAGGATGCGATGACGGTCACGCCAGTTATCGTCTGCTGCTACGAGGGCATCGGTGCGGTAGAGGTGGTTCGCCAGATGGCAGGTTCGACAAGTGGTCGTAAGGCTGCTCCCGGCACTATCCGTGGTGATTTGTCCATGTCCTTCCAAGAGAACATCGTGCATACGAGTGATTCCCTTGAGACAGCAGCCGTAGAGCTACGCCGCTTTTTCAAGCCTGAGGAGATCTTCGACTATCCTCAGCCGCTTGACGGTTTCCTCTATGCAGCCGATGAGAAGTAATTGAAAAGTCTTACGTTTATAAATATCCCTAAGGTTTGGACTAGCTAAACCTTAGGGATATTTTTTTTTGAAATGTACGGGGGTACCTCGTTGTATGATGAGTATATACCTCGTTGCTTGGTGAGGTTAACCTCGTTGTGTGTTGAGTATATACCTCATTGCTTGGTGAGGTTATTCCGGTGAAACTTACGGTTGGTGCATTATAGTGCCGTGAACGTTCCGTTCTCTACGCGGAAGATGGTGTGTGGTGCGTTGGAGTGGGAGAGGATGGAGTCGAGGTGCGAGCGGTTGGTGTCGGTGATGAATATTTGTCCGAAGTCAGAGGAACTAACCAGTTTGACGATGTTTTCCACGCGGTGTGCATCGAGTTTGTCGAAGATGTCGTCGAGCAAGAGGAGAGGGGTGGTAGCCGAGACGGTCTGGCGCAGGAAGTCGAACTGTGCCAGTTTTAGTGCGATGACGTACGTCTTTGTCTGTCCCTGGCTGCCTTCGCGCCTGATGGGGTACGAGTCGATGAGCATTTCGAGGTCGTCGCGGTGTATGCCGTGCAGCGAGTAGCCTACGGCGCGGTCCTTTAGGCGGTCGCGTTGTATGACGTCGAGCAGAGGTCCGCGCTGGCAATGTGAGGTGTACTTCAATGACACCTGTTCGTGTCCGCCTGCTATGCGTTGGTACATGTCGCAGAAGACGGGTGTGAAGCGTTCGATGAACTCGGCACGCCGTTGGTAGATGTGTTCGCCCTCTGCCGCCATTTGTTCCTCCCAGAGCGAGAGTAGGGTGGGGTCGGGCTCTACTGTTTCGAGTTTTAGAAGAGCGTTGCGTTGTTGCAGCGCTTTGTTGTAGCGGTTGAGTGCCGGAATGTATGTCTGGTCGTATTGTGCGATGACGATGTCGAGTAGTTTTCGTCTTTCGTCGGAGGAGCCGGTGATGAGTGAGGTGTCGTCCGGCGATGCTATGATGAGCGGGATCAGTCCGATGTGTTCCGACAGGTGTTTGTATGGTTTCTTGTTGCGTCGGAAAGTCTTGCGTGCTCCCCTTTTTGCTGCAGCGTGTATCTCTTCGTCCGGCAGGTCTGGACGGTCTGCCGAGTAGTTTCCTTGTAGCATGAAGCAGTCGGCTTCGTGTCGCATGACGGTGGAGTCGATGTTGGTGCTCATGGAGTGGCAGAAGGAGAGATAGTATATGGCGTCGAGGAGGTTTGTCTTTCCTTCTCCGTTGTTGCCGATGAGGCAATTGAATTTTGGCGAGAAGGTCAGCGTAGCCTCGGCGATGTTTTTGTAGTTGAGTATGGTTATGGTGCTGAGTTTCACTACGTCTTGTGTGGGTGTGTAGGTTTCTACGGAAATTGTTATCTATCCAAGAGGTCCGGGCGTAGGCGTTTTGTGCGTTCCAGTGCCTGTTCCATTTCCCATTCCTTTATTTTTGCTTCGTGGCCGGATAGCAGTATGTCCGGCACGCGCCATCCCTTGTAGTCGGCCGGTCGGGTGTAGATGGGTGCCGAGAGCAGGTCGTCCTGGAAGCAGTCGGAGAGGGCGGACTGCTCGTCACCGATGACTCCCGGTATGATGCGTACGATAGCGTCTGCCATAACGGCAGCAGCCAGTTCTCCGCCGGTAAGGACGAAGTCTCCGATGGATATTTCGCGTGTGATGAGATGGTCGCGCACACGCTGGTCGATGCCCTTGTAGTGGCCGCAGAGGATGATGATGTTGCCTTTGAGCGATAGGTCGTTGGCGATGTGCTGGTCGAACTTCTCTCCGTCCGGCGAGGTGTAGATTACTTCGTCGTAGTCGCGTTCGGCTTTGAGAGCGGAGATACAACGGTCAATCGGTTCGCATTGCATCACCATACCGGCGAAGCCACCGTAGGGGTAGTCGTCGACGCGTTTCCATTTGTCGAGCGTGTAGTCGCGTAGGTTGTGCAGGTGTATTTCGGCAAGTCCTTTCTTTTGTGCCCGTGCCAGTATGGATTCGTTGAAGAACCCTTCGAGCATCTCGGGGAGGACGGTGATGATGTCTATTCGCATGATATGTATATGGTGTTTATTTTGATGCAAAGGTAGTCAGAATTGTTGGAAATTGAAAATAAACGATTGCTTTTGTTGTGGGAGTAAATTGTTTTTTGTAATTTTGCGTTGCAATTTGCATTATAATTTTGCGTTATAATCAGTATTGTATTTTGCGTAATAAATTGCGTTACCATTAGAATGATGACCGAACCGGAAAGAATATACCAGTTACGCCGTCAGTTGCACGAGCATAACTATCGCTATTATGTAGAAAACCGTCCTGTCGTGAGTGATCAGGAGTTTGACCTGATGATGCACGAGCTGGAGGCATTGGAGCGACTCCATCCCGAACTTGCCGACCCCAATTCGCCCACTTGTCGTGTGGGGTCTGACCTGACGAAGGAATTCAGCCAGGTGAAGCACCGCTATCCGATGCTGTCTCTTGCCAATACGTACAACGAGCAGGACGTGGCGGAGTGGTATGCTCAAGTGGAGCGTGGTCTGGGCGGCGAGCCGTTTGAGGTTTGCTGCGAGATGAAGTACGACGGTTTGTCCATTTCGTTGACGTATGAAGACGGTCGGCTGGTCAGGGCCGTTACGCGTGGCGACGGCGTGCAGGGCGACGACGTGACGGCCAATGTCCGCACGATACGTTCCATCCCCCTCGTGCTGCCCGAAGGGAAGGGTTGGCCACGTGAGTTTGAGATAAGGGGCGAGGTGCTCATGCCTTGGAAGTCGTTCCGTAGACTCAACGAGGAGCGTCAGGAGGCAGGGCAAGAGCCTTTTGCCAATCCCCGGAATGCTGCCAGCGGTACGTTGAAGAGCCAAGACTCAAGAGTCGTTGCCGAGCGCGAGCTGGACGCATATCTCTACTATCTGCTTGGCGACGGTGTGGGTGGCGAAGGGCATATAGAGAGTCTGGACACGGCGCGTCAATGGGGATTCAAAATCTCCGAGGGTATGCGTAAGGTTGACTCCCTGGAAGGTATCTACGAATTCATCAACTATTGGAACGAGGAGCGCAAGAACCTGCCCGTGGCAACGGACGGTATCGTGCTCAAGGTGAACAGCTACCGTCAGCAGCGTGCTCTCGGTTTTACGGCAAAGTCACCACGATGGGCCATAGCCTACAAGTATAAAGCGGAGCGTGCGTGTACCCGTCTTTTAGAGGTGACGTACCAAGTGGGCAGAACGGGTGCGGTGACTCCCGTGGCGAATATGGAGACGGTGCAGCTGGCAGGTACGAGAGTGCGCCGTGCCACGTTGAACAACGAGGACTTCATCCGTTCGTTCGACCTTCATGAGGGCGATTGGGTGTACGTGGAAAAGGGTGGCGAGATAATCCCCAAGATTGTCGGCGTGGACGAGAGCCGTCGTGACCCTGCTGCCAGTCCCGTGCGCTTCATCACCCATTGCCCCGAATGCGGTGCGGAACTGGTGCGTATGGAAGGCGAGGCGGCCCACTACTGTCCCAACGATACGGGTTGTCCGCCTCAGATAAAGGGGCGCATAGAACACTTCATAGCGCGTAAGGCCATGAACATCGATTCGCTCGGTCCCGAGACCGTCGACGACTACTACGAGCGCGGACTCATACACAACGTGGCTGACCTGTACGACTTGACCGTAGGGCAGATAGACAATGTAGGCACCCGCGGCAAGTCGGCCCAGAAGGTTGTCGATGCCATAGAGAGCTCCAAGCAGGTGCCCTTCGACCGCGTGGTCTTTGCCCTTGGCATCCGTATGGTGGGCCAGACGACGGCGCGCATCCTCGCCCGCCACTTTAAGAACATAGAAGCGTTGCGGACGGCTACCGTGGAGGAGCTTACCGAGTTGGAAGGCATAGGCGGTATCATCGCCGTCAACGTGCGTCGTTATTTTGAGGACGAGAAGAACATACGCATTGTGGACCGCCTGATACAATATGGTGTGCAGATGCAATTGTCGGAAGACCAGACGCGGCCCGTCAGCAACGTGCTGGAGGGTAAGAGCGTCGTCATCAGCGGCGTGTTCCAGCATCACAGCCGCGACGAGTACAAAGCCATCATAGAGCAGCACGGCGGCAAGAATGTGGGGTCCATTAGCGGCAAGACATCGTTCATCCTTGCCGGCGACAATATGGGTCCCAGCAAACTTGAGAAGGCGCGCAAACTGGGCGTGCAGATAATGACCGAGGACGAATTCGACGAACTGATACATTCAACGAACTGATACTTGCACGGCAACAGGAATAGAGAAAGCATAAATGACACTGCATATATTTAATCCCGAACACGACCTTGCCCTCGCTGCCAGCGACGGTAACTTCACCGCACCCCATGCCGGACGGCAACTGCGTGCAGACCTGGGCTACCTCCCGTTGCTTTGGGCAAAGCGCGGCGACCTCGTTCTGGTAAACGACAAAGAGTGGGCGTGGCACGCCTATACGAAACTGAAGATAAAGCACCGCACGGACGTACACCTCGTGACCTTTGACGAGTTGCCGGAAGCGTTCAGAGTGCGTCCCAAACTAACCGTGACCCCTTGGGGTTGGGACCCGACACTACGCGAGCAACTGCGTCGCGCCGGAGTGCCCGAAGACCGCCTGCTGGGCAAGCTGCAGGTGGACCGCATAAGAGACCTCTCCAACCGGCGTCTTGCCGTCAACGTGCTCGACCGCTTGAAAGAGCTGGATGGGACGACGGGTTTCTCCCGTGTGTGCAATACGTACGAGGAGCTCCTCGTTTTCCTCGACGCAAACGAGCATGTCGTCGTCAAAGCCCCATGGAGTTCCAGCGGACGTGGCGTGCGCTACATAGACCGCGAAACGGCATTGGAGAGCACGAATACCCTGCAATGGATATGCAACACCATAAAGCGGCAGGGGAGCGTCACGGCGGAAATCTATTGCGACAAGGTGCAGGACTTTGCGGTAGAGTTCGTGGCCAGCCCGAAAAAGGTGCAGGCGGTAGGGTTCTCCATCTTCAATACGGTGAAGTCAGCCTATACCGGCAACGTCCTTGATGCTGAGGTGGAGAAGGTGCGCATGATAACGCGCTATGTGCCGTTGGTGCAACTCGATGCCGTGGTGAGAAAGTTGGAGGCTCTGCTCTATGACTGCCTCCGCGATGTCTACGAAGGACCGCTCGGCGTGGACATGATGGTCGTAAAGAATCTGGATGCTACGGGGCAGCCATACCTGCTCAACCCTTGCGTGGAGATAAACCTGCGGTGCACCATGGGGCACGCCGCGCTGGCATTGACAAACGCCGGAGTGCGCGGTACGATGCATATCGAGTATGACGGGAAGAATTACAAGCTAAAGCTGAATAAGTAGGTAATGTGTAAAAAATAACTTGAGCAGTTTTTATATGACTGTCCGAATTGAATGCGATGGGCTGAAAGCCCTATACTACATAGCCCAGGGCAACGCCCTGGGTACAT
>CAVCKM010000037.1:0-7740 GCA_963602765.1 Alistipes putredinis | reverse complement strand
CTGGGCTATGTAGTATAGGGCTTTCAGCCCATTAGGGTAAAATCTATCAATCATATCAAAAACAGCTCAAGTTATTTTTTGCATGTTACTTATCTGCCGAAACAAAAAAATGGCTGTATCCCTCGCAATGAGGAGTACAGCCATTTTTTTGTTTGCTATATAAAGAAGTTGTTAAGGTGTGTGCGGTTTAGAAGTCGCGTGCGTCCTTGGAGTCCTGGTTCTCGAAGTACTCTGCGATCTCGCGCTCTGCCGAGTCGGAGAAGGCGTAAGCCTCGTCATGCTGGCTGACGTCGAGACCGATGCGCTCGCTTCTCATGCTGACACGCATTGGAATCATCTTGTTTGTCACCCAGTAGAGGATGAAGCTGACTACGAAGGTGTAGGCAACGACGATGAGCACGCCGAGGATAGAGTTGAAGAACTCTACGTATCCGCCGTGGATGAGTCCGGTGTATGAGAAGACACCCGTCAGGATGGTGGCGAAGATACCGCCCACGCCGTGTGTCGGGAATACGTCGAGAGCGTCGTCGAGGCTTGACTTCTCACGCCAGTAGACGGCGGTGTTGCAGACGATGGTGGTCAGTACGGCAATGATGAAGCTGGTGGAGGTGGTCACTACGTCGGCACACGGTGTGATGGCAACGAGACCTACAACGGCACCTACTGCTGCGCCCATGCCCGAAGGCTTGCGGCCGCGGAGGCAGTCGAGGAATATCCATGTCATCATGGCCGTGGCACCGGCAGTGTTCGTGTTGAGGAATGCCTTGATGGCTATGCCGTCGGCAGCAAGACCGGAACCGCCGTTGAAGCCGAACCATCCGAGCCAGAGCAGTGCAGCGCCGAGGATGACGAACGGTACGTTGGCAGGCAGGTGCTGTGAGCTCTTGGCGTTTTGGCGACGGCCAAGGAAGATGGCACCGGCGAGGGCTGCCACACCGCTGGAGGCGTGGACGACGATGCCGCCTGCGAAGTCGTGTATGTTGAGGAGCTGGTGGAGCAGTCCGTCAGGATGCCATGTCCAGTGGGCCAGCGGGCAGTAGACGAAGATGCAGAAGAGCATCATGAACACCATGTATGCGGAGAAGCGCACACGCTCGGCGAAGGAGCCGGTGATAAGGGATGGTGTGATGATGGCGAACTTCATCTGGAAGAGGGCGTAGAGGGCCAACGGTATGGATGCCGTTATCTTCTCGTACGGCTTTGCGCCGACGTGGCTGAACATGAAGAACTGCGTCGGGTCGCCGATGAGTCCCAAACCGGCAACGTCATCGCCGAATGCCAGTGAGAATCCGAATACTACCCACAGGATGCTGATGATACCCATGGCGATGAACGACTGCAGAATGGTGGAGATGACATTCTTCTTGCCCACCATACCGCCGTAGAAGAACGACAGTCCCGGGGTCATCATCAAGACGAAAATCGTTGCGGTGATCATCCACGCCACGTTGCTCGACGTGCACGCCTCTGTTTCCACGAAGTCCCACAGGCCTTCATCCTCTGGCATAAAAACGCCAATCAATGATATCACTACCATGAGCGACATCATAATGATCCATCTCTTTTGTACTTTCATAATGTGTGTGTAAGTGTTGTGTTGTTTAGTTGCTTCAAAGTGACGTTTTGTCTACTTTCGGGTGCAAAAGTAATACATTTTGTCGTTATTGCCAAATTTTCACGTACTTTTTGCAACAAACCCTGTGTTTTTCTTGATATAAAAAAAGCAGTGGATAACTACATCTTGGAAAATACATGCAGGAGCGTTTCATGACACTGGGCTACATTGCTCTCAGTGCCCGCGCCGTGGGCACTCGATTCTCACGGCGCGGGGACTCGATTCTCACGGCGCGGGGACAGGATGCCCACGGCGCGGTCATCTCAGCGGTGTAAAGTCAGTTGCTTATGATGATGCCGCCGGATGCCGTGGCGGTGGCATGGTAGCGTTCGAGTTTCTTGCCGCTGTCGCCCGAGGTGATGACGCCGGCGTTGAGAAGTCCGTATGTGCGTTTGCACTTGGAACAGTAGAGGGACTGTCCGGAGTTGGTGAACTCCAGCTGGTACTTCTTTGTGCGCGACTCGGCGTAGCAGTTGGGGCAGACACGGTCGAAGACGTAGGGGTTGTCGCTCTGCAAGGATGAGTTGCCCACGACGAATCCCGTGCTGTTGTTGACACCCAGGACTGGCATGGTGCGCACTGCCGTGGCGGTGGCGACGTTGACAGTCTGTGCCTCTCCGCCGTACAGTTGCGCCGACAGCTGGTAGTACTTGCCCGTCTCGCTGCGCGGCATGGAGACGCAGGCGAAGGTGTTGGCCCCGGTGATGGCGGCCTGCAGCGGCGGCAGTGGCGAGATGGTGGGGTCGTAGTTGAGGTAAGCCTGAAACTGGCTGTACTCGTTCTGCGTCTCGCCCTGGCAGGAGGACGCCAATGCCATCGCAGCCACTGACATAAATAATATAACCGCTCTATCCTTTATACTCATAATGATGTGTTTTTACGCTAATTCATCTTTTACGCCAATGATTTTTTAAGGACTTTAATTCTTGCTTAGGCAAGCGGCAAAGCCGAGCAGCCATTAATTGACCATTAATTGATTCATTAATAATATTCCCATCCGGAGGCAAAAAATATTAATGGCTAAAATTAATGGTCAATTAATGGCAATTAAAGTCCTAAAAACTTCAGCGGCAATAAAAGTCCTTAAAGTTCAAGTTACTCCTCTCCGGAGGCGAGCAATTGGCGTTCGGCAGCGTCGACCTTTTCGAAGTGGAAACCGTCGAGGAGCGACTGCATGAGAGCCTCGATGCGGTCGTTGCAGAGGTTGCCGATGGAGCCTTCGTGCGTGTGGTGTATGTCCTTGTTGGGTGAGAACTTGCCGGCCTCGATGTCGAGTCCCACCTTCTTGTAGGCGTCGCGGAAGGGCATTCCCTCGGCGGCGAGGCGGTTTACCTCCTCCACGCTGAAGATGGCGTCGTACATGGGGTCGTCGAGGATGTCCTCGCGCACCTCTATCTTATTAATAATGTATGCACACATCTCGAGGCAGTCCTTCAGCTCGTCGAAGGCAGGGAGGAATACCTCCTTTATTATCTGCAGGTCGCGGAAGTATCCGCAGGGCAGGTTGTTCTGTATCAGCGTCACCTGCGTGGGCAGTGCCTGCAGCTTGTTGCACTTGGCGCGTATCAGCTCGAAGACGTCGGGGTTCTTCTTGTGCGGCATGATGCTGGAACCGGTGGTGCACTCCTTCGGCAACTTGACGAACTGGAAGTTCTGCGAGTTGAACAGGCAGGCGTCGAACGCCATCTTCGCCATCGTGCCGGCCAGGCCTGCGATGGAGAACGCCACGTTGCGCTCCATCTTGCCGCGGCCCATCTGGGCGTAGACGACGTTGTAGTTCATCGTGTCGAAACCGAGCAGGTCGGTGGTCATCTGGCGGTTGAGGGGGAAGGACGAGCCGTATCCGGCAGCGGAGCCGAGGGGGTTGCGGTTGGTCATCTTGTAGGCGGCCTGCAGGTAGAGCATGTCGTCCGTGAGCGACTCGGCGTATGCGCCGAACCAGAGTCCGAAGCTGGACGGCATGGCAATCTGCAGGTGCGTATAGCCGGGCATGAGTACGCCCTTGTACTGGTTGGACTTCTGGATGAGTTCGTCGAAGAGCGACTTTGTCTCCTCCACCACCTGTCGCAGTGCGGCGCGCGTGAAGAGCTTGAGGTCTACGAGCACCTGGTCGTTGCGCGAGCGGCCGGAGTGTATCTTCTTGCCCATGTCGCCGAGAGCGCGCGTGAGCATCAGCTCCACCTGGGAGTGAACGTCCTCGATGTCGTCCTCGATGACGAAGTCGCCCGCCTCGCAGACGGCGTATATCTTGCGCAGCTCGCGCAGGAGCACCGGCAGTTCGTCGTCGGCGATGAGGCCGATGGAGTTGAGCATGGTGATGTGGGCCATGGAGCCCAGCACGTCGTACTTGGCGAGGTAGAGGTCCATCTCACGGTCGCGGCCGACGGTGAAGCGCTCTATCTCATGGTTGATGGAGTAGTTCTTTTCCCAGAGTTTCATGTGATATAAAAAAGTATGTGTATTTTTTCCTATTGTCAGTGCAAAGGTAGCAAAAAATTTGCGCATTTCAACTTTTCTGCGTAAATTTGCAACGCAATAGCAAAAAAGCACGGCTGCCGCAATGGTGGAATTGGTAGACACGAGGGACTTAAAATCCCTTGACCCGAAACGGTCGTGCGGGTTCGAGTCCCGCTCGCGGCACAACATAAACTATAGGAACAATGACTTGCACTAAATACTTTGCAGCCTCAGCAACGCACCTCGTTGCTTTGGCTGTTTTTTTGTTGCTTACGGCGTGCTCCGGCGGCGGCAACAAGGTGAAGATCTCCGGTCGCCTGCTCAACATGAACCAGGCCACCTTCTTCGTCTATTCCCCCGACGGCATCATCCAGGGCATGGACACCGTCAAGGTGGCGGGCGGACGCTTCGAGTACGAGAAGGAGATAGACCACAGCGGCACGCTCGCCATGGTGTACCCCAACTTCTCCACGCTCCCCATCTTCGTCTCCCCCGGCGACAAGGTATCCATCGACGGCAACGCCGCCATGATAAGCCAGCAGGAGATAGACGGTGGCGACGAGGCCAACGAGCTGTTCTCCAAATGGCGCGTGGAGCAGGCGCACGCCTCCTTTGCCGAGCAGAAGAAGGCTGCCCTCGCTTTCATCGGCGAGCACCCTGAGTCGCCCGCCGCCCTATGGCTCGTGCGCCAGTACTACGTGCTCGCCAACCGTCCCGACATTGCCGGAGCCGCGAAGCTGCTTGCCTCCATCGTCAAGGCGCAGCCCGACAACACCTACGCCAAGCTCATGCAGACGCAAGTAGCCTCTGCGGGCAGTCTCGGCGTGGGGAAGGCCCTGCCGCGCTTCTCTGCCAAGGACATCGACGGCAAGGTGGTCAACGACCACCAGTTGAACCGCGGCCGCACCGTCGTCTGCATCTGGGCCACATGGAGTTACGACAGCCAGAACACCCTCCGCCAGCTCGCCATGCGCCGCCGCCACGTCACCGAGGGCAACAGCTCCTCCTCGCTCTACTCCGGCGAGACGCTCCCCGACCACGTCCTCGCCATCTGCATGGACGGCAGCACGAAGGAGTGTCGCGGCACACTGAAGAGCTGCAACGCCGAGAACCTCACCAACGTCTGCGACACCATGCAGTGGGACTCCCCCCTCGTCAAGGTGTTTGCCGTAAGCAATATCCCGGACAACATAGTCCTGCAGGACGGCAAGGTCATCAAGCGCGGAGTAGCGGTCAACGATTTGTTCAAGAAATAAGGGTCTCTCAAACTCCATATGCACTTTTGCGGTCGTATGACAGACAACAACATGGACATGACAGCCGCCCCTATGGGGGCAGACATATACCCGCAACTCTCGTGGTTCAGCCAGGAGAGGGTGGCCCGGGCACGCGTACTCGTCGTGGGAGCCGGCGCACTGGGCAACGAGGTGCTCAAGGACCTCGTGCTCTTCGGCGTGGAGCACATCACCCTCGTCGACTTCGACCGCGTGGAGCCGAGCAACCTCTCGCGCTCCGTGCTCTTCACCCGTCAGGATGCCGAGGAACGTATATATAAGGTGGACGCTGCGGCACGGCGGCTCCGCGAGATAAACCCGCGCCTTGAGGTGCGCACGCTGAAGGGCGACATAGCCCACTGCATCGGCATCGGCGAGCTGCGCCAGATGGACGTCGCCATCGGGTGCCTCGACAACCGCTACGCCCGCTACTGCCTCAACCGCCTCTGCATGCGCGCCGGCATACCGTGGGTGGACGGAGGCATAGACAGCCTCGAGGGCACGGCACGCGTCTTCGCCCCCGGCAAGAACTGCTACGCCTGCAACCTCGGCACGGAAGGGCAGCGCGAGATGCGCCGCCGTATGTCGTGCGCCGGCACCATACGCCGCAACGAAGAGGCAGGGCGCGCCCCCACCACCCCCGTCACCGCCTCAGTCATCGCCGCCGTGCAGGTGCAGGAGGCCATGAAGCTCATCCACAGCGAGGAACTGCAGAAGGGCACCTTCACCTCCCTCTGCGGCAAGATGTTCTACTACGACGGCCAGTACCTCACCACGAAGCTGCTCTCCTTCGCCGCCTGGGACGACGACTGTCCCATGCACGACGAGTGGACGCCGACAGTCGCAGTGCCCCTCGACGTCAGCACCACCACCGTCGGCGAGGCACTGCATATAATAAAGGAGGCTCTCCACGCCCGCGACGTAAGCATCAGCCTGCGCGACTACGCCTTCGTCGACTACGTAGTGCACCGCCGGACGGACCGCCGCCATGACCTGCTGCTCCCCAGCTTCCTCGTGCCGGCCGCCATAGAGAGCCACCCCGAGCTGAGCCGCCACCCGGACGGCGAGTACCTCACCCACGAGATACGCCGCCTCGACACCAGTTTCCCCTACCCGGACCTGACACTGGAGCAGGTAGGCATCCCCCCCGACGACATCCTCCACTGCACCACGCCGTCCCTACGCGAAGAATACGTTCTCCTCGCCGCCCCCACGCGAACTTGAATGGACGCCAATGAATATCGAAATTTTGAACATTACATACCTAACTGTCAGAGTTGTTTTGATTTGGGGTTCCGTATTTTTGGAAGATAGAAAAACATTCCGTAACTTTGCAGCACTGAAACAACAAAACAGACAGGACGATGGAAGAACAGAACATAAAACGAGTGCCTTACGGCGTGTCGGACTTCATGTTGGTCAGACGTGACGACATGTATTACGTTGACAAGACCATGTACTTGCCAAAACTGGAAGACGAGAACAACAACCTCTTCCTCATCCGTCCGCGCCGCTTCGGCAAGAGCATATTCATCAGTATGCTCCACGCTTACTACGACATCCGCCAGAAGGACAACTTCGACCAGTTGTTCGGCGGTTTGTGGATTGGCGAGCACCCTACGCCGCTACGCAACAAGTTCCAGGTGCTCCACCTCGACTTCTCGCAAGTTGGCGGCACCATCGACCGTCTGGCGGAAAATTTTGACATCTACCTCAGCGTGGAGCTGAACGGATTCATCCGGGCATACCGCGAATGGTACGGAGAGAAAACCGTAGAGGAAGTGGAGACAGCCAAGAATGCCGCAGCAAAACTTGCCATCATTGCAAACGAATCGAAACTAAAGAGGTTCTCCCTCTACCTCATCATCGACGAATACGACAACTTCACCAATACCGTGCTCAACGAAAAGGGCGAGAAGGTGTATTGGGACATGACGCACGCCGAGGGATTCTACCGGGATGTCTTCAAGAAGTTCAAGGGCAACTTCGAGCGCATCTTCATGACCGGTGTCAGCCCCGTGACCCTCGACGACGTGACGAGCGGCTACAACATCGGGTGGCACATCTCGACCAAGGAGCCCTTCAACCAGATGCTCGGCTTCTCTACCGAAGACGTGCGCCAGATGTTCAACTACTACAAAGAGGCGGGCTGCATACGTCCCGACACTGATGTGGAGGCCATTATCAAACTGATGAAGCCGTGGTACGACAACTACTGCTTCTCAGAAAGTGCGTTGGAGACCCAAAGCCGCGTCTTTAACTGCGACATGGTGCTCTATTTCCTACGTAACTATATGAGTACTGGCGAGCCGCCGAAAGAGATGATAGACCCCAACACCAAGACCGACTACAACAAGATGCGCAAGCTCATACAGCTCGACCAGCTTGACGGCG
>CAVCKM010000036.1:0-3316 GCA_963602765.1 Alistipes putredinis | reverse complement strand
TACAGCATCGTAATCGCTGACGTAAGAGCACCACGTGATGGTAAGTTTACAGAAAAGATTGGTACCTACAACCCTAACACCAATCCTGCTACAGTAGATCTGAATTTCGAGCGTGCACTCTACTGGCTCGAGGCTGGCGCACAGCCAACTGACACCGTACGCAACATCCTCTCAAACGAGGGCGTGCTCCTCATGAAGCACCTCAAGGGCGGCGTCAAGAAGGGCGCATTCGACGAGGCTGCTGCACAGGCTAAGTTCGAGGCTTGGAAGCAGGCCAAGACTGCTGGCGTAGAGGCTGTAAAGGCTAACGACGCAAAGGCTAAGAAGGCTGCTGCAGAGGCTGCTCTCGCTGCCGAGAAGAAGGTCAACGAGGCTATCGCAAAGAAGATCGCCGACAAGAAGGCCGCTGCAGAAGCTGCCGCTACTGAGGCTAACGCAGAGGAAGCTACTGAGGCACCTGCAGAGGAGGCTTAATACGCAAAAAAGAGCATGCTCAAAGCGCATCTATAACAAGAGGTGCACAGAGTCTTAAAACAAGAAAATTACGGATGCGCAAACCAACATCAATACGTGGGGGTTTGTGCATCTTTTGTTTGAATACAATATACTTATGATAAAGCTAATCATACAAGGCGTAACCGACATACCGGCCGTACCTGATACGTCCGTCATACTGCTGAGGGACGAGCATGACCTAAGAACAATATCCGTCGTTTGCAGCAAGTTCTACAACTGGCAAATAGCAAAGAGACGAGCAAAATACAACGGGAGCGAAGAGGAACGTTACACGACAAGGAAAAAATTCAGCAAGTCGCTGCCCGAAGTGCTCGCCAGACTGGTCACGAGAGACTCTGTCTACGACTACCGCGTTGTCATAACATCCGTACAGGACGGAAACTACCAGTCCGTCGTCGAAGAAGACTGCCTTGTGCCAGACATGCGATTCGAGATAAACACACCCGACGCACTGCTACTCTCATACGCAAGCGACGGGAAGATACCCGTGTACATAGATGAGGAGCTTTGGCACAAGCAAGGCACACCGTACTTTGGCGACGACGCACCCGGCATCTCACTACCACTTAACACACTCTCCGTCGAACTGCTAAAGGATGCACTCGAAAAGTGTATTGCAGAAGAACAATACGAAGCGGCAAAGCAGATAAAGGATGAACTCGACAGCCGTAACAAGGTATAAATACAACAAAGACCGGACATGAAAGAAGAAAGATTTTTCTACGTCCCCAATGCCAACGACACAAACGAACTGCCACAGGAGGAAGCCGTACACGCCACACGAGTACTCAGACTCTCCGAAGGAGACGAGATATTCCTCATGGACGGCAAGGGGAGCTTCCTACGGGCAGAGATAACGATGGCAACCAGCAAGCGGTGCGCGTACTCCATCGTAGAGACGCTTCCGCAACAGCCTCTATGGAACGGACACATACACCTCGCCATGGCTCCAACGAAGATGATGGAACGAGTGGAATGGTTTGCCGAAAAAGCCACCGAGATAGGGTGCGACGAATTCTCATTCCTCGAATGTAAGTTCTCCGAACGACGGAACATGAGGCAAGACCGGGTGGACAAAATCGTCGTAGGGGCTACAAAACAAAGCCGCAAGGCATGGAAGCCCGTCGTCAACGAACTCATCCCCTTCAAGAAGTTTGTCGACAAAGAGCGAGACGGCTTGAAACTCATCGCACATTGCCACGAGGACGACTCGAGGAAAGACCTCTATGACCTGCTATATGCCGCTTGCAACGACACACGACAAGAGGAGATGCTCTCTTCGGGAGTAACGATACTCATCGGACCGGAAGGAGACTTCTCACCGGAAGAGGTGGCGTACGCACGCGAACACGGATACCAGACCATCTCACTCGGACGCTCACGACTACGTACCGAGACGGCTGCACTCTACGCCGTCATGACAGCACAACTGGCGGTGCGTAAGAAATAAAATCTTTCAAAGACAACACGTAATGAACAAAAGTCTTTTTGCACTTGCACTCGGAACGTTCTCGCTCGGAATGACCGAATTCGTCATGATGGGAATACTCCCCGACGTGGCACGAGACATGAACGTCTCCATACCCGTGGCGGGAAACCTCATCTCCATGTATGCCATAGGAGTTTGCGTAGGAGCGTTCTCGCTCGTCTTCCTGCACAAATATCGCCCCAAACACATCCTATACCTGCTGACATCCATTATCTTCGTCGGCGCACTCATTGCCTCCGTCACTCCCTCGTACTGGCTACTGCTCTGCGCACGATTCCTCGAGGGAACGCCACACGGGGCGTTCTTTGGAGTGGGAAGCATCATAGCCGTAAAACTCGCGCAAGAGGGAAAGGGAACAAGTGCCGTCTCACTCATGTGCGCCGGTATGACCGTCGCTAACCTCATGGGAGTACCATGCGCCACATTCCTCTCCACACATTTCTCATGGAGAATAGCATTCGCCATAGCTGCATGCTGCGGAGCCGCCACACTTTGGTGCATACACCGATGGGTGCCCAACATCGAAGCCCTGCCAAACCACGGCATAAAGGCACAGTTCCGATTCCTGAAGAACCTCGACCCATGGCTCATCATACTTGCCACGGCGTTTTGCAACGCAGGCGTATTCTGCTGGTATAGCTACATCTCGCCACTGCTGCAGAAGGTAAGCGGATTTACCCCTTACGAAGTCAGCATGCTTATGATTGTAGCAGGAGTAGGAATGGTGCTCGGAAACTTGACAAGTGGAAAGGTGGCAGAGAAAAGACCCGCAGGAAAGGTGGCCTTCCTCTTCCAACTCCTGGCCGCCGTAGGACTGCTTGCCATCTTCTTCGGAGCCGAATGGGCACTGCTGTCCGTCGTGATGATGTTCGTCGTCTGCGCTTGCCTTTTCGCCGTCAGCGCACCACAGCAGTTCCTCATCATAAAGCACGCACCGGGAGGAGAAATGCTCGGAGGATGCTGCATACAGGCCGCTTTCAACCTTGGAAATGCCATAGGAGCAGCTTCGGGAGGCTTGCCGGTCACACTGGGGTTGACATACAACTATACGGCGCTCGTCGGAGCACCCTTCTGTGCTCTCGGAGCCGTATGCCTGTTCTGGTTCCATAAAAAATACGAAGCCAAGACTACTATGAAAGGATAAAACAGTACGAGTCTCTGATAAGGCACGTACGAGATTTAGTAACGTGCAAAAAATAACTTGAGCAGTTTTGATATGATTAACAGATTTTACCCTAATGGGCTGAAAGCCCTATACTACATAGCCCAGGGCAACGCCCTGGGTACATCGGGACATCAACCACCGCCCTG
>CAVCKM010000035.1:0-39976 GCA_963602765.1 Alistipes putredinis | reverse complement strand
AAAACCCAGGGCGTTGCCCTGGGCTATGGAGTGGTTGGGCTTTCAGCCCGTACAGATACAAAACCTGCTCAAGTTATTTTTTGAACATTACTAAAGTCTTAAAAACGAAAAATGCTCCGCGAATCTTCACGATCTGCGGAGCATTCGAAGTATGTTTGACTAAATTTCTTTTTCAAATTCAAGAACAGTCTCACGACTACTCTCTGTTATCCTAAGGTCAAACAATCTTTCTAACCTAATAACTAAAACCTAAATCTATTATATATCTACTAACCTAAACAATCGTTATTGAATGGTGTCAGAGAAACTTGTTTTCGTCCGCCTTGAACGTTGCATTGTCTTGCGTTGTTCGCTTGTGGAGTACTTGTTTTCTTTTGACATTGCAAAGGTACGAAGTTTTTGTTTGTGCACGTGCACATTTTCGTGAAAAACTTGCGAAATCTGCGTTTAAATTGACGAACGTCAAGCGATGTGCTCGCACACAACACTTTTTAACGCCCGTTTAACGGTTGCTTAACGCTTTGCCGCCCAGCTTTACAGAGTAAGGCTGGGCGGCTGTTTTTCTATGCTTGTTGACTGAGGCTAAGCTGATGTAATATGCTTACTGATTGATGTTGGGCTCCTGCTGCTTTTGGCTGCTTTGTGGGTTGATGGCATCGAGCAGGTGCATGGCATCCACGTACTGTGCAATGCCCTCCGCCACTTTCTTGGCATCCTGCATGGCGTGTACTACGGTGGCCTGGCGGTTGGCCACGTCGCCGCCGGCGAATACGCCCTGACGTGTGGTCATGCCGTACGGTTTCTCGCGGGTGATGAGGAATCCGCGCTCGTCGCTGTCGAGGTTGCTCGTGGAGCGAACGATGGTGGTGAGCGGCTTGTTGCCTATGGCCATGATGATGCGGTCGGCAGGCATTGTGAACTCGCGTACCTCCGGCTCTGCGCCCTCTTCCGTGGCAGGGATGGTCTGCTGTATGAGCACCTCCTGTATCTCGTTGTTGCGGTTGATGTGTATCTCCTTGATGGACGCGTGCCAGTTGAACTTGGCTCCCTCCTTGACGGCATCGTCGTACTCGGCGCGCAGGGCTGCCATGTTCTCAATGCCTCGGTGGTAGATGACGTTGACGTCGGCGGTGTTGAGGCGCAGTGCGGTGCGGGCGGCGTCCATGGCGGTATTGCCACAGCCTACGACGAAGACGTGCTGTCCCTCGCGTACGGCGAGTTGCTCGCTCTGCAGGCAGTTTTCGAGGTACAGCTCCATGCGGCGCAGGAAGTGTGTGGCAAGGCGCACGCCGTACAGCTCGTCGCTCTTCATGGGTGCGTCCTCCATGGTGTCGATGTACTTGACGGGCACGTTGAGCGACTTTGGCTGTCCCATGCCCGTGCCGACGAAGACGGCGTCGAAGCCGTCGGCAAACATGGTGTCGATGGTGATGGTCTCGCCCACGTGGGTGTTGCGGTGTATGTTGACGCCCATGCTCTCGATGAAGCGTATCTCGTTGGCCACGACTTCTTTCGGCAGACGGTACTCCGGTATGCCGTAGCGCAGCACGCCGCCGCACTGGCTTTCCATCTCGAACATCTCGACGGCGAAGCCCATGCGTGAGAGGTCGCCTGCTACGGTGATGCTCGCCGGTCCGGAACCGATGACGGCCACCTTGCCGCGTGTCTTCTCGGGCACGTTGTCGTGTGTGAGGTGTGCCACGGCATCGAAGTCGGCGATGAAGCGCTCCAGCTTTCCGATGTTGATGGGCGCGCCCTTCTTGCCCATGACGCAAGAGCCTTCGCACTGGCGTTCGTGTGCGCAGACACGTCCGCAGACGGCAGGCAGGTTGCTGCGGTTGCGGATGATGGCGATGGCGTTGCCCATATTGCCCTTCTTGAGTTCGTGAATCCAGTCTGGGATATCGTTGCTGATGGGGCACCCTTTCTTGCACTGCGGCACTTTGCAGTGCAGGCATCGTTTCGCCTCCGTGATGGCTTCGGCGAGGGTATAGTTCTCGTTTACTTCTTTAAAGTTGTTCATAGTGCGTTTGTATTTAAGGTATAAGGTGTTTTGTAAAGTCTACTTTGCAATTTGTGTGCAAAGTTACATATTTTATTATGAGTGACCAACGAAAAGCGGAAAATAATTAGGCGTAATATAAGGTTTCGCATCAAACAAAAGCCCAGGGCGTTGCCCCAAAGTTCACAGGGACAGGTACGTGGTTCGCTTTTGGATAGCCTACTATTATAGATACAAAAAGGTGTCCTGCCAGATGATAGTTTGTCATCCTGGGCAGGACACTTTTTTTGCGTGTAACCGTTATTTTGCTTATGCCTCTATCACCCATTCGGTGATGTTGCTCTGCGTGGAGTCGAAGTTGATTCCCACCTTTGTGATGGGCTTTCCGCTGAGGGCGAACCGCTGGCGGTAGTCTATTTTTCAGGAAACTCTACCGTGTTGAGAAGGTCCTCTATTTGTGGCTTTAGCACAGGAATGTCTTTTTCGATAATATTCCAAAGTTGTTTCGGTTTGATGGTGTAATAGCCATGTACAAGCACATGTCTTAGCCCTATCATCTGCTCCCATGGAATCTGCGGATGTGAAGTCCTAAACTCCTTGGTGAGCATATAGGAAGCCTCTCCTATTATTTCGGTAATTTTCACGAAACCATAGAACAACAGAGGGTCATCCTTGATTAGTTCGAACTCGTACTTGTTTTTGGAATTGAGCAGATGGTTGCATGCTTGAAGAATATGCTCTAGCCTGCCTTTGTCTCTAACTTTTTCTCTCATATATCAATAGCTTATCACGGTTGGCACTCTTTTGGGCGAACGGGAGTAGACATCCTTCTTCTACCAAATCCACAGGCTTGCAGACAATTTTCTTTAACGAAACCATAATGCCGGCTATATCGAAGAGCGACATTGCATCACTGTCATTATACCTCACCATCAGATCCACGTCACTCTTTGGTGTATCCTCTCCACGCGAACAGGAACCAAAAAGCCACGCCTTCTCTATGGGCTGAGTGGCTAGATACGCTTGTATCTTCGGTATCATTTCTTGTACGTTCTTGCTAAGCATAGGCGAAGTGTTGCTTGTTCTACATTATATTAAAGATGTTCTTTTATCTTTCTATCACCCAGTAGTGTTAGATAATCTTGTCCAGCTCGGCGATGTTGCGTGCCACTTCCTCGTCGGTCACTTCGTAGTCCTGCAGCGAGCCGGAGAGGTACTGGTCGTAGGCTGTCATGTCGATGAGGCCGTGGCCGGAGAGGTTGAAGAGGATAACCTTCTCCTCGCCAGTCTCCTTGCATTTGAGTGCCTCGCGTACGGTGGCTGCTATGGCGTGGCACGACTCCGGGGCGGGTATGATGCCCTCGCTCTTGGCGAAGAGCAGTCCTGCCTTGAAGGACTCAGACTGCGGTATGTCCACGCCCTCGATGTATCCGTCCTTGAGGAGCTGCGATATTATCATGCCTGCACCGTGGTAGCGCAGTCCTCCGGCGTGTATGTTGGCCGGCATGAAGTTGTGGCCCAGGGTGTACATGGGGAGCAAGGGGGTGAGTCCGCTCAGGTCGCCGAAGTCATACTGGAAGACGCCGCGTGTCAGTTTCGGACAGCTGGAGGGCTCTGCGGCGATGTAGCGTGTCTTCTTGCCTTCCTTCAGTGTATGGCGCATGAAGGGGAAGGTGATACCGCCGAAGTTGGAGCCGCCGCCGAAACAGGCTATCACCATGTCGGGGTATTCGCCTGCCATCTCCATCTGCTTCTCTGCCTCGAGACCGATGACGGTCTGGTGCAGTGCCACGTGGTTGAGCACGGAGCCGAGCACGTACTTGCAGTTGGGCGTCATCTGTGCCAGTTCGACGGCCTCGGAGATGGCGGTGCCAAGTGAACCTTGGTTGTTAGGCTCGCGTGTGAGCACGTCCTTTCCGGCGCGTGTGGACATGGACGGCGATGCTGTCACCTGTGCGCCGTATGTCTGCATGATGGAGCGGCGGTATGGCTTCTGCTCGTAGGAAATCTTCACCTGGTATACGGCGGCCTCCAGTCCGAACACCTTTGCGGCGTAGGAGAGGGCGGCGCCCCACTGTCCTGCGCCCGTCTCGGTGGTGACGTTCGTCACGCCTTCCTTCTTGCAGTAGTAAGCCTGCGCCAGGGCGGAGTTGAGCTTGTGTGAACCGACGGGCGAGACGGACTCGTTCTTGAAGTAAATGTGTGCCGGTGTGCCGAGTGCCTTCTCCAGTCCGTATGCGCGGACGAGGGGTGTGGAGCGGTAGTATTTGTACATGTCGCGCACCTCTTCGGGGATGTCAATCCATGCGTCGGTGGTGTTCAGCTCCTGGTGGCAGAGTTCCTTGGCGAAGATGGGGTAGAGGTCTTCGGGTCCGAGGGGCTGGTGAGTGCCCGGGTGGAGTGGGGGGAGTGGTTTGCTGACCATGTCGGCCTGGATGTTGTACCACTGTCTGGGGATGTCGTCCTCTGCGAGGAAGTAGCGCTTCTGTTTTGTGCTCATTGGGGTAGTGTGATATTAATATTGGTTGGTTGATTGGCTGTTGGGTGCAAATTTAGGCAAATAATTTGGAAAAAGTAGCGGTTTTCGCTTTTTTATTATTAATTTTGCCGTATAATATATCTTTAATATACAGGAATGATAGAAATCCGTACAGTGAGCACCAAGAAGGAAATCGGCAAGTTTGTGGATTTCCGTACCAACTTATACAAGGATGACCCCTATGCAGTGCCATACCTCTACGACGACGAGGTAAACTCGCTGCTGCCTTCCAAAAACCCCGCTTTCGAGTTCTGCGAGGCGGAATACTACATGGCTTACCGCGACGGCAAACCCGTAGGACGCGTGGCTGCCATCATCAACCACAAGGCCAACGGACTCTGGAACCAGAAGAACGTACGCTTCGGCCACTTCGACTTCATCGACGACGCTGAGGTGGTGGACGCACTCCTCGACCGCGTGCGACAGTACGGCAAGGAGCGCGGCATGGACACCATCATCGGACCCATGGGCTTCATAGACCTGGAGCGAGAGGGAATGCTCGTCGACGGGTTCGACGTGCTGCAGTCCATGCACGCCAACCACAACTACCCGTACTACCCGAAGCATATGGAACGCCACACGGAGTTCCAGAAGGACAACGACTGGGTGCAGGAGAGGATAATGGTGCCTGACCAGGTGCCCGAGAAGATGTCCAAGATAACGGCGATGATAGGCAAGCGATACAACCTCCACGCCCGCAAGCTCACAAAGAAGCAGCTCGTCGACGGCGGCTACGCCAAGACCCTCTTCAACATCCTCAACGTCTGCTACAAGGAACTGTACGAATACTCCGAGCTGACCGAGAAGCAGATAGACCAGCTCGTACACGAATACATCAGCAAGGCCGATCTCAACCTCATCACCTTCGTCTTCGACGAGACGGACAAGGGCGAGGACGGCATGGGCAAGATGGTGGGCTTCGGCGTCAGCTTCCCTTCCTTCTCGCAGGCACTCCGCCGCACGAAGACCGGCAAGCTCTTCCCCTTCGGATGGTGGCATCTGGGGCGCACGCTGCTCTACCACAATACGGACACGGTGGACCTCCTCCTCATCGGCATACTCCCCGAATACAGGCAGAAGGGGGCCAACGCCATCCTCTTCGACGACCTCATACACTACTATCAGAAGTACAACTTCAAGCAGGCACTCACCATGCCCATGATGGAGACAAACAACGGAGTGCTCTCCGCATGGCAGTACTTCGACGCAAAGACAGTGAAGCGGCTGCGATCATACAAGGCTCCGCTATAAACGCAACGACTATTCGTCGTAGAAAATACACGTTGGCTTCCTTAAATAGATTACCATGGCAGAAGAAATAGACAAGACAGAAGAGTTGGTGCAGTACACCGACGACAACATACGAAAGCTCAGCGACGTTGAGCACATACGCACACGCCCCGGCATGTACATCGGACGCCTGGGCGACGGCACGCATGCCGAGGACGGCATTTACGTGCTCCTAAAGGAGGCGATAGACAACTCCATCGACGAGTTCCGCATGAACGCCGGAAAGCGCATCGAGATAGAGCTCACCGAGAACAAGGCCATCTCCCTGCGCGACTACGGACGCGGCATCCCGCAGGGAAAGATGATAGAGGCCGTCAGCCAGCTCAACACCGGCGGCAAGTACGACAGCAAGGCGTTCAAGAAGTCCGTCGGCATGAACGGTGTCGGCGTGAAGGCCGTCAACTTCCTCTCCACAGAGTTTGAGGTGCGCTCATACCGCGACGGACAGGTGCGCACGGCAAAGTTCGAACGAGGCATACTCGTCAGCGACACCACCGAGCCGACCCAGGACGAGAACGGCACCTACATAGCCTTCCAGCCCGACGAGACGTTGTTCCGGAACTACTCCTTCCACAACGACATCGTCGAGACGATGCTACGTAACTATACGTACCTCAACACGGGGCTCGCCATCATCTTCAACGGCCGTCGCATCATCTCGCGAAACGGTCTGCAGGACCTCCTTAAGGACCAGATGACCTCCGAGGCTCTCTACCCCATAGTACACATGAAGGGCGAGGACATCGAGATAGCCTTCACCCACACAAACCAGAACGGAGAGGAGTACGACTCCTTCGTCAACGGACAGCACACCACGCAGGGCGGTACCCACCAGTCGGCTTTCAAGGAGCACATTGCAAAGACCATAAAGGAGTACTTCGGAAAGTACGAGTACGGCGACATACGCAACGGACTCGTCGCTGCCATAGCACTCAATGTGGAGGAGCCTATCTTCGAGTCGCAGACGAAAATCAAGCTCGGCTCGCTCACCATGTCGCCAGAAGGCGTATCGGTGAACAAATACGTCGGTGACTTCGTGAAGAATGAGGTCGACAACTATCTGCACCGCAACCTCGACATCGCCGAGATAATAGAGGAGAAGATAAAGACCAGCGAACGCGAACGAAAGGCAATGGCTGGTGTCACCAAACTGGCGCGCGAGCGTGCCAAGAAGGCAAACCTACACAACCGCAAACTGCGCGACTGCCGCGTGCACTACTCCGACCCCAAGGGCGACGAGCGCGAGGACTCCTGCATCTTCATCACCGAGGGAGACTCCGCCAGCGGCTCCATCACCAAGAGCCGCAACGTCAACACGCAGGCCGTCTTCTCCCTGCGAGGCAAACCGCTCAACAGCTACGGACTCACCAAGAAGGTGGTCTACGAGAACGAGGAGTTCAACCTCCTACAGGCTGCCCTCGACATAGAGGAAGGACTCGACAACCTGCGCTACAACAAAGTCATCGTGGCCACCGATGCCGATGTCGACGGTATGCACATACGCCTGCTCACCATCACCTTCTTCCTACAGTTCTTCCCCGAACTCATCAAGAAGGGACACGTCTACGTACTCCAGACACCCCTCTTCCGCGTACGCAACAAACGCTCCAAGATAAAGAAGAAGGCCGTCGTCACCGCCGAAGACAAACGGCTGAAGGAACGCGGCGAGAAGTCAAAGGACTTCATCACGCGCTACTGCTACAGCGACGAGGAGCGACTCAAGGCAATTGAAGAACTAGGTCCCGACCCGGAGATAACGCGATTCAAAGGTCTCGGAGAGATATCCCCAGACGAGTTCGCCGGTTTCATCGGACCGGACATACGCCTCGAACAGGTGACGCTGCAGAAGAGCGACGAAGTGGAGAAGCTACTCGCCTACTATATGGGCAAGAACACCATGGACCGCCAGAACTTCATCATCGACAACCTCGTCATAGAAGAAGACATCCCCGAGGAAGATACATACATCGACTAGCTATATATTATATAAGGTATATGAAACACCTACGCACACTGCTCTACGCAGGGCTGGCCACCCTCTTCACGACGGCGCTGGCTGCCCCACAAGACGGGAAAGATGACTACGCCCAACTGAAGAAGCTCAACATGGCAGAGATGGTCATCAGCCGTCTCTACGTCGACAGCGTAGACCAAGGCAAACTCGTGGAGGACGCCATACGCGGCATGCTCAACGGACTCGACCCGCACTCGTCTTACTCCACACCGAAGGAGGTGAAGGCAATGCAGGAAGCACTCTCCGGCAACTTCGACGGCATCGGAGTGCAGTTCAACATGCTCAACGACACCCTCCTCGTCATACAGACCATATCGGACGGACCCTCCGAGAAGATTGGCATCCTTGCCGGCGACCGCATCGTCTCCGTCAACGACACCGCCATCGCCGGAGTCAAGATGAAGAAGGAAGAGATAATGAAACGCCTGCGAGGACCAAAGGGCACCAAGGTGAAGGTGGGCGTATGCCGGCGCGGCATACCCGAACAGCTGTACTTCACCGTGACGCGCGACAAGATTCCCGTCAACACCGTTGAGGCTTCATACATGATACGCCCCACCATCGGCTACATACGCATATCGTCCTTCGGAGCCACCACACACGAAGAGTTCGTCAAAAGCCTTACCGCCCTGCAGAAAAAGGGCATGAAAAAACTCATCATTGACCTGCAGGAGAACGGCGGCGGATACCTCCAGGCTGCCGTCGACATACTCAACGAAATCCTCTCCCCCGGCGACCTCCTCGTCTACACACAAGGACTGCACACCGGCCGCAAGGAGTACACTGCAAAGGGCGACGGACTGATGCGCAAGGAAGACGTGGCAGTGCTAGTGAGCGAGTTCACGGCATCGGCGGCTGAGATTGTCACTGGCGCCATACAAGACCAGGACCGAGGCATCGTCGTGGGCCGGCGCACCTTCGGCAAGGGACTCGTGCAGCGCCCCGTAGACCTCTACGACGGCTCGCAGATGCGCATCACCGTGGCGCACTACTACACCCCCTCAGGACGCTGCATACAGAAACCCTACGTCAAGGGCGAGGGCGAGAAGTATCAGCACGACCTCACCGACCGCTTCAAGAACGGAGAGTTCACCAATGCCGACAGCATACACTTCGCCGACTCCCTCAAGTACACCACACTAAAGAAACACCGCACCGTCTACGGAGGAGGAGGCATCATGCCAGACTTCTTCGTGCCACTCGACACCACGCGCTACACCCCCTGCCACCGCAAACTCTCGGCAAAGAGCGTGATACTCAACAACGTCCTCTCCTACAACGAACAGCACCGCAACGAACTGCTCAGACGCTACGGCAAGGATGCAGAGAAGGGATACCCAAAGTTCGCCGCAAACTACGAAGTGCCGCAGTCGCTCATCGACAAGATATTCGCCGACGGAGAGAAACAGGACGTCAAACCCACCGACGACGCAGAGCGCAAGCGCACGCAGGAGCAGATGGCTATGAGTCTCAAGGCACTCGTGGCGCGCGACTTATGGACAATGACAGAGTACTTCCGCGTTGCCAACGAACAGAACGACGTCGTGCGCAAAGCACTCAAGGAATTGGGGCAATAACAGCACATCTTCAACAAGATAACCCGTGTAACCTTGATGCAAGCCAATAACTTGCACAAAAAAGCGACAAGTGTGCACGAAATGTCGCTTTTTTGATGGAAATATTTGTCCAATCCAATAAAAGTGCATAACTTTGTGCCCGAATTCGCGCATTGCGACTTTATTTCTCGACTGAGAATATTAAAAAAGAAAGAAAATAACATTAAATTAAAAAAACAAAATTATGTCAGACATTCAGACACAGATCGCAAAGATTATCTGCGACAAGCTCGGCGTTACAGAAGACGAGGTTAAGCCAGAAGCAAGCTTCACAAACGACCTCGGTGCAGACTCTCTCGACACCGTAGAGCTCATCATGGAACTCGAGAAGGAGTTCGGTGTTACTATCCCTGATTCAGACGCTGAGAAGATTCAGACTGTAGGCGACGCTATTGCTTACATCGAGAATGCAGGTAAGTAATCCTTTGCGCTTACTATCCGTATGATATTTCGGGTGATGGCTGGTCGGATTTTCATTCGCCCTGCCATCACCTTTTTTCGTTTTCTAACATAGCTTTACTATGGAATTGAAAAGAGTTGTAGTAACTGGCCTCGGCGCAGTTACACCATTGGGCCTCACCGCCGAAGAGACCTGGAAGAATATGCTTGCAGGCGTCAGCGGCGCAGACCAGATAAAGCAGTTCGACGCTACACGCTATAAGACCACGTTCGCCTGCGAAGTGAAGGACTTCGACCCCTCACAGTGGATCGACCGCAAGGAAGCACGCAAGATGGACAAGTTCTGCCAGTTTGCCATCGCCTCCGCTGACATGGCACTGAAAGACTCCGCTCTCGACCTCGAGGCTGCCGACAAGGACCGCATCGGCGTTGTCTTCGGAGTCGGCATCGGCGGACTCAAGACCATGCAGGACGAGATAGAATACTACGCCGAGCACCGCGACACGCCAAAGTTCAACCCCTTCTTCATCCCGAAGATGATTGGCGACATCGCTCCAGGACAGATCTCCATCCGCTACGGTTTCCACGGCCCTAACTACGCCACCACCAGCGCCTGCGCTTCGTCTACGCACGCCGTGGCAGACGCCTTCAACCTCATACGTCTCGGCAAGGCCGACATGATACTCAGCGGTGGCGCAGAGGCTGTCATCACAGACCCGGGTCTGGGCGGCTTTGTATCAATGCACGCACTGTCCACACGCAACGACGAGCCACAGAAGGCAAGCCGTCCCTTCTCTGCCTCACGCGACGGATTCGTCATGGGCGAAGGTGCTGCATGCCTCATCCTCGAGGAACTGGAGCACGCCAAGGCACGCGGTGCCAAGATATACTGCGAGATAGTAGGCGAGGGCATGTCTGCCGACGCACACCACATCACAGCATCCCACCCCGAGGGACTCGGCGCAAAGATCGTCATGAGCGAAGCACTCAAGGACGCAGGTCTAAAGCCAGAGGACATCGACTACATCAACGTGCACGGCACCTCGACACCCGTCGGCGACCGTTCAGAGGCAAAGGCCATCAAGGATCTCTTCGGCGATGCCGCATACAAGCTCAATATATCATCCACTAAGTCCATGACGGGCCACCTCCTCGGTGCTGCAGGCGCAGTAGAGTCCATGGCGTGCGTCATGGCCATCAAGGAAGACATCGTGCCGCCTACCATCAACCATGAGGAAGGCGACGAAGACCCAGAGATTGACTATAACCTCAACTTCACCTTCAACAAGGCACAGAAGCGCGAGGTACGCGCAGCACTGAACAACACGTTCGGCTTCGGCGGCCACAACGCTTGTGTAATCTTCAAGAAGTATGCTGAATAATATACTCGACAGAATAAAGCTGCCTTTCCGAAAGGACAAGGAGCTTTATTCTGCTTTATACGACATCCTCGGTTTCTATCCACACGAAATAACATACTACAAGCTCGCCCTCATGCACAAGAGCATGGGACACCGCGCCACCGCCGAAGAACTGAAAACGCTCGAAGGCGACCGACGCACAGCCAAACGCAGCGGAGACAAATACCCGCGAAAGGGCAATAGCGCATCGCGCAACGGCGGACGTTTCAACAAAGGCAAAGGGGAGAAACTCGGCAGGCAGCTCAACAACGAGCGACTGGAGTTCCTCGGAGATGCCATACTCGATGCCGTCGTGGGCGACGTAGTGTACCAGTATTTTCCCGGAAAACCCGAAGGATTCCTCACCAACACACGCTCCAAGCTGGTACAGCGCGAGACGCTGGGCAAACTGGCGCAGCAGATGGGTATCACTAAGCTCATACTCTCCAGCGGACGCTCCGCAGCGCACAACAGCTACATGGGCGGCAACGCATTCGAAGCACTCGTCGGTGCCATATACCTCGACAGAGGCTACGAGGCATGCCAGAAGTTCTGGAACGAGCGCATCATGGGCAAACAGCTAAACATCGAGAAAGTAGCCTACAAGGAAGTGAACTTCAAGTCGAAAATCCTCGAGTGGTCACAGAAGAACCGCATCGCACTGAGTTTCCGCCTTGAAGATCAGACGCAGGACAAGTCCGGCTCCCCGAAGTTCGAGTACACCGTACTACTGGAGGGCGTCGAGGGTTGCCGAGGCGAAGGATTCTCGAAAAAGGAAAGCCAGCAGCGCGCCTGTGAGCTCACACTACAGAAACTGCGCAAGGACAGTGCCTTCCTCGACAGCGTCTTCGCCGCCAAGAGCCAGCGCACACAGATGGACGAAGACCCCGTAGCCGTAGTTCCCGACGTGACGCAACAGCCGGACGTCGTCCAAATCGTGGAACAGCCCACCGGGGAGTCCGTAGAGCAGTCCGCAGAACAGGCTGCAAGCCAGTCAGCAAGCCGGACAGAGTCCCCCGTCGTCATAGAGAAGGAAAAGGAGATAGACTCCCTCACCCTCGACGACATCAAGCAGGAGAAGTCGCGTGAGGACATCATTGCCGAAGCGGAAGCAGCAGCTTACGGCGCATGAAAATGCCCTTCGCTTAGCATCTCAGGCATACGCTCGTTTTTACCCCAAGATGTCCACGGTACGGGCATCCACGATGTTTCTATTGCGGCACCGACGAAGCAACAATTCAACAACCAAACAATACCCAAACAACAATGAAAATAGCACTTATAGGCTACGGAAAGATGGGCAAGATGATAGAGCAGATTGCCATCTCACGAGGCCACGAAATCGTTAGCATCATAGATATCGACAACCAGGAGGACTTCCAGAGCGAGGCATTCGCTTCCGCTGAGGTGGCCATCGAGTTCACCGCACCACACGTGGCTTACGGCAACTACCTCAAGGCATGGGCGGCCGGAGTAAAGGTTGTCAGCGGTTCCACTGGATGGCTCAAGGAGCACGGCGACGACGTTCGCAAGGCATGCGCAGAGGAAGGCAAGACACTCTTCTGGGCATCCAACTACTCCATCGGCGTAGCCATCTTCTCTGCCGTCAACAAGTATCTGGCGAAGATAATGAACGGTTTCCCGCAGTACGACGTTGAGGAGACCGAGACACACCACATCCACAAGCTCGACCACCCCTCGGGCACCGGCATCACCCTCGCCGAGCAGATCGTGGCCAACCTCGACCGCAAGAGCGACTGGCAGATGGGCACCCTCACCCAGCCAGACGGCACCGTAGAGCCCGCCCCGGCAAATGATGCCGACAAGCTCACCATCAACTCCATCCGCCGCGACGAGGTACCAGGCATCCACTCCATCAAGTGGGACAGCGAGGCTGACTGCATCACCATCACCCACGACGCCCACTCACGCCAAGGCTTCGCCCTGGGTGCAGTCCTCGCCGCAGAGTACACCGCACAACACAGCGGCCTGCTCACCATCGACGACATGTTCAAGTTCTAATTCGCAACACCGCACGCTAATTGCCGACGAAGATATTCTTTCTCGACATTAATTCTTGCTTAGGCAAGCGGCAAAGCCGAGTGGCCGTTAATTGCCCGTTAATTTATCCATTAATGATTTCTCAGTTTGAGAGAAATATAAATTAATGAAGAATTAACGGGCGATTAGCGGCCATTAACGTTTAAAGAGTCATTGACTTTACGTTACAACCAACATATATATTGGTGTTCGTGCCGCCAGAGAATGATATTGTATGTTAGAGTACGATATTGTAAACGTACAAATGTGAAAAAGAACTAATTTTGCAACGTTCAAACTAAAACCACACGATGAAGACCTATATAATAAGTATCTTCCTGCTGCTTGCCACTGCGGCAACGGCACAAACCATCGACCGCCAGAAGGTGGTCGAGAGAAACAATCCGCATGTCACTCAGATGGACTCACTGTCCTCCCTCTCCGTTGGCAACGGCGGTTTCGCCATGACCGTCGACGGCACCGGACTGCAGTCCTTCCCAAAGGCATACTCCAAGGGTGTGCCCCTCGGAACGATGAGCGACAGGGGATGGCACGACTTCTCAAATCCCGAAAACTACCAGCCCCAGGAGAGCTGGCGATACTACGACTACGGACGCGGACGCCAAGAACCGTACGCCACGCAGATAAAGGACGACAAACGAAAGAAAGCCGCCGGCGACTGGTATCGCGTCAATCCCCACCGCCTCCACCTCGGCACCCTCGGACTCTCCCTCGGCGACGACCCCAAACAGGTGCAGACCGTCGACCAGACCCTCAATATGTGGGAAGGAAAGATAACGAGCCGCTTTACATACAAAGGCAAGCCATACCACGTGGAGACCGCATGCCACCCCACGCTCGACATGATAGCAGCACACATACAGTCGAAGGCTGCCATCAACGTGGACCTGCGCTTCGCATACCCCACCGGCGGACACTGCGACGATGCGTGCGACTGGACCAAGGACAACCTCCACGCCACCGCCATCGTCGCGCAGACCGCAAACAGCGCCGTGCTGAAGCGCACCGTCGACCAGACCGTCTACTACGTCACGCTCCACTGGCAAGGAAACGCCAAGCTGAAGCAACGCGGCAAGAACTTCTACCAGCTGCAGGCAAAGACCGCCGACCTCAAACTAACCTGCGAATACGCTGAAGACCCCTCGACGCTCAGCACGACATTTGATGCCGTTGCAGCAGAGGCGCAGACCTACTGGAACGCCTACTGGAAGAAAGGCGCCATAGCCGACTTCAGCCTCTGCACCGATGCACGCGCCAAGGAGATGGAACGACGCGTGGTGCTCAGCCAGTACCTCCTCGCCATACAGGATGCCGGCGACACACCGCCGCAGGAGACGGGACTCACATACAACTCATGGTTCGGAAAGTTCCACCTCGAGATGATACTCTGGCACCAGGCACAGTTTGCCCTCTGGGGACACCCCGAACTCCTCGACCGCTCCCTCTCATGGTACTTCAAGGCAGAGCCTGCCGCACGCAAGATAGCGGAGCGACAGGGCTTCAAGGGCGTCAGATGGATGAAGATGACCGACCCCGATGCCGGCGAGGCACCCTCCAGCGTAGGCAGCTTCCTCATCTGGCAGCAGCCGCACCTCATCTACTTGGCCGAGCTGCTCTACCGTGCCAACCCCACGCCCGCCATACTGCAGAAATACGCCCGTCTGGTCGATGAAACCGCGGAATTTATGGGTGACTTCGCCGAATACGACAAAGCAAACGACCGCTACATCCTCCGGGGATGCATAGCAGCACAGGAGACACTGCCGGCCGCCACGACGGTCAATCCGCCCTTCGAGTTGAGCCAGTGGCACTGCGCACTCCAGATAGCACAGCAGTGGCGCGAGCGTCTCGGAAAACAGCGCGACGCCCGTTGGGACGACATCATAAACAAGATATCACCCTTGGCCGCCAAAGACAGCCTGTACCTCGCCGCCGAGACACAGCCCGACACATACTCCAACGAACGCATGTACAGCGACCACCCGGCCGTCATGGGAGCCATAGGACTCTTCCCCTACAACAGCCGCCAGATAGACTTCGCCACCATGAAGAAGACGGAGCAGTGGATATGGAAAAACTGGAAGTGGGAGACATCATGGGGTTGGGACTACCCGATGATGGCAATGGGCGCAGCCCGCATGGGCGAACCGGCAAACGCCGTAGGAGCACTCCTGATGAACCAGCAGAAGAACACCTACCTCGTCAGCGGACATAACTACCAGGACACCCGTCTGCGACTCTACCTCCCCGGCAACGGCGGCTTCCTCATGGCAGTAGCCATGATGTGCGCAGGATGGGACGGCAGCACCAACCCCAACCCCGGCTTCCCGCAGGACGGCACATGGAACGTAAAGTGGGAGGGTCTGAAGCCACTGCTGTAGGCTCTGTGGCTCGTTATGCTCATGCCGGGCATAAACAAAAAATCCCCCGAATATCCTTTAGCAAGGATGTTCGGGGGATCTGTCGTATTATACTTCGTCCATCCGATGGAGTTTGTACCCGTCGAACTGGATGATAATCTTGTGCAGCTGTGTGCCCTGGCGTAGGGCTTCCACACGTGGGGCTGCGGCGTAGCCGTTTATCTGGTCTACGGCATCGTCCCACTGCTTTTTCACTCTGGCTTCGTATGCCTCTGTCTTCTCGTCCTTCTCCTTCTTGGGGATTAGCTTGAGCTCGAGGATGTAGCTGTGCTTGGTGGGGTAATGCGTCAGGTCGGGCAGTAGGAAGAAGTCGCAGTAGCCGTGACTCAGCTCCAGCTCGGGGGCTGTATAGTAGTAGCCGTTCAGATTGAGGTACGCCATGAAGAACCCCTGGATGTTGCGCTCAGCCTCTATGCCGTCGCGGACGGACGACACGTTGGCATAAGCGTCCGCCATCATCTGCAGCGCGTCACGCCATTTCCCCTCGAAGGCCATATACGTGAACTTCGTTATCAGTTCATTGACATTGACCCACTTAACCGTCTGATACTCGTCGAGCAGATAGTCGTAGTACTGCTTTCGGACGTTGTTGTTGGGAATGCCAAGGACGAGTTGTGTTCCGAATGTACCTTTGATGGTAAGCATCCCGTAGTAGAACAGCAGGCTGGGGAAAATCAGCGGGTCCGTTATCTTGCGTGCCGGGAATGTTTCCTCGATGGTAGTGACAATCTGCCCCGTCTCGGCAATCGTACGTATGACACCCTTGCGGTCGCCGTCAAGCTTGTCGAGCTGTATGAGCTTGCGCATCTTGTTGTAGTCCGTCTTCGTATTGGGGTCGATCATCTGTCTCGGCGGTTCGCCTGTGCTCATGTAGTTGCGGAGAAAATAGAGCACCATGTCGCAGTTGAAGACGCGGCTCTGTGTCTCCAGAGCGTCTTCTGAGAAACAGTAGTTGTCATACCATGGCTTCATCAGTGTGATAATAGCCTCCACGTCTGTATCGGGACGAATGGCACCTGCATCTTTATAGTAGTTGAACATCTCTCGCACGTCTTCCGTGGAGAAGCCGAGCATCTGGTTGAACTGCTCCTTTGTGGAGATGTGCCACCCGATGTTGTAGCCGCTCGTCACGTCGTCGAGTGTCACGGGGCTGACGCCTGTCATGAAGATGCGGTCGAAGTTGCCCTTGAACTTCTTGAAGACATCGCGGTAGAAGCCCTCGGCGTGCGTCATGTTCCAATACATCTCCTCGCCCTGCTCGTTGAGGACGGTATTGGTGAAGTTGTCGTATTCGTCGATGATGAGGTAGAGGGGGTATGATCTGGCTTTTGCCTCGTTTGTAACTATTATTAGCTTGTCTGTGCCATCCTTGGTTTCCCGTACACGATTGACGAACTGTTCTCCATAGTATTCGCCGTAGTCGCGCACGAAGCCATCCATCGCCACGCCGAGGTAGAAATCGAATTTCTCTTCGAGACGTTCGATGTTGCCACCCACTTGTGAGAAGTCGAGGTGGAGAACCTGGAAGGTATTGCGCAACGGCGTGGGGTGTTCGCCAATCCACAGATTGCCGAACAGCATGTCGAAGTTGTCCTTCTGACGTATGTCGTAGTAGGCATGTAGCATACTGAGGAATATGCTCTTGCCGAAGCGACGCGGACGGATGAAGAAGAGGTTGCTGGCCTCCTTCTCCAGCTTAGGCAAGAACATTGTCTTGTCCACATAATAATACGTATCGCCACGTCGGACTCTACAGAAATCCGATATGCCGTAAGGCACTTCCTTTATGTTCTCTTGTTCCATAGCTTTGTTTTCTTTACAATTTTGCCACAAAGGTACGTAATGTTTTGCAAACGCCCAAAAAATCTGACTGTTTGGCGTATTGACAAAACGAAAAATCCCCCGAATATCCTTGGTGAAGGATATTCGGGGGATGATATAAAACTCAAAAGAGCACCTACTTGCGTAAGTGCTCTTTTGCGCTTCAAGATGGGCTTGAACCAACGACCCCCTGATTAACAGTCAGGTGCTCTAACCAACTGAGCTATTGAAGCAATTTAACCCTTTAAAACTAAGCTTTTCGTACTTGACTTTGTGTGTTGTTCCGAATTGCGATGCAAAGGTACGGACTTTTTGTGAATCTTCCAAATGTTTTCTTACTTTTTTTTAATTTTTCATTAAAAAACGATGAAATTGCCACGAATCGGGATGGCTGGAGACGGTAGTCTCATAGATTTTGTGTACTTTTGCTACAAATTGAGAAAACGATGAAGAAACTTCTATTACTTATTATATATGTGGCGGTGGGGTGCACTGCCGCTTTCGCAGCTAAAACGACTGACACGACTACAGGAAAAGGCAATAGCCGTACGTACGACATAGCAAGAAACCTCGAGACGTTCACTGCCATATACAAGTACCTCGACCAGATGTACGTCGACACGCTCGACCCCAACGAGACCGTAGGCGCTGGCATCAAGGCGATGCTGCGCTCGCTCGACCCCTACACGGAGTACTACCCGGCGGACGAGGTGAAGGACCTCAAGCAGATGCTCACGGGAAAGTATGCCGGCATCGGCGCACTCATCAAGTATGACTTCCGCTCAAAGCGCGTCGTCATCGACGAGCCATACGAGGGCATGCCGGCGGCGGAGGCAGGACTGAAGAAGGGCGACGTGGTGCTCGCCATCGACGACTCCACCATGGTGGGCAAGACAACATCCGAGGTATCAGGCAAACTGCGCGGCGAGCCCGGGACGACGTTCCTGTTGAAAGTGGAGCGCAGCGTGCCAGGGCAGAAGAAGCCGCAGGTGATGAAACTCAAGGTGACGCGCAGGGCCATACAGCTGCCGTCGGTCAACTACTACGGCATGCTCGAACCGGGCGTGGGCTACCTGCTCCTGACGCAGTTTACCGAAGACTGCTCCAAGGACGTGCGGCGCGCCATCGTCGACATGCGCCAGCAGGGCATGAAGGCTCTCGTCTTCGACCTTCGCAACAACGGCGGCGGCTCTCTGGCTGAGGCCATAAAGATAGTAAACATGTTCGTGCCAAAGGGCGTGACACTCGTCACGACGAAGGGACGCATGGCGCGTGCAAACAACGAATACAAGACGGAGCAGGAACCTATTGACACGGTGATGCCCGTTGCCGTACTGGTAAACGAGAACACTGCGTCGGCAAGCGAGATAACGGCAGGCAGCCTGCAGGACCTCGACCGCGCCACCATCATAGGCACGCGTACCTTCGGAAAGGGACTGGTGCAGCAGCCCGTGGAACTGCCGCACGACGGCAGCCTGAAGGTGACCATCTCCAAGTACTATATCCCTTCGGGGCGCTGCATACAGGCTATAAACTACAAGCACTCCGGCGGAGGATACAAGGAGCACATCCCCGACTCGCTGACGCACGAATTCAAGACGAAGAGCGGACGCATCGTGCGCGACGGAGGCGGCATAAAGCCAGACATGGAGGTGAAGCCGGACAGCGTGCCAAACATCGTCTTCTACCTCGGACACGGTGCGCTGGATTCTACGGAGGTGGTGCACTATTACGTGGTGGACTACATCCACCGCCACGACAGCATCGCACCGGCAAGGGAGTTCCGCCTGACGGACGCAGACTATGCCGAGTTCAAGAAGCAGGTGCTGGAGAGCGGCTTCAAGTACGACAGAGAGACGAGCAAGATATACGACAAACTGGTGGAGGCAGCAAAGTTCGAAGGCTACTACGACGACTCGAAGGCGGAGTTTGACGCTCTCAAGGCAAAGCTGCAGCACAACCTCTCACGCGAGCTGGACAACAACCGCACAGAGATACAGAGGATGCTCGAGGGCGACATCATCAGCGCATACTATTACCAGCGCGGCACCATAGCACATAGCATCGACTCCGACAACCAGGTGAAGAAGGCTGTCGAGAACCTGAAACAACAATTGGATTCCAAGACAACTAAATAACATTAACTATACCATGGCAAAAGGAAAGAAAGGCGGCAAGCGCCGCATTACAAAGCAAGTGATGACGGACAAGATCGTCACACTGTTCAATACGCATCCCGGAGAGACGTATTCTTTCAAACAGGTATTCAAGGAGCTGCGCCTCGACACGCACCCGCTGAAGATGCTCGCCATCGACACGATGGAGGAGTTGGCGTGGGACGACGTGCTGCAGAAAGTGGCCGACAACGCATACAAACTCGCTACCAACGACCAGGTGATGGAGGGTACTTTCCGCGCCAAGGCGAACGGACGCAACTCCATAGTGCCGGACGGGTCGGACAAGGCTGTCTTCGTGGCAGAGCGCAACTCCATGTTTGCCCTCGACGGCGACCGCGTCAAGTTCTGTATGATGGCACGCCGCCCCAACCACATACGCGAGGCGCAGGTGGTGGAGATTGTACAGCGCAAGAAGACGCAGTTTGTGGGCCGACTGCGCGTGGACGGCGAACTGGCGTTCCTCACTCCGCAGGAGACAATGGCAGTGGGCATCATCATACCGAAGAAGAAGCTGCACGGAGGCAAGACGGACGACCGCGTCGTGGCGAAGGTCATCGAATGGCCCGACGAACAGCACCGCAGTATACTGGCTGAGGTGGTCGACGTGCTCGGCAAGGCTGGCGACAACGACGTGGAGATGAACACCATCCTGGCGCAGTACGGTCTGCCGTACAAGTACCCGAAAGCCGTCGAAGAGGCGGCGGAGAAGATTAGTGCCGAGATAACGGAGGAGGAGATAGCGCGCCGCGAGGATTTCCGCGACACCTTCACCTGCACCATCGACCCACACGATGCCAAGGACTTCGACGACGCACTCTCCATCAAAGTGCTCAAAGAAGGACAGCCCGCGGAGACGGGCGGCACGGAGGGTAGTCACCGCAAACCAAAGGCAAAGCAGAGCGCACTCTATGAGGTGGGCGTGCACATCGCCGACGTGTCGCACTACGTCACCGAAGGCTCCATCATAGACAAGGAGGCCGTCAACCGTGCCACCAGTATTTACCTCGTGGACCGCACCATACCGATGCTCCCCGAGCGTCTCTGTAACTTCATCTGTTCGCTCCGCCCCAACGAGGAGAAGCTGGCGTACAGTGTCATCTTCGAGATGGACGAGGATGCCGAGGTGAAGAACTACCGCATTGTACACACCGTCATCAAGAGCGACCGACGCTTCGTCTACGAGGAGGTGCAGGACATTCTGGAGAAGAACGGCGTGGTGGACGGCACAGGCAAGCCTGCCACCAATATGGAGAACCCCGTGGGCGACTACGCCAAGCAGCTCGTCGTCCTCGACATGCTCGCAAAGAAACTGCGGGAGAAGAGGTTCAAGAACGGTTCGGTGAAGTTCGACCGCGAGGAGATGCGCTTCGACATCGACGAGACGGGCAAGCCCGTACGCTGCTACTTCAAGCGTTCCAAGGATGCCAACAAGCTCATTGAGGAGTTCATGCTCCTTGCCAACCGCACCGTGGCGGAGAGCATTGGCAAGGTGCCAAAGGGGAAGAAGGCAAAGACACTGCCGTACCGTGTGCACGACGACCCGGACCCGCAGAAGATGGAGCAGCTCAGACAGTTCGTTACCAAGTTCGGCTACAAGATGAAGTCGACGGGTACGAAGGGGGCTACGGCACGTGCCATCAACGCACTGATGGACGACTGCGAGAAGCGCCCCGAGGGCAACGCCATACAGCTGGTGGCACTGCGCGCCATGATGAAGGCGAAGTACACCACGCACAACGTGGGACACTTCGGACTGGCCTTCGACTACTATACGCACTTCACCTCGCCGATACGCCGTTATCCCGACACCATGGTGCACCGTCTGCTGACGAAGTATGCCGACGGCGGACGCTCCGCCAACCGCGACCACTATGAGGAGCTATGCCGCCACTCGTCCGACATGGAACAGGTGGCAAGCAATGCCGAGCGCGACTCCATCAAGTACAAGATGGTGGAGTACATGGGGCAGTTCCTCGGCGAGGAGTTCGACGCACACATCTCCGGCATCACCAGCTATGGTATTTACGCCGAGATAGACGAGAACCACTGCGAGGGTATGGTGCCGCTGCGCGACCTGAAGGACGACTACTACGAGTTCGACGAGCGCAACTTCTGTCTGCGCGGTCGCCGTAGGCACAACAAGTACCAGCTGGGCGACAAGATACGCATCAAGGTGGCAAAGGCCAACCTGGCAAAGAAACAACTCGACTTTACAGTCGTAGAAGATTAATACATGTCAACATTTAAGGAACTGGGCGTGGCGGAGGAAATCTGCCGCGCCATCGAAGAACTGGGATTCGAGAATCCCATGCCGGTGCAGGAAGCCGTAATACCGCTTCTTGCACCGAAGTGTGAAGAAACGGAAGCCGCCGGCGTGACGCCGGAGACTCCAGGTGAAGAAATTGTTCAGGAAAAACAAAAGGATATCATCGCCCTGGCCCAGACGGGTACGGGAAAGACGGCGGCGTTCGGACTGCCGCTCCTGCAGATGGTAAACCCGCAGAGTAGGGAGACGCAGGCCATCGTCCTCTCGCCGACGCGCGAGCTGTGCCTGCAGATAGCCGACGACCTGCGCGACTTCTCCAAGTACATACCAAAGCTCAATATCGTGGCTGTCTACGGAGGCACCAGCATCCGCGACCAGATAAAGGCGCTGCACCACGGTGCACAGATTATCGTGGCCACGCCGGGCCGTCTCATCGACCTCATGGAGCGCGGCAAGGCGCACCTCGACACCGTTGGCCACATTGTGCTTGACGAGGCGGACGAGATGCTCAATATGGGTTTCTCCGAGAGTATCAGTGCCATCTTTGAGGCACTGCCTGAGGACCACCAGACGCTCCTCTTCTCCGCCACGATGAGCCGTGAGGTGGAGAAGATTGCCAAGAGTTACCTGCGCGACTACCAGGAGGTGGTAGTGGGCTCGCGCAACGAGGGCGCAGAGAACGTCAACCACATATATTATATGGTGAACGCCAAGGACAAGTACCTCGCCCTGAAGCGCGTCGTGGACTACTCGCCGCGCATCTTCGGCATCATCTTCTGTCGCACCAAGCTGGAGACGCAGGAGATAGCCGACAAACTCATCAAGGACGGCTACAACGCCGAGGCTCTGCACGGCGACCTCTCGCAGCAGCAGCGCGACCTGACAATGCAGAAGTTCCGCCAGCACCTGACGCAGCTCCTCGTTGCCACCGACGTGGCGGCGCGCGGTCTGGACGTGAACGACCTGACGCACGTCATCAACTACTCCATGCCCGACGACACCGAGTCGTACACCCACCGCTCCGGGCGTACAGGACGCGCAGGAAAGAAGGGCACGTCGATAGCCATCATACACTCACGCGAGCAGCACAAGGTGCGCGAGGTGGAGCGCATCATCGGAAAGAAGTTCGTCGTGGGCAAACTGCCTTCGCCACAGGAGATATGCACCAAGCAGCTCTTCCGTGCCATCGACGAGATAGAGAAGACCGACGTCATCGATGAGCAGATAGAACCGTTCATGGCGGAGATACGCCGTCACTTCCAGTACATAGACAAGGAGGAGATACTGAAGAAACTCGTCTCGCGTGAGTTCGGACGATTCCTTGAGTACTACGCCAATGCTCCCGAGATAGAGGAAGTGAAGCCATCCGAGAAGGGTCGCCGCGGCAAGGACGGCGGCGACGGCGGTCGCGTGGACTGGAACAAGAAGAAACCACGCGAGGGCGTGTCGAAGGGATACGTGAAACTTGCCTTCAACCTTGGCAAGAACGACGGGTTCTACCCCGGAGAGGTGATGCAGTTCATCAACCGCAACACGCGTGGCAGCCGTCAGGACGTGGGGCACATAGACCTGCTGCCTACGCTCTGTCTCGTGGAGGTGCCCGAGCACGATGCTCCGAAACTCATCAAGGCGCTGGACGGTCAGTTCCACAAGAACAAGAAGGTTCACGTACGGATGGACCGTGGTCGTGGCGGTGATGAGGGAAAAGAAGAATGGTATTCTGGAAAGGGCGGCAACGGCAAAGGAAAGAAGTCCAAAGCCGGAGCCAGCGAGCGCAAGGCCATCTTCGGTGAAGGCCCTGGCAAGAAGAATATCTACGAAGCCCTTGCCGACCTGGAGGAGGGTTTTGCAAGACGTAAGCCAAAGAAGAAATGAACGGAGGAATATTGCCTTTCTTCGCGCCGACGGACTGGTTTGCCTCGGTAGTCGCCGCCGGCACGTGCAGGATAAATACAGCGGATGTGTACCGTCGTCAGACGGTGCGCAACCGTTGTGACATCGTCGGTGCCAACGGTGTGCAGACGCTGACCGTGCCCGTCACGCTGCCTCAGACGGCTCGTGGCGGCAAGTGTTCTGTGCGCGAGGTTATTGTCAGTGACCACGGCAACTGGCGTCATGTGCACTGGCAGACCCTCGCGTCCGCCTACGGCATGTCGCCCTTCTTCGACTACTACGCCGATGACATTCGCCCGTTCTTTGAGGAAAGGAAGTGGAAATATCTCTTCGACTATAACCTCGACATAACCCGCCGGATGCTGGAGCTGATAGGCGCAGTGGACATTGATATTCAACTGATAGACGACTGGTGCGCACAGCCGGAGACTACAGCGTCAACGGTCGCTCCACGTTCGTTGTCCTCCAGTCCTTCGCCTACAAAACCATACTATCAGACATTCCAGCGCCGCCATGGTTTTGTTCCTGGAATGTCCATTTTGGATTTACTCTTCAACGAAGGCCCAGAATCGATACTGAAGCTCACTCCACATCAATAAGTAGGTAGTCAGAATTATTTTGATAAATTGACTACCCGAAGAACAGGTATGCCACTGCGATGGCTGCCACTACACCTGCCAGGTCGGCGAGCAGTCCACAGCTCACGGCGTGGCGGGTGTTTTTTACGCCTACACTGCCGAAGTAGACGGCGAGGATGTAGAAGGTGGTGTCCGTGCTGCCCTGGAAGATGCAACTGAGGCGACCGACGAAGGAGTCGGCACCGTATGTCGTCATGGCATCCACCATCATGCCGCGTGCGCCGCTGCCTGAAAGTGGCTTCATGATTGCCGTGGGGAGGGCACCGACGAAATCGGTGTTCATGCCGCAGGCTGCCACGGTCCATTTCACGCCGCCGATGAGGGCGTCCATGGCTCCGGAGGCACGGAAGACTCCGATGCCGACGAGGATAGCGACGAGGTATGGGATGATACGCACGGCGGTGGTGAAGCCGTCCTTGGCTCCCTCGATGAAAGCGTCGTAGACGTTGACCTTCTTACGGACACCGGCAGCGATGAAACCGATGATTATCGTCATCAGCAAGACGTTGGCGACGGTGGTGGAGACGGTATTCATCATCTCCTTGTCCAACTGTGAGAACCCCCAGATGACTGCTGCCACGGCAAGGCACATGCCGCCGAGGGTCATGACCATGACGCGGTTGAAGAGGTTGATGCGCTGGTAGATGCTGGTGAAGACGATGCCTGCCAGGGTGGAGAAGAAGGTGGCGATGAGTATTGGGATGAAGATGTCTGTGGGTTGTGCCGCGCCCATCTGCGCACGGTATACCATGATGCTGACGGGGATGATGGTGAGTCCCGACGTGTTGAGCACGAGGAACATTATCATGGGGTTTGTGGCGTTCTCCTTCTTGGGGTTCAGCTCCTGCAGCTGTTCCATAGCTTTCAGTCCGAGAGGAGTGGCGGCGTTGTCAAGTCCGAGCATGTTGGCGGCGACGTTCATGAACATGCTGCCGTAGACGGGGTGGTTCTTCGGTATGTCGGGGAAGAGTTTGGAGAAGACGGGGGAGAGCAGTCGCGCCAAAGCCCCGATGAGACCGCCCTTTTCGCCTATTTTCATTATGCCGAGCCAGAGGGAGAGCACGCCGGTGAGGCCGAGGGAGATTTCGAATGCCGTCTTGGACGATTCGAACGTGGAGTTCATCATTGCCGGGAAGACGTCAACATCGCCCAATACTACCAGGCGGAAGACACCGATGACGAATGCTATGGCAAAGAACGCCACAAAGATATAGTTTAGGACCATAGGAGAGTATGTTTGATAGATGTATGTAGGGGCAATTTGGAATGTTAGTCTTTAGCCTTTGCAGCTGTCCTCCCTGAAGAAGTTGTTGCGGTGCTCGCCGCTGAGGAATTCGTAGCCGAAGCGGCAGTGCAGACATTCCTTGCGGTCGCAGTATTCGTTTTTGAGTTGTATGAGAGCCTGCGAGTCGCCTGCCGTGGTGGCGTTGAGTCCGCATTCCTGCCACATACGCACGATGTGGTTATCTTCGGCTTTCAGCGCAGCGAGCAGGTCGAAGGCGCGGTCGCAGAGTTGCTCCTTGGCGTGGGTGCGTCCGTAGGCAAAGAGTGTGGGGACAACGGTATTGATGATGACGAGGTTGAGCTTCGTACCTTTTATATTATATAGCTTGCCGATGGACTTCACGTCGTGGCAATCGATGAGTGCGCTGAGGGAGGTGCGCCGCTCGTGGTACATCTGTGCCAGTTGGAGGATGCGCACGTGGGGGAAGTTCTGTGGCCGTGTGCGTAGGTATCGCCATGCAGGTGCCCCTGTCGGCGGCAGGCGGAATTTCTTTTGCAGGTAGGAGTACTCTTTGGCGTATGTGTCGTCGACGCGGTCGAGCAGCCCAGCCTGTCCGATGAAGAGGGATTCCACCTGAAAGAGGTCGTCGCGGTGGTGGTCCACGGCGCGTAGCGGCAGGGAGCGGGTCCATTCGTCGAAGGCGTCGCCGTTGATGCCGAAGCCGAAGGTGTGGGCGAGGGTGGCGAAGTATGCGTCGTCCCACGAGCCGTCCATCTGCCTGACGCGTTGCTCAATGGCTATTGTCTTACGTTCGAGCCGCTCGGTTTGCAGTGCGCTCATCCATGCGTGAACCTTTATTGGTGGCAGTGAGGGGATGACTTCGTAGCAGGGTGGGTATTTCTCGGTGTTGAGCAGGTGGCGGTAGTCGCCTTCCAGCTCGCGTGGCATGCGGATAACCAGGGTGGGGAGGACGTAGCCCTTTGACGTGGTGACGTCCATGTCGGCCTCGCATACGACGTGTAGTATGACGTTGTCGTATGCCGTGTCGGAGTCGTGGCGGTGACGATACCAGTCGCTTGCCTTGATGTGCAGCTCCACGTTGCCCACCCATAGCAGTCCGTCCACCTTTATCTTGGCGTTGAAGAAGTCGGGTCCGGCATCCAGACGGTTGTACAGCCCGGGGCTGAGCACTTCCACTGCCCTTCCGTCTGTAGTCCGCAGTTCGGCGAGGGGCAGCAGTTTGTGGCGCCACGCGTAGTGGAGCAGCCCCTCCGGTCCGCCTTTCGGGCGTGGACTGTCGGGGGAAGTGCTGTTGTTCTGAGTGTTACTCGGCTTCATTGCGCTGGCGCAGTTTGCGCTGGTATTTACTTTCCTTTATGGGCTTTGCCTCGTTCTCGGACTCGTCGTTAGAATCCTTCGTGTTGGCCTTGTCAGGCTTGCCTTCTGTGGCGCATCCTTCTACGATGATGACGAATTCGCCCTTTGGCTCGTGCTCCTTGAAATGCTCCAGTACCTCGGCAACGGTGCCGCGTACGCTCTCTTCGTAGACCTTTGATATCTCGCGGCAGGCACTGATGCGGCGGTCTGGGCCGAAGAATTCGGCAAACTGCTCGAGTGTCTTCACCACGCGTCGTGGTGACTCGTAGATTATCATGGTGCGCGGTTCTGTGGCAAGCTCCTGCAGTCGTGTCTGACGACCTTTCTTCTGCGGCAGGAAGCCCTCGAAGCAGAATTTGTCGCAAGGCAGTCCGCTGCTGACGAGTGCCGGTACGAAAGCCGTGGCACCAGGCAGTGTCTGCACCTCTACGCCGGCTTCCACCGCCTCGCGTACGAGGAAGAAGCCTGGGTCACTGATGCCCGGTGTGCCGGCATCGGTGATGAGGCATACCTGCTCGCCTGCCAGCAGGCGGTCTACCACGGCGCGCGATGTGCCGTGTTCGTTGAACTTATGGTGTGCCATCAGCCGTTTGTCGGTGATGTCGAAGTGCTTGAGCAGGATGCCGCTGGTGCGGGTGTCCTCGCAGAGTATGAGGTCGGCCTCCTTGAGCAGGCGAATGGCGCGGAAGGTCATGTCCTCCATGTTGCCGACGGGAGTGGGGATGAGATACAGCATTAATTCATAATTCTTAATTCATAATTGCCATGCTATTGCTGCGCGGCTTGTACTTGCTCTTTTTCCTTTTCTTCGCCAGTGACGTACTTCTTCCAGTAAGCTATGATGATAGTTGTGGCTGGAAGGGCTATTAGGAGTCCGATGAAACCGAGGAGTGCGCCCCAGACTGAGAGCGAGAGTAGCAGTATGGCAGGGTTGAGTCCCATGCGCTTTCCCATTACCTTTGGTGTGACGATGGCATCGATGATGACCTGCACTATGGCGAAGACTGCCACGGCGGTTGCCAGTACGACCCAGTAGTTCTGTCCCGTTTCGGCGGCCTTCAGGGCTGAGAGGAATGCAGTGGGCAGGAGGGCGAACGTATGCAGGTAGGGCACCATGTTCATGATGCCGATGAGTATGCCGAGACCTATTGCCATGGGGAAACCGATGATGGTGAAGCCGATGCAGAAGAGTATGCCCATGATGAGGGAGACGAGTCCCTGACCGCGTATGTAGTTGTTCATGGCAGCCTCCATGTCATTGAGCAGAGAGCGGCAGAACGGGCGTGACGACTTGGGGAACATGGAGATCCAGTGTTCGCTGAGGTATTCGTAGTCCAGGAGGATGAAGAACATATACAGCAGTGTGATGCATGATGCTACGATGCTCCACACTACAGCGATGGACTCGCCGACGACATTGAAGAGCTTCGGTGCGGCCTCCTTCAGCGTGTTGGTGAAGTTGTCGGACTTGAGGAAGTGTTCTATCTCCTTGTTGTACTCCATGACGGTCCAGCGTATGGCGTCGGGGAAGTCGTTGATGTGCGTGGCGCTGTGCAGGTATTGCAGGGCCAGGGAGGTGAACTTGCCGAACTGCTCCAGCATGGACGGTATGATGAGCCAGAGCACGCCGCCGAGCACGGCGACGCACGTCACCATGGCGAGTACTATGCTGAGTGCACGCACCTTGACGTGCAGCCGGTACTGTATGAACTTGACCACCGGATAGAGCAGGTAGGCGAAAAACCATGCTATGAAGAATGGCAGCAGCACGGCACTGAGATAGTCTACAACGTACAGAGCGATAACGATGCCGCCGGCCACCAGTCCCCAGCGTGCCAGACGGTCAAAAGTAATAGGTCCTTCTATCATGCCGCAAATGTACGCATTTTCTTTTGCTTGGCAAACTTATTAGTTAAAAAAGTATAACACTTCAACATCTTTTAAACAATTCTTTTAATATCTGCGAAAATCTTAGTACCTTTGCACCGCATTTCTGCAGCACGGCAGTTTGTCGAGGCTTCCACGAGGCATTCAGCCGCTGTAGGAATGACTTTACGGTCGACCCGCTAGCTCAGTTGGTAGAGCATCACACTTTTAATGTGGGGGTCTTGGGTTCGAACCCCAAGCGGGTCACTTCGCAACAAAGAAAGCGCCATTCAAGGAAACTTGAATGGCGCTTTTCTCATGTTGTGCCTGTACGACGGTAATTGCCGGGAAGGTACTTCTGGCGTAGAAAATGTTCATTGTCGTGAATGGGGGCTAGATTGCCTGTAGGCTAACCTTTGCGTCGTATTCCTTGCTTACGATGATGAGTGTGAAGGGGTGAGTGGTGTATGAGCGCTGCTCGCCCTTTTTTACTTTGTATGTAAAGATGAGTTTCTTGCCGTCCTTCTTTAATGACACGGGGATAAGTTCGGTGTCGATGTTGGTGTCGGGCATGTCCACGGCGATGGCGAATTGCTTGGTGAAGTCGATGTTGGTGGGTAGTCCGCCTTCTCCCATGACGGCTGCCATGCCGAAGTACTTCTCCAGTTGTGCTTGTGAGGTTATTTTCGTCGGCACTTTCTTTACAGTGTTCTTTACGAAGTAATGGTCAGCTTCGGTGAATGGGATGTCAGCTGACTGCTGTTCGAGTTTTGCCATGTCTGCGGTGTTGTTGATAGGCATGGTGCGGTAGCATGCTGAGAGTGAAGCTATGGCGAAGAGTGCGAGGATGGTGTTGCGTATCATGTTTTCTTTTGTGTTGGTTAAGTGGTTGTGATTGAGTTGTGGTTTATTTGATGTTGAATCTGAGTCCCAGGTTTACGTTGAAGTTCCATGGGTGCTCTTTGTAGGCTGTGGAGAGTGACGAGTTGTCGTCCACGTAGTAGCTGACGCCTGGTTCGGCGTAGATGCCGATGAGGGGTGTGAAGTTGTACTGCACTCCGGCAGCAGCGTTGAACGAGAGCTGTGTGGGAGTGCTGCCTGCCGTTCCTTCTGAATGCTCTGCGTTTTGTCCGTTTACGATGAGGTATGTCTCTTTCCTGCCGGCGACGCATTGCTCCACGAGTGTTCCTGCCGAGGTGTATATGTTGAGTCCGCCGACGGTGTAGATGTTGTACTTCACGTTGAGTGGAATGCCGACGTAGTGCAGGCGTTGCGTGCCCTCGTAGTAGCTTCTTTCGCTGCCTTCTCGCAGGTTGGAGTTGAGCTGCGTGTAGGTCAAGCCTGTTTCAAGGGCGAGTCGGTCGGTGAGGTGGAACGCGGCGTTGAGTCCGAAGCGTATGGGAGTGTGGTGCTTCACTTCCTTTACAATATCCTCGGTGGCATTGCTCATGACGTATCCAAGGCGTGGGTCGTCCGCTACGGTGCAGTCGCTGGAGGGTGCTGCAGCCATAAGTAGCATGTTGGAAGAACGCATTGAAGAGGATGCAGCCCCCGTGCCTCCGGTGTACAAGGCCAGCGACATTCTGCTGGGATGCTGCTTGCGCGGCAAGGGTAGTGGGGTATCGTCGTAATGATTCGGTTGTGACGGTTTGCTCGGCTTTGCCTGTTGGGTGGGCTTGTTGGCGATAGCGTCCGTGTTGCCGTCCGTTGAGTTGGCGGTTTGTTCCTGAATAGAGTTTTCGGAGGTGAGTGCAATCGTTTCCGCTGTATTGACCTCTGTACGGTTGGTGCTGGAGACTATGGCGGAGGCTGGACGGTTGACTGTTGTCTGTATGCCAACAAGCAGCTTGCCATCAGGAGTGGTGTTGCCGTCAGAAGTGGTGTTGCCGTCGTTTCGTGGTTGCAAGCCATTGTCAGTGAGCTTTGCTTTGTCTGCGAGCTTTGCATCATTGGAATCAAACAGCACAATACCTCCAACCACAACGGCAGCCGCGGCGCAGGCCGCGGCGATGTAATGACGGTATGTTGTGCGGTGCCTTGGCCGAGGGGCTGGCTCGGCTTGAGCTATGGCGTCCCAGAGCCCGGCGGGTTCGTCGGTCTCATAGTTTGCCATGCTGTTCTGTATGTCGTCAAGCCATTTCTCGGTCATGTGCGGTTGGAGTTTTTGTATTGTTTCAGTATCTTAGCCAGCATCGCTTTTGCTTTGTGCAGTTGCGAAGCTGAGGTGCTTTCCTTTATTCCCAGTAGTGAGGCTATCTCCTTGTGTGGTCGTTGCTCTATGACGTAGAGGTTGAACACGGTGCGATAACCGTCTGGCAGGGAACGTATGGTTGAGTGTATCACGTTTGGCGGTATGCCTTCCGTTGTGGGTTCCTCGTATGTCTCGAGCAGTTCTTCGTGTCCGGAGATGGAGGCGAAGAGCAGTCGGCTTTTCTTTTGTAGGAACTTGAGTGACTCGTTGATGACGATGCGTGCCATCCATGCCTTGAGTGCTCCGTCGCCCTTTGGCGAGAAGTCTTTGATAGCGGAGAATATTTTTATGAACGAGTCCTGCAGAACGTCGCGCACGTCTTCGTCGTTGTTCAGGTAACGTGAACAAATAGCCGCAAGGTATCGGACGTGCGAGGTGTAGAGCAAGCGTTGTGCTGCCCTGTCGCCGTCCTGTATCTTGCGGATAATGTTTGTCTGGTCAATGTCCTGAACTTCAGAAGACATGGTTTACTTGACGTTCTTGTGGAAATAGAAAGGTATGTCTACGGATTTGGATTTTCCTTCGAGATTCTTGTAGTTAACCTTCAGCTTTGGACTTGTGGCGTTTGTGGCTGGGAGTTTGCTCAGGTCGAATGCGACGCTGAAGATGGCGTACTGCCCGATGGTGTCGCCCTGTGCGTTGTGTCTGAGGTCCACGGTGTATGCGTTGTCATTGTCTACGCCGGTGACGAGGTTGATATAGTGCGTCTTCTTGGCAGCAGAGCTGTATGGGGCTTTCACTTGGAGTGTGAGGTATCCGTCTTCGCCGAGTGCGTAAGTCAAGTCCATCTTGTCGTTGCCGTACGTCTTGATGTCGGCGGAGTCGCCCTCGAGGTGTGGCACTGTCGACTTGGTGCGTATGGTGTCCATGGAGATGATGTCGATGTATCTCTTTGTGGCAGTCTTGCCCTGCTCGGTGGAGTAGGAGAAGTTGACGAGTGCGCGCAGAGTCTTGCTTCCATAAGGTGTGGACTTCCATGCTGTGGTGTTTGGCAGCAGGAGGTTTGTGCTGTCCAGCTGGAGGTAGTAGTTGGAGCCTGTTTCTGTAGCGGTTGATGACGGGCGCAGTGTCACCCATGCTACATAGGTGTTTGTTGATTCGCTGTCCGTGTTGCACGAGGTGTAGGTCAGCGTGGCAGCGACGGCAAGCACTACAGCGGCAAGGCTGCGGAGTCTAGATGCAATTTGTTTCATACGTTTTTGTTGGTTTAAGATAGTTTGAAAAAGCAATATGTTTGCCTTATCAAATCCAACAATCCGCAATATCTTGCCTGGCTATTGTGATTTTTTTCAAAAAAAACTTTACTTCGGCATGCTGTCGCCGAGCAGCTCCTGTATGACGGCATCTGCCTTGCCCCATTCCTGCAGCATGTAGAGGGTGTAGCGGATGTCTACGCAGATGGTGCGTGCCAGTCGGCGGTCGTAACGTATGGTGGAGGCGAGGCTCTCCCAGTTGCCGTCGAAGGCGAGTCCGATGAGTCTGCCTTTGCCGTCGATGACGGGCGAGCCGGAGTTTCCGCCTGTGATGTCGTTTGAGGTGAGGAAGCAGAGGTTGAGCGTTTGTGACACGCTGTCCGTGTACATATTATATGTAGGTTGCGTAAAGAGACTCTGCAATGCTTTAGGGGTGCGGTATTCTTCGATGGAATCGCCCTTTTTCATCTTCTCGACGATGCTGGGTGCCGTGGTGTAGTAACCCGATGTTTTGCCGTTGCCCATGGTGTATTCCTCGATTTGTCCGTATGACAGTCGCATGGTGGAGTTGGCGTCGCTGTAGTGTGGCATTTCCTGCTCCATGCGCAACCTTGCTGCGCAGAACTGACGCTCCATTTCGCGGATGCTGTCGGAGGTTTCGTTTATGGTTTGCTTTATTTTTGAGAAGACTTCCCATACCGACATGGCGAACTGCACGCCGATGTCTTTGCGTAGGCGTTTTGACGGTTTCATCGGGATTCGTGCGTCGGGACGCATGAAGACGGACTGGTCCCACAGGGCGGTGGCGTAGCGTGTGTAGTCGCCGCCGAACTCGTTGTCGATTGTTTGGTAAAAGGACGGCAGGTGGTCTGCGGTAGCCAGTCTGCGGTACTCCTTCATGGTGGCGGCAAGGATGTCTATGTCCAGTGCGCGGTCCCACTTGGTGCTGTCGTTGTCAAAACTGACGGTTTGCCCGTTGAAACCGCCTTTTTTGTTGTCTGTCGGCAGCGAATTGATGTATTTTGCGATGCGTACGCCGAATTCGTGGTTGCTTCGTGAGCCGAAGGCTTCCCTTACCAGCGTATAGGTGCGCTTTGCTTTTGCCCGTGACGCATAGAGGCGTGCCAGAGGGGCGAAGTCCATGTGTTGGCTTTCGGCGACGAGTCGTTCGTAGTCGCGTTTCTGCTGTATAAGCCCGATGGAATCGATACATTTGTTTACGCCGATGAAGTTTTTGTAGTAATTGGCTGTGGAGTGGTATGCGGCTTCGTACTTGAGCCGTACTGCAGCAGAACGCTTCATGTGCTCCTTCATCGTCTTTAGTTTTACGGCGCGCATCATGTATGTAGGTTCGTAGTAGCAGTTGCGCATTTCCTCTATGCCGTAGCTTGAGACGTATCTCGATGTGACACCGGGGAACCCGATGGTCATGGCGAAGTCGCCCAGTTTGTATCCGTCGGTGCTGACGGGTATGTAGGCGGGTGTTTTCAGCGGCACGTTGGACGGACTGTATGCAGCAGGGGTGCCGTCCTCCTTGGCGTAGATGCGGAAGAGGGTGAAGTCGCATGTCTGTCGTGGCCACATCCAGTTGTCCGTTTCGCCGCCGAACTTGCCGAGTACCTTTGGCGGTGCAGCCACGAGGCGTATGTCCGTGTAGTTGCAGTATGTGGTGGCGTAGTATGTGTTGACTTCGTAGTAGGGGTCTATAGTGACGTAGCAAGAGGAGTCCAGTTTGCGTGCTTCGTCGGTCATGACGTCAGCCAGCGAGTCGATGAGTGCCTCCTGCGCCTTTTTGCTGCGGTTGCGCAGTCCAAGTGCCTCGAGTCGTGGTGTCACGTCCTCCTGCGACCGTACGAAGGAGACGAAGAGGTCTTCGCAGGGCAGTTCCGCCCCGATGGAATCGGCGACAAATCCGTTTGTTAGTCTGTCGTTGTCTACCGTGGACAGTTGTCTGACAGCGTTGAATCCGCAGTGGTGGTTGGTGAAGAGCAGTCCGTTTGGCGACGCTACGACCCCCGTGCAGGAACCTCTGAAGCTCACGACACTGTTCTTCAGTGCCGTCTGGTCGCTAAATAAGCTGGATTTGGGCAGTTGGAACCCTTCCGTCTGCATCTGTCTGTAGATTGCATCGGGCAGGTTGTAGAGTGTCCACATCCCTTCGTCGGCAGTGGCAGAGACGGTGGTGGAGAGTAAAGTGAAGAGGGCGATGATGTTCTTGCGCATTTATATATGCAGTTTGTTTTGAGGTGTAAGCGTTATTTTCTGAATTTCTTTCCGATGGCGGGCAGTGAGGAAAGCGGCATGTCCTTGAGCACGACGATGGTGAGGAAGGCGAGGATGAGCACGGTGTTTGCTGCCAGTTGGAGAATGGTGTTGAGGCTGGAGACCGCCTGCATGGCGTAGTAGAACGCTACGGTAATGACGACGTAGGTGAAGATGCCGCGCACGTCGTAGTTGATGGGGTACTTCTTCTGACCTATGAAGTAGCTGAGCAGCATCGCCACGCCGTAGCCGGCGACACCGCCCCAGGCGCACGCCATGTAGCCGTACTCGGGGATGAAGATTACGTTGACGGCGATGAGCGTCAGACATCCGGCGGCACTGAACCATGCGCCCCAGATGGTGCGGTCGATGAGCTTGTACCAGAAGGAGAGGTTGAAGTAAATGCCCATCATTATCTCCGCTGCCATGACGATGGGCACCACCTTGAGCCCCTCGCGGTACTCTGCGCCCAGGATGTTCTGTAGTATAGGCATGTAGCCGACGACGCAGAGGAAGGCGAAGAGCGTGAAGATGACGAAGTACTTCATCGCCTGGGCGTAGTATTCCTTCTTGTCGCCGTCCTTCGACTTGGCAAAGACTATAGGCTCGTAGGCATAGCGGAACGCCTGCGTTATCATCGCCATAATCATGGCAATCTTGACGCACGCTCCGTAGATGCCCAGCTGCACCACGCCCTCTGCCTTGTCGGGATAGACGAGCGGGAAGAGCATCTTGTCGGCAGTCTGGTTGAGGATGCCGGCAATGCCCAACACCAGTACGGGCCACGAATACCGGAACATGCGGCGGAGCAACGAGAAGTCCACGATGCGGAACGGGATCTGCTTCTCGCGGCAGTACTGCCGTGCGGCCACGTGCTCATGGGCGAACTCCGGTATGAAGAAGAACGTGATGAGGGCGGAGCAGACGAGGTTTAGCGAGAAGACGTAGAAGACGTCCTGCTTCCCGAGGAAGACGAAGTAGAGGAGGTTGAGTCCGATGTTGAGGGCGATGAAGAGTAGCTTTAGCGAAGCGAACTTCACCGCCTTTTTTTTGTATCGCAAGTAGGAGAAGGGTATGGCCTGTATGGCATCCAGCGCCACGACGCACGCCATCATGAGGATGTAGCTCTCGTGACCGACATAGCCCAGGGCATCCGCTATGGGGTTGATGCCCAGGAAGACGGCTGCGAGGAACACAGCAGTCAGTGCTCCCACCATGAAGATGGAGGTGGAGAAGACGCAGTGGGGGTTCTCATCCTCCTTGTTGGCAAAGCGGAAGAATGTCGTCTCCATGCCGAAGGTCAGTATGACGAGAATCAGCGCCACGTAGGCGTAGAGGTTGGTCACTACGCCGTAGCCGCCGCTGGCAGCCGAGATGACGTGAGTGTAGAGGGGAACGAGCAGATAATTGAGGAATCTGCCCACGATGCTGCTAAGTCCGTAGATGGCGGTGTCCTTAGCCAGAGATTTCATTGATGCCATTGGTGCGATGTTTCAAATTTGGTGCAAAAGTACGATTATTTTGTAAATCCGCCAAATATGTGTATGAATTATACAAATGTACGAAAAAAAGTTGTAACTTTGCATTCACAACCAATCGCAAGACAATGATAGAGATTACACGCCATACGCTGGACATAGACAAGATTCTGGAGTCGAAGATGGGCGACAAGGCCAAGAAAGTGCCCCGTTTCCTTGTAAACTGGCTCAAGAACATCATGCACCAGGAATGGCTCAACAAGCATATATGGGAGACCCGCGAGTCGGAGGGCTCCGCATGGCTCGTAGAGGTGCTGCACTGCTTCAACGTCACCCTGCAGGTGCACGGCGAGGAGAACCTGCCGCCCAAGGACGACGCGCGCCGCTATACCTTTGTCAGCAACCATCCGCTGGGCGGCATCGACGGCATAGCCATCGGTTCCGTGATAGGCAAGAGTTACGACGACAACTTCCGTTACCTCGTCAACGACCTGCTGATGAACCTGCCCAGTCTTGCCCCTCTCTGCATACCCATCAACAAGACGGGCAAGCAGAGCCGCGACTTCCCACGCATGGTGGAGGCAGGCTTCTCGTCCGACCGCCACATGCTCATGTTCCCCGCGGGGCTGTGCTCGCGGCTTATTGACGGCGAGATACACGACATCCCGTGGACGAAGACGTTCATAACGAAGAGCATTCAGACCCGGCGCGACGTGGTGCCCATATATTTCAGCGGTCACAATAGCCGCCGCTTCTACCGTATAGCAAAGCTGTGCAAGGCGCTGCGACTGAAGTTCAACGTGGCGATGCTCTTCCTTGTGGACGAGATGTACAAGAATCAGGGCAAGACCTTCCATATATATATAGGTAAGCCCATCCCGTACCAGACCTTTGACAAGACAAGGAGCGCCAAGCAGTGGGCGCAGTGGGTAGAGGACGAAGTCTACAAGATGCGCCCGGCCGACGAGAAGTTTTAACATGAGGCAAACTTAAAAACAATAGAAAAGAAACACACAAGACTATACAAGACGATGGATGCAGAAATCATTCAACCGGTGCCGTTGGAACTGATACTTGCGGAGCTGACCCCCGACAAGCAGTTGCGTACGACGAACAAGAGCGGTAACATACTATACGTAGTGGATGCCCACGACTCCCCAAACACTATGCGCGAGATAGGACGTCTGCGCGAGATTAGCTTCCGTCTGGCAGGCGGCGGCACGGGCAAGGAAGTGGACATCGACGAGTTCGACACGCGTGACAACTGCTGCAAGCAGCTCATCGTCTGGAACCCAGACTCGCAGGAGATAATCGGCGGCTACCGCTACCTCTTCGGCGACCAGTGGGACTACGACGAGGAAGGGCAGCCCATCCTCGCCACCAGCCACATGTTCACCTTCTCGGAGAAGTTTATCAAGGAATACGCCCCGTACACCATCGAACTGGGCCGCTCCTTTGTCCGCCCAGAATACCAAAGCTCAAAGATGGGTGCCAAGAGCCTGTTCGCCCTCGACAACCTCTGGGACGGACTCGGTGCGCTGACCGTCATCAATCCGAACATGAAGTACTACTTCGGCAAGATGACCATGTACCCCGACTATATCCGCTTCGGCCGCGACATGATACTGTATTTCCTCAAGAAACACTTCGACGACAAGGAGGGGCTCATCTATCCCAAGAACCCGCTGCTGATAGAAACCCCCGAGGAGCAGTTGGCTGAGGTGTTCTGCGGCCGCGACTTCAAGGAGGACTACCGCATCCTCAATGGCGGCATCCGTGCACTTGGCTTCAACATCCCGCCGTTGGTCAATGCCTACATGAACCTTTCGCCGACGATGAAGCTCTTCGGCACCGCCATCAACGACGGTTTCGGCGACGTGGAGGAGACGGGCATCCTCATTGCCGTCAACGAGATATTCGAGAGCAAGCGCATCCGCCACATCGAGAGCTTCGTCAAGGAGCATCCCGAAGCTCTGGCGTTCACAAGCGGTGCAAACAAGATCGTAACGAAGGTGAACTGCCGCTAAGCTAAAGACTTAGGGATTTCTCAGTACCTCCAGTGACTTCAGCGTGCCGAAGGCGGGGATGTGCAGGGAGTAGAAGAGCAGGATGGCATCGACGATGCGGTTGCGGTCGGCGCGTGAGAGCCGGAAGACGTGCAGCGTGGCAGGTGTCATGCGCATCAGTGTGAGCAAGTTCTTGGCATCCTCTTCCAAGAGGACATCGGGGTGCAGCGGCATGGAGCTGACGAAGCGCCCCTCGCGGAGGTCGAAGACGGAGTGGGGGACGTAGCTCTCCATGTCCGGCATGAACCCGAGGAAGCGCGACAGACGCAGCATGAACATCAGGTGGAAGTTTACCGTCCCCTCGCTGGCGAGGTCGAGCCACGTGATGCTCTGCACCACGAAGTCGTAGAGCGGAGGGTCGCAGTGCGCCTCGTGCGTGGCGTGGTGCAGAAACTCTGCCAGAAAAAAGGCGATGGAGAGTTTCGCTCCGTCGAAGGGAATGGATATATAAGGTATAGCGAGGCGTGCCTCTCTGACCGTCGCCAACTGCTGGCGCGGTGTCTGTACGATGTCGAGGTCCAGAACGTTGAGCGGCTGAAAGAGCGACCGCTTTGCCTTCGACTGTTTGGAACTGGAGATGCGCAGTGCAACGGCGATGCGTCCCGCCTCGCGAGTCAGGATGTCGACGATGAGACGGTCCTCGCCGTACTTCACTGTTTTGAGTACTATGCCTTGAGTTTTAATGTCCATAGAGACTGCAAAAGTACAAAAAAGAAAGGGAAAAGAGGGAAAAAGGAGGTGAAAGGTGAAAAATCTTGCGATAAAACTTGCGTAGAACAAAAAAAATGTCTACCTTTGCACCGCAAATTCGGTCGTACGCCTATTTAGCAGGTGCTGAAAGACGGAGTTTGAACACCGGTTTGGCGTGTTCGTATATCGGTTAGTACTCAAGATTTTCATTCTTGCAAGAGGGGTTCGACTCCCCTACACGCTACCAATTTTTTTTATTATCCGTCATCGCATAGCGATATGCCAAGGAAACGAAATGGTGACGGAGAGCGGTCCGAGTTAATTTGGACAGTTCGCCTAGGGCAGCTGTAGTGGCGCAAGACCCATAAGCTAATTCATCTCAAACTTTTTCAAAACAAAATGGCAAACCACAAGTCATCAGAAAAGAGAATTCGTCAGGACAAGAAGAAGACTCTTCACAACAAGTACTACGCTAAGACAATGCGTAACGCAGTTCGTAAGCTCCGCGCTACAACTGACAAGGAAGAGGCTGTAAAGCAGTATCCACTCGTGCAGAAGATGCTCGACAAGCTGGCTAAGCAGAACATCATCCACCCCAACAAGGCCGCTAACATCAAGTCTAGCCTTGCACAGCACATCCAGAAGCTCGGCTAATGGATATCTAGTTTGAACACAAGATTGTTTCCATAATAATTTTTTTATAGGGTTGCAGCGCGCGAGGCGTAGCAACCTTTTTTTGTGCCCATACGGGAAAAGACGACCTGCGTCTCAACTTGTATATGACAAGCCCTCAAAAAGCCAGAATTAGGCTGTCCAATTTGATGTGCCACAATATTGAGCATTTGCATTACTGGGCTTTCAGCCCGTTGCCTTGGGATATGTAGTGTAGGGCTTTGGCTTTCCCTTCGGCCGCCGATTTTCAATTCAACTCGTTGTGCCATCATAGTTTATGTTTTACTTGGGTACATCAAATTGGGTAGCCTAGTTTTTAATTGTAAACCGTATCTTTGGAAAAATAAGAGCTGATAGAAA
>CAVCKM010000034.1:0-10625 GCA_963602765.1 Alistipes putredinis | reverse complement strand
TCACGCAGGTGCTTACGGAGCTTTGTAATATAAACGTCCATAGAACGAGCGTTGAAGTAGTTGTCGTCAATCCAGATGGTCTTCAGGGCAAAGTCACGCTGCAGTATTTCGTTTGCATGACTGCAGAGGAGTGACAGAAGTTCGTTCTCCTTTGTCGTAAGTTTCGTTGGAGCCTTGTCTTCGAATGCAAGTGTCTGCTTCTGTGTGTCGAAGAGGAACTTGCCAATCTGGTACTGTGTCAGTTCCTTAGACTTCTTGCCGTGCACACGACGAAGTATTGCCTCAATACGGAACACCAGCTCCTCCATTGAGAAAGGCTTTGTTATATAATCGTCAGCACCAATTTTGAAACCTTCCAGAATGTCCTCCTTCATTTGGCGGGCTGTAAGGAATATGATAGGTACTTCTGCGTTGGCCTCACGTATTTCTGTGGCAAGTTGGAAACCGTCTTTTTTAGGCATCATGACATCAAGTACGCAGATGTTGTACTGGTTCTTGAAAAATGCACGATAACCTGCTTCACCATCGGGGCAAAGGTCGGTATCGTAGCCTTTTGCCTGAAGATATTCACGCAACAGCATACCGAGGTTTTCGTCGTCCTCGCAAAGTAGGATTTTAATGTTTTCTTCCATAGAAATTATAGTTTTTATTGTATTTTGTTTGCCTGTTTAGAGTTGAGTTTATTCTTGTACGAAGTCAAGCGAGATGGTGAATGTCGTACCCTTTCCGAAGTCGGAGTCTACTGTGATAGTGCCCTTGTGCAGGTCGATAACCTTCTTTACGTAGGCCAGTCCCAGTCCGAAGCCTTTGACGTCGTGACGGTTTCCTGTATGAACGCGATAGAACTGGTCGAAGATTTTCTTTACATTTTCCTTCTTGATACCGATACCTGTGTCGCGTATTGAAACGAAAACCTTCTGTCCTTCGTTCCATGTTGACAGGTAAATGTTAAGAGGCTCTTCCGGCTTGCAGTATTTTACCGCATTGTCCATCAGATTGAAGATGACATTGGAGAAATGCGTCTCTTCGACAAAGATGGTCGAGTCTACTGCTGCGATGTCGGTGTAAACCTTTCCGCCTGTATGTTCAACACGCAACGAGAAGCTGTGGGCAACATTCTCTACGAGTTCGTTGATGTCCATCTCCTTCATCTTGAACACCATCTTCTTTTTGTTGAAGAGCGACATCTGCAGCACCTTTTCGACGAGGAAGCGCAAGCGTTTCGTCTCGTCGTTGATGACTCCGCTGAGGTGCGCCATCATTTTCTCGTTCTTGGTAATGCTTGTGTCGTTGAGCATTTGCGCTGCGAGGGAGATAGACGATATAGGAGTCTTCAGCTCATGCGTCATATTGTTGACGAAGTCGGTGCGTATCTCCGAAACTTTCTTTTCTCGCAGTACCAGATATATGATGAATATGATGGCGACGAGCAGGATGAGTGTGAAGATGAGTGCCGGTATCATAAAGCGCACACTTGAGAAGATGTACGAGTTGATGTCGGGGAAGTGCACGAGCAAAGTGCCGCTACGCTGCTGAGGGTCGTTTTTGAACAAGGTCTGCGCAAATGTCAGGTCCTTGCCTTCGTCGTCGTAGTCTGGACAACGGTAAATCTCACGTCCGTCGTACGTATTTACCCTGAAGTGATATTGGATGTCAACGCCGTTGTTCCTTAGTTCTGCACGTATGTCTTGGTCGAGCTGTTTGAAGTTTATACGTGTCTTGAGAGGCTTGTCGGAGGCTGTATAGAGGATAGAGTACACGACTTCGTCCAAAAGCGCCTTTTGGTAAGTGTAGCGTTGCTTGAGAACTCGCTGCATTGTTCGTTGAGCCTCTGTGATAGACGGATTCTTGTCGGTCTTCACCATCAGTCCTTTGTTGATCTTCTGCTTCTCCTTCTTTGGACTCAGCGTGAGGGTGTGCAGTTCAAATGAAGTGTATATTGTTCCGTCATCTCCTGTATAGGATGCCTGGTGCGATTTCTGCACGGGGGCATTGAGTGCATCGCTGATAGATGATACAGAATCAGACAACAGTGCGTGTCGCTCGGACGCTTTGATGTCTTTCTCAAGATAATACAGGGTCTCGTTGAGCTCCAAGTTGTGTGCAGCTTGGTAAAGCGCGCGCGTCACCGACTCCTTAAACTGTTCTTGCTTCATCTGTGCCATCTTCTCGACGTATGAGAGTTGTACGACGAGTAGTCCCATGAGTGAGACTCCCATGACGATGGCTATGGTCCATATGGTAGATCTTTTCATCTTCTGTGTTCGTTTTGTTGCAAAGGTATTACATAATTTTTACATACGAGCGTTTCTGACGAAAAAATGTGTGTTTTTATGAATATTTTAACAAAAAAAGTATGTTTATTGGATAGTTTTTACACCAACAAGTCTGTCGGCTCTGTCTGTCACCCCTCGATAGTATATGAGCGTCGTGTACTTGTTGGCTGTCTGATAGAATGAACCTTCTGAGGGTAATAAGGAGGTGCTGCCGTCGGGCTTGAGCATGAGGTACTGGTACGAGTAGTACCCATATTTTAATGGCGTAGCCAATGTGTATTCGCCTGTTTGCTCATTGTAGGTCATACGGTATTTTGGTAGGAATGTGTCGTTTGTCCAATGTGCATTGACATATACAGGGTAGGGCTGGCGTGGTGATTTTAGATGAAAATGAATCGTGACATATTCGGACGCGACGTCGTTTTCTGAGTTGTCGGAGTTGCGGATGTAGAAGCTTCCCCGTGCTGACTCGTCGTAAATATAGGATGGGCGAGGGTAGTCAGTTTCCAGGTTAGCGTGCCATTGGTGGCCGTCCCATTCTGTCGACATGACACCGAGTGAGTTGCGGTGTACGTCAAGGATTTCGAATTTGTGGTGCTCGTTTCCGCCGGAGAAGATGAGTTGGCGGCAGTGTTCCCACTTTAGTGTACTTTGAGTGATAATGGGGGCTTGCGGCAGTAAGCGTGCGGATGACCATCTGCCGTTTTGCAGGACGTATCCCTTAATCTGTTCTCGTGGGTGTTGTGGTGAGAGAAGGGTGTAGTCTGTTGACAACTCCACTTGCTGATGGCTGTTCTGTACGTCGATGTCGGTGTTTTGGAGTAGCGTCATCTGTACCGGGACGGCAGCTTCGTTGACCATAAAGAAAGCGGTGAATACGGTGTCCTGTCCGGTGCTGGAATCTTCGTTGGCCCGTAGTATATCGATGCGGTAGTTGCCGCTCATGGTGAGGCGGCACTGGTCGTTCGGTATGGTGAAGGTGTAGTGGGTGTAGTTTTGGGTGGTAAGTACGCTCAGTTGGTCATCATCGATGTTAAGTTCTTCGGTAAACCCTTCTGCGTAGTCGGTAGAGATGAGTGCGGTGGACGGTGTCCAGTCGTATTCAAGGTGGGTTATGTTGTATGTGAACCGTTGGTGCTCGTGTGAGAGCCAGTCGAAAGCGATGTTTATTGGCTCGTCTGTTCCCAGTTGGACGACGGGCATCTCTTGCCACTTCTGTCCTGCTACTACTTGTATTGATTTTACGAATGGGGAATACGCAATGTGGCGCTGAGCCTGCATTTGCAAGGCACAGCACCACAATAGTATTATAGTGAGTTTGTTACACATCACATGATGAAGGATTACTTGAGCAGGTCGACGCTGCGTTTAAGGAACTTGTCAAGAGCTTCGCCCTTGAGCATTCCGTTCTGCAGAAGTGCAAGGTCGATGATCTGCTTCATGGAGGAAACGCTCTTGTCCGCCTTGGTGTCGGCAAGGATAGCCTTTACTATCTCGTTGTCGCTATTGACTACGAGGGTGTAGGTGTCCGGCATCTGCGAGTAGAATCCCATACCACTCTGGTATTTTGCCATTTCCTTCATTCGGCGCATGTATTCGCTTTGTGTGAATACGGCTGGAGCAGCGTCGGCTCCTAGTGCGGAAATCTGTACGTTGAAGGTGATCTTGTCCAAAGTAGGCATGTTGCCCTTGAAAGCTTCTGACAAGTTGGCAGTCTGTTCCTCTGACAATTCAGACTTTTTCTCCTCTTCTTTTGGGATTAATTTGTCGATTATGTCGGCATCCACGCGTGTGAAGCGGCTCTTCTCGAATTTCTGTTCGAAGAGTCCGAGTGTGGCACTGTCAAGTTGTCCGTCCATCATGAGAACGGAGTAGCCTTTGGCCTTTGCGGAGTGTATGTAAGTGTACTGTTCGTCTGCGTTGTTGGCGTAGAGGTAAACGAGTGTGCCGTCCTTGTCTGTTTGTGCGTCCTTGATGAGCGTGTGGTATTCTTCAAACGAGAAATGCTTTCCTTCTGTGTCCTTGAAGAGTGCAAAGTCTTTCGCACGGTCGTAGAAGGCTTCGTCTGTGAGCATTCCGTAGTTGATGAACACCTTGAGTGAGTCCCACTTCTCTTCGTAATCCTTACGCTCTGTTTTGAAGATTCCGTTAAGTCTGTCGGCAACCTTCTTTGTGATGTATGTGGCAATCTTCTTGACGTTCTGGTCGCTCTGCAGGTATGAGCGTGATACGTTAAGAGGGATGTCCGGCGAGTCGATGACGCCGTGTAGTAGGGTAAGGAAGTCGGGTACTATGCCTTCCACCTGGTCGGTGACGAATACCTGGTTGCAGTAGAGCTGAATCTTATTGCGCTGCAGGTCCATATTTGACTGTACACGAGGGAAGTACAGAATACCGGTCAAGTGGAACGGGAAGTCAACGTTGAGGTGAATCCAGAAGAGCGGTTCGTCCTGCATCGGGTATAGAGTACGGTAGAAGCTCTTGTAGTCTTCGTCTTTCAGAGATGACGGAGTCTTGGTCCAAAGTGGCTCGACGCTGTTGATGACGTTATCCTCGTCGGTATCCTTCATCTTCTTCTCGTCCTTGTCCCATTCCTGCTTCTTACCGAAGACGATGTTTACGGGCATGAACTTGCAGTACTTTTCGAGTAGCTGTGAGATGCGTGCGTTGTCGAGGAATTCCTTGCAGTCATCGGAGATGTGCAGGATGATGTCCGATCCGCGCTCTGCCTTTTCGATATTCTCGATTTCGTAAGCGGGGCTGCCGTCGCAAGTCCAGCTGATTGCCTGTGCGCCGTCCTTATATGAGAGTGTACGTATCTCTACCTTGTCGGCTACCATGAAGGATGAATAGAAACCGAGTCCGAAATGTCCGATGATGGCGTTGGCGTTCTCCTTATATTTGTCAAGGAAGTCGGTGACGCCTGAGAATGCGATCTGGTTTATGTAGCGGTCGATTTCTTCCTCTGTCATTCCGATGCCATGGTCGGAGATGGTGATGGTGCCGGCTGCGGTATCTATATTGATACGAACGCTAGTGTCGCCAACTTCGCCCTTGAAGTCACCCTGTGCAGCAAGTGTCTTTATCTTCTGTGTTGCATCGACAGCGTTTGAGACGATTTCGCGAAGGAAAATCTCGTGGTCTGAATAGAGGAATTTCTTGATTACTGGAAAAATGTTTTCGGTTGTTACGCCAATATTGCCTTTTGCCATAGTGTTGATAAACGTTTAAAGTGGTTTGATGTTTTGTTCGCCCACCATACTGCAAACCCCGTGCCAACTGGTGAAGTGCACGTAGGCTCTCTTCGTTTGCAATGCGTTTGTTGTGGTGTCGGTTGGATGTGCCCGATGCCACTATTTGAAAAATAGTGTCTTGGGTAGTTTAATCCATTTCGACTTTCCTGCCACTTTTATGGTGCTTCCGTTCTTCTGCACGAGCTTGTATTTGCCGTCTGCTTCTGCGGAGAGCTCTGCTACGAGATCCTCAGAGCCGTAGTCGTTGACCATCTCAAGGGTTGCCGTCTTGCCGTCTGGGGACAGTTGTACGTCTGTAATGATCCACACGCGTGAGTCCGTGTTCTTTTTTAAGTATCCGTAGCACGTGCCCAGTATCTCCTGACCGCTGATGGTCACGTTTTCCTCGTAGAGATTGATGGTCATGAAGACGTTGTATTCGGCATTTCGGACAGTGCGCTTGAACAACGTGTCGCTTGCCATTGTGGCGAGACTTACAAGTAGCAAGCAGATGGTCAGTTTTGCTTTCATTTTATAAAGGATTGTTGGTTTTTGTGGTACGATAACAATTATTTCGTTGACAAAATTACATAATTAATATCAATTATTTGTCGTTTTTGCACAAAAATATGAGAAATGAGTTACTTCCGCAAATAATTTCTTGTAACTTTGTGGCATAAGAGACAGGATAAGCCGTCTCGTTTCTATACTATACAAATATAATAATACTCAAATGATTAAACCTGATTATATTTTCGAATCCAGCTGGGAGGTGTGCAATAAGGTGGGCGGCATCTATGCCGTTCTCTCCACTCGTGCGAAGACCCTGCAGGATGCCATGCCGGACCACATCATCTTTATAGGCCCTGACTGCTGGAAAGACCACGAGTCGCCTTTCTTCAAGGAAGACAAGACCCTCATGGCAGACTGGCAGAAAGTTGCCAAGGAGGAAGGACTGCAAGTGCGCGTCGGACGATGGGACATTCCCGGACAGCCAGTGTCCATACTTGTAGATTTCGACCAGTATTATGCACAGAAGGAACACATATATGGTGTGCTTTGGGAGCACTATCAGGTAGACTCGCTCCACGGTTATGGCGACTACGACGAGGCGAGCATGTTCTCGTACGCCGCAGCAAAAGTGGTGGAGAGTATATATAAGTATAAGAAGCTGGAGAACAAGAAGGTTATCTATCACGGCAACGAGTGGATGACAGGTCTTGGACTGCTTTACATAAATCATTATCTGCCAAAGATAGGAACAATATTTACAACACATGCCACGTCTATAGGTCGAAGCATCGCCGGCAACAATAAGCCACTCTACGAGTACCTTTGGGCGTACAACGGCAATCAGATGGCCGACGAGCTCAATATGCAGTCAAAGCACAGCATAGAGCACCAGACGGCATGGAACGTGGACTGCTTCACCACCGTTAGCGAGATTACCGCCAAGGAGTGTGCAGAACTCATTGACAAGCCTGTTGACGTAGTACTGCCGAACGGATTCGAGAATGATTTTGTGCCGACAGGTGCTAAATTTACTGCCAAGCGCAATGCTGCCCGCAAACAACTCTTGAAGGTGGCAAACTGTCTTACAGGAAAAGCGTTTGGCAAGGATACACTTATAATAGGTACAAGCGGACGTTATGAGTTCCGCAACAAAGGACTTGATGTCTTTGTAGAGTCCATGGTGCGACTTTCCCACGAAGAAAACTTGCAGAAGGACATCCTTGCTTTCGTTGAGGTACCGGCGTGGGTAGCAGGTCCACGTCAGGACCTGCAGGAACGTCTAACGAGCGGCAAGACATTTGATACCCCGTTGGACCAGCCTGTCACGACACATTGGCTTCACAATATGGACGAGGACAAGTTGCTCGGCATGATGCGCTATAATAATATGAATAACGCGCGCGAGAGCAAGGTAACATTGATATTTGTCCCATGTTACCTCGTCGGCGACGACGGCATCTTCAATATGCCTTACTACGATGTCATCATAGGTAAGGACCTGTGCATCTATCCTTCATACTACGAGCCATGGGGCTACACACCGTTGGAAGCCGTTGCTTTCAAGGTGCCGTGTATCACGACAGACCTGGCAGGCTTCGGACTTTGGGCCAACAGCGTGAAAGGTGCATACAGCGAGATAACGGACGGCGTAAAGACCGTACACCGCACCGACTACAACTACTCCGAAGTGGCCGACAGCATAAAGGATACCGTGATGCAGTTTGCAGCCTTCGATGACGCAACGGTAAAGAAATGCCGTACGGCGGCCGACAAGATATCAAAGAAGGCCCTGTGGGACAAGTTTATCGCCTACTACTGGCAGGCATACGACTGTGCCCTGTCCAAGAAATAACAACAATTACATTTTTATTATAATCTCAAAAGAAAACATCAACACTATGAAGATCAAAGCAGATTACGCAAACGCTCCTGTTTGGAAAGACTTCAAGGTAACTTCAACACTTCCTGAAGGACTGGAGTGCCTGAACGAAATCGCCCACAACATGTGGTGGGTATGGAACTACGATGCCCGTGAAATGTTCAGCAGCCTCGACCCGGACCTTTACAAGGAAGTAGAGCATAACCCAGTACAGCTCCTTGCACGCCTCTCATTTGAGCGTAAGGAAGAGATAGTAAAGGACAAGGCTATCATGACTCAGGTGAAGGCCGTATACAAGCACTTCCGCGAATATATGGACGTAAAGCCGGACGCTACACGTCCTTCCGTAGCATACTTCTCAATGGAGTTCGGTATTCACAACTCTCTGAAGATTTACTCTGGCGGTCTCGGTATGCTCGCCGGTGACTACATCAAGGAGGCTTCCGACTCCAACGTCGACATGTGCGGTATCGGTTTCCTCTATCGTTTCGGCTACTTCAAGCAGAGCCTCTCTATGGACGGCCAGCAGATTGCCAACTATGACGCACAGGACTTCAACTCGCTGCCTATCGAGCGCACGCTTGACGAGAACGGCAATCAGGTTGTCGTAGACGTTCCTTACATGAACTATCAGGTGCACGCCCTCGTATGGCAGGCAAACGTAGGTCGCGTAAAGCTCTATCTGCTCGATACCGACAACGACATGAACTCAGAGTTCGACCGTCCTATCACTCACGCCCTCTACGGCGGTGACTGGGAGAACCGTCTGAAGCAGGAGATTCTCCTCGGTATCGGCGGTATCAAGATGCTCGACAAGCTGGGCATCAAGAAGCAGGTTTACCATTGCAACGAAGGTCACGCTGCCCTCTGCAACCTTGAGCGCCTCGTGCAGTACGTGCAGAGCGGTCTGACGTTCAACCAGGCTATGGAGGTAGTACGTGCTTCCTCTCTCTATACAGTACACACCCCAGTGCCAGCCGGTCACGACTACTTCGACAAGGACCTCTTCGGCAAGTACATGGGCGGATACCCACAGATGCTGGGCATCTCCTGGAACGAGTTCATCGGTATGGGCCGCATCAACCCAGACGATGACAACGAGCGTTTCTGTATGTCTACCTTCGCCTGCAACACCTGTCAGGAGGTAAACGGTGTGTCAAAGCTGCACGGCTGGGTTTCGCAGAAGATGTTTGCATCTATCTGGAATGGCTACTATCCGGAGGAGAACCACGTAGGCTACGTGACAAACGGCGTGCACTTCCCTTCATGGTGCGCTACAGAGTGGCGTAAGGTTTACTCCAAGTATCTGGACAAGAACTACTATGCAGACCAGTCAAACGAGAGCCTCTGGCAGGGTATCTACAACTGCCCGGATTCTGAGATTTGGGAGACCCGTATGGCACTCAAGCAGAAGCTCGTGGCTTACATCCGTGAGAAGTTCGCCGAGTCTTGGCTGAAGAATCAGGGAGATCCTGCTCGTGTCATCTCTCTGCTCGACCGCATCAATCCTAACGCCCTGATGATTGGTTTCTGCCGCCGCTTTGCTACATACAAGCGTGCGCACCTCCTCTTCACCGACTTGGAGCGCCTCGAGAAGATTGTGAACAACCCTGAGCGTCCTGTACTGTTCTTCTTCTCTGGTAAGGCTCACCCTGCTGACGGTGCAGGTCAGGGTCTGATCAAGCGCATCTACGAGATTTCTCAGCGTCCTGAGTTCCTGGGCAAGATTATCTTCCTCGAGGACTACGACTTCCAGCTCGCTCGCCGTCTCGTTTCTGGCGTAGATATCTGGATGAATACTCCTACACGTCCGCTTGAGGCTTCCGGTACATCAGGTGAGAAGGCCGAGATGAACGGTGTCGTAAACCTCTCCGTACTTGACGGCTGGTGGGTAGAAGGCTACCGCAAGGGTGCCGGTTGGGCTCTCAAGCAGGAGCGCACATACCAGAACCAGGCTTATCAGGACCAGCTTGACGCAACTACTATCTACAACCTTCTTGAGAACGAGATTACCCCTCTCTACTACGACAAGGACAAGAACGGTATCTCTAAGGACTGGATCAAGGTAATCAAGAACTCTATCGCTACCATTGCTCCTCACTACACCATGAAGCGTCAGCTTGACGACTACTACGACAAGTTCTACGGCAAACTGGCAGAGCGTTCTGCAAAGGTAAACGCCAACGAATACCAGCTGGCTAAGACAATCGCCCAGTGGAAGGAGAACGTAGCAGAGCGTTGGGACAGCATCAAGGTTGTTTCAGCCGACACCAGTGTTATCGCACAGGGTGGTGAGACTGGAAAGAAGTTCTCTATCAAGTACGCTATCGACGAGCAGGGACTGAACGATGCAGTAGGTCTGGAACTCGTTGCCTTGAACGACAGCAAGGTAGACTCCGACAAGAGCATACACGCTGTATTCCCATTCAAGATGGTTAAGCAGGAAGGCAATGTTTACCACTTCGAATGTGAGGTAGAGGCAAACAATGCAGGTTCTTACAAACTGGGTATCCGTATGTATCCAAAGAATGATCTGCTGCCACACCGTCAGGATTTCTGCTACATCAAGTGGCTTGACTAATCCATAGAACACATGTTAGCACATGGGGCTGAAGCCCTATACTTATATGGCCCAGAGCACCGCGCTCTGGGCTTTTTATTTATGCCAGTACAAACTCGCACACGGACGAGTCAGCCACACAAAGGACGGAGCCGTGCAGCTCA
>CAVCKM010000033.1:0-6849 GCA_963602765.1 Alistipes putredinis | reverse complement strand
CTGTCTGTAGAGACGAGTAGCAGCTTCTGTGGACGTTCAAGTGCATAGTCTGCGTATTCAGAGCTACTTCCGCTATATGGATTGTTCAATACTGGAAGGAAGATACGCGCTGTGCTCAATGTATCTTCTTCATGCCCTTGCATGATGTCGTCTACAGGAAGCGTCACGCTGGTGAAGATACCCGCAGGACATTTGATGTATGTATGCGTACTGTCCTCGGCTAGACTTTTAAGGGTGGCGTTGTTTTGCGTTATGTTGGTTACCTGCAGTACCTCTTCCGTTGCTCCGATGGCGGTTGAGGTAGAGTAAGTTTTTAATGTATCGTTAACCGTTAGTCGTGTTTTGAAGTATGTAATCAATGCGCCATTTTTAATATATGCCATACTCCCTATCCCGCTGATGTTCTCGAGATAGAATCCTGGACAGATTTGATGAATGAAGGCGTATGACGAATTATAACCAGAATGACGCTTGGCATCACTGTTATAATACTGGCGCATGAGGTACGTTCCGTAATTGCTATAGGTCTTACCGTCTTTGTCTGTGTAGGGCTTGTTGAGCGGAATCTCTATGCTATGACGAGCTGTAGAGGTTGCGGTATAATGTGTGTTTGCAAGTGTGTATGTTACGGGTTCGTGTATAGTACCTTCGTCATTGCGCACCATGTTCTTTTCTGAAGGATCAAAATCTGTATAGTAGATCTCTGACTCCTCATAGGGAGTGTTCAGTTCGTGCGCAACAAGTTTCATGTTGGCAAGAGAGTCACCATAGAACTTGTCGTAATATAGAATCAGTTTGCATGAGTCCGCTTCAACATTTTGACACTTCTCCAGTCGTTCGGCATCTGTCAAGCCTGTCGTCTTGTCCTCATAGTGACCAGCAACGAGAAGGGTGTCAATATTGGGGAACTTTGTGGTTGACAGCAGGTGAAGCTGTGTCATGAAGTTCGTCTTCACGTAAGAATTCGTCTCCGGGTCTTTTATACAGCCGACATACCCGTAACGTGAGCGTGCAATTACATCGTCTGCCAATATCGAATTGGTAGTCAGTGGGTATTCTGTCGCTGTCGTATAGAGGGAGTCTGTCGTAGGTACAACCGACTTGCCTATGGTGTCTGTAGTGTCGTCACAAGAGGTGAGCGTAAAGACAACAAGGGATAAGATTGCGAGCAAATAATATTTCATCTGAGTCAATGTCGGGTGATGTTCGGTGTGTTTGTCGGATCGTGTGGGATGTATCCTTTTCGTGAGTGACTATTCAAAGAGGGTAGGATAGAACTCGGCATACTTGTCGGCGAAGTCCTCACCTACATACTCCAATACTTTCGCTTTGGACGTTCTAGCGTAATCGGCAATTTTGTCATCTACATTTTCAGATGCCATGATAACGCCATCTGAATAATCGATGGCGAGTTTGGCAAGTTCCAATGCATCGAACGTGTCATTGTAGGCAGAGAGCAACTTGTTGGTGATGCCGTTAAACTTGACACATTCCTTGAAGTCTGGCTCGAGATTGTTCTGGGGCTGCTCTTCAAACAGTGATGTTACAACTTTTACATTAGCGAATATAGGGTCATCCTTATAGGCTACCTTTATGTATAGAGGTACGAGAGATGACATCCATCCTTGGCAGTGGATGACATCCGGTACCCAGCGAAGCTTCTTGAATGTCTCGATGACACCGCGTGCAAAGAATACTGCGCGCTCGCCATTGTCGGTGTATTCGTTTCCGTCTGCATCGGCTGTCTGTCCGCGGCGTGTAAAGAAATCCTCGTTGTCGATGAAATACACCTGTACCTTTGTAGACGGTATGCTTGCCACTTTAATGATGAGTGGGTGTGCAATTTCCTTGATGGCGATATTTAGACCAGAGAGACGGATTACCTCGTGCAACTGCCCGCGGCGTTCGTTGATGTTACCCCATCGCGGCATGAAAGTGCGTATTTCGCTGCCTTTCTGCTGCATGCGGTGCGGAACCATGCGACCCATAGTGGAAAGATTTGTTTCAGCTACGTAAGGTGTGATGTCGTGGTTGACAAAGAGTATTTTCTTCATTAGTTAAAATTTGGTTTTGAACGGTCTTGGAATGCTTTTGGTGCATCTTGGAACGTGTGGTAAGCATTTGCATAATGCAAAATCGTTGCAAAGTTACAAAAAAAACCGTAAACTGATGGGTGTTATGCCAAGAGTTTACGGATAATTAACCATTTTGCTGTGTGTTTCTGCTATTTTCTGTCTATATTGTCTGTCAGTTATACGATGTGTATGTATTACATCGGTATGCAGCCATGCTTCTTCGCCGGCAGGTTTTGCTGCTTTGTAGCAAGTTGGGCCAGAGCGCGGCAGATGCGGAATCTGGTATTGCGTGGTTCAATGACATCGTCAATGTAACCATATTTTGCTGCCTGATAGGGATTAGCGAAGAGTTCGGAGTATTCTGCCTCTTTCTCTGCAAGGAAGGCCTTGACATCCCCTCCTTCTTCTTTTACCTGTTTGGCTCCCTTGGCTTGAAGTACTGCCACAGCTCCAGCAGCTCCCATCACTGCGATTTCGGCAGATGGCCATGCATAGTTGATGTCGGCACGAAGCTGCTTACATCCCATTACGATGTGCGAACCGCCGTATGACTTACGCAGTGTAACGGTTACCTTTGGCACTGTTGCCTCACCATATGCATATAACAGTTTTGCACCATGTAGGATGACGGCGTTGTACTCCTGACCGGTGCCAGGAAGGAAACCTGGAACGTCTACGAGACTTACTATCGGTATGTTGAAAGCGTCGCAGAAACGTACGAAGCGCGCACCCTTACGGCTGGCATTTACGTCAAGTACGCCGGCGTATGCAGAAGGCTGGTTGGCGACTATGCCTACTGACTGACCGTTGAATCGTGCAAAACCGACGATGATGTTCCTTGCAAAGCGTGGTTGTACCTCAAAGAACTCCCCGTTGTCTGTGATGGCGGCAATGACTTTGTACATGTCGTATGCCTGATTGGGGTCTTCAGGTATTATCTCGTTGAGGGAGTCGTCGAGGCGGTCAACGGGGTCGGTACACTCTATGCGTGGAGTCTCTTCCATGTTGTTGGACGGGATATACGAGATGAGTGTCTTTATCATTTCTATGCCCTCTTCTTCTGTCTTTGCAGTAAAGTGTGTCACACCCGACTTACTGCTGTGTACGCTTGCGCCGCCGAGGTGCTCTGCGTCGACGTCTTCGCCCGTAACGGTCTTTACTACTGCAGGACCAGTAAGGAACATGTATGACGTACCTTCCATCATGAGTGTGAAGTCGGTAAGGGCAGGGGAGTAGACGGCACCGCCTGCACATGGTCCGTATATCATGGAAATCTGTGGGACTACGCCTGACGCAAGGATGTTGCGTTCGAATATCTCGCCATAACCTGCCAAGGCATCGATGCCTTCCTGTATGCGGGCGCCGCCTGAGTCATTGATGCCGATGCATGGAGCACCCATTGTCATTGCCATGTCCATCACCTTACAGATTTTCTCTGACATAGTTTTGGAGAGCGAACCGCCGTTGACGGTGAAGTCCTGTGCAAAGACGTAGACGAGTCTGCCGTCTATCGTGCCGGAGCCTACGACCACGCCGTCGCCAAGATACTGCTTCTTTTCCATGCCGAAGTTTGTGCAACGGTGCAGTTTGAACATGTCATATTCTTCAAAAGAACCGTCGTCAAGCAGCATGTTGATGCGCTCACGTGCTGTGTACTTACCGCGTGTATGCTGTTTCTCGATGGCTTTCTCGCCGCCACCTAGACGTGCTTTCTCGCGGTTCTCTATTAGCTTTTTTATTTTGTCTGATTGTACTGACATAATGTAATATTAAATTTATCAGATTGTTATTGTGATGTCACTGTTGTAGCTAGGAGCGACAAGGTTTATTTCTGCGGCTCGCAGAGTTCCGTGAGTATGCCGGCGGTGGATTTCGGGTGTAGGAAACCGATTGACATCTTCTCTGCTCCTGGACGTGGTGTCTTGTCGATGAGCCGTACTCCCTTGCCTTCTACTTCCACGAGGGCTTCAGCTACTCCGTCCTCCACTGCGTATGCAACATGGTGAACTCCCTTTCCGCCCTTCTCGAGCCACTTTGCAATGGCGCTATCAGGAGATGTGGGCTCGAGAAGTTCTAGCTTTACTTCGCCGACTTTCAGGAAGGCTGTCTTTACTTTCTGGTCGGCAACTTCTTCTATAGCGTAGCATTTCAGTCCGAGTATGTTCTCATAGTATGGCAATACTGCGTCAATGCTTTCAACACCAATTCCAAGGTGGTCAATACGTGAGATTTTCATAATGTATCGTTTGTTTAGTTGTAGATGAATGTTTAGCTGAGGAATCCAAGCAGTGCGCCGGCAGCCACGGCAGAGCCAATGACACCTGCCACGTTTGGGCCCATGGCGTGCATGAGGAGGTAGTTGTGGCGGTCGTACTCCAGACCGAGGTTGTGTGAGATGCGTGCTGCCATAGGTACGGCACTTACGCCGGCATTGCCGATGAGCGGATTGATCTTGTTGTCCTTGGAGAGGAAGATGTTCATGAACTTGACAAAGAGCACGCCGCTGGCTGTTGCTATGATGAATGCGAATGCGCCGAGAGCGAAAATCTTTATTGTGTTTATTGTGAGGAATTCGCTCGCCTGTGTAGAACATCCTACGGTGAGACCGAGTAGTACCACTACGGCATCGTTAAGACTTGTGGAGGCAGTGTTTGCCAGACGTGTTGTCTTGCCGCTTTCCTTCAGCAGATTGCCGAGGAACAGCATGCCGAGGAGTGGCAGACCAGAAGGTACCAGGAATGTAGTGAGCAGCAGACCGATAATAGGGAAGAGAATCTTCTCGGTCTGGCTGACCTGTCGTGATGGTTTCATTTTTATCACGCGTTCCTTCTTTGTGGTCAGCAGGCGCATGATGAATGGCTGTATGACAGGTACGAGTGCCATGTACGAGTATGCGCAAACGGCTATGGCACCCATAAGATTAGGTGACAGCTTTCCTGAGAGGAAGATTGCCGTAGGACCGTCAGCCCCACCGATGATGGCAATGCCGGCGGCTTGGTTTGGCTCGAAACCGAGTAATAGAGCTATCATATAGGCACCGAAGATGCCGAATTGTGCTGCTGCGCCGATTAGGATTAGTTTCGGGTTGGCTATCAGTGCAGAGAAGTCTGTCATGGCTCCTATGCCGAGGAAGACGAGCGGGGGATACCACCCTTGGCGTACTCCCTGATAGAATATGTTGAGCACGGAATTGTCCTCGTATAGTCCGATTTCCAAACCAGCGTCAGCACGGAATGGAATGTTGCCAAGTATGATGCCGAAACCGATTGGTACAAGGAGCAGAGGCTCGAAATCTTTTTTGATGGCGAGCCAGATGAAGAAGGCACCCACTGCAATCATTATGAGATTGCCCCATGTGGCATTTGCCATACCTGTATATGTGAGGAACTCGTTGAAGTTGCTCACGATGAAATCTGTTACACTCATATTGCTATAGGTTAGTCAGATTAATGATGTGAAACCCTCGTCTGGTTATGCTATCGTGACGAGTACAGCACCCTCCATTACGGTATCGTTAACGTTCACCATGATGGCTGTTACGGTGCCGGCAGTCTCTGTCTCGATGTTGTTCTGCATCTTCATGGCCTCAAGAACCACGACTGTGTCACCAACGGCAACGGCATCACCCACCTTCACTGGTATAGATGTGATGGTGCCTGGCAATGGTGACAGTACTTTTGTGCCGTCGCCTGCCTGTACAGGTTTGGGTGCTTCCGCTGGTTTGGGTGCTTCGCCTTGTACGGGTGCTGCAACAGGTTTTACTGCTACGGGCTTTGGTATATTCTTGCCAAGAGAGATAGGTTGCTTCATCTCTACTTCGAAGTCGATGCCATTTACGTTTACTTTGGCGATGGTGCCTTCTACGTTTACGATTTCCACGTCGTAGTCAACGCCTTGTACTGTATATTGATATTTTGCCATAATTGTGATATTCTAATTTCAAAGGTTAGCGGATGTTGTTGAATTGGTTATGCTCGTTCCAGGATGTTTGGTGAGGCTTGATGGTCAGTTTGCCTGACTCCAAGTCGTGGACATCATCAGCATATTGGCGTAGTGCCATGGCGATGACTGCGATGTATATTTCCTTGTCACGTCCTTTTGTCTCAAGACCATCCTGTAGGATATTTGTGGTGACTTTGCGCACCTCGTTGAGTTTCTTGCCTGTCTGGACAATGGGTTTGATGGGGTGCGTCTGGGCAATCTTGTTGCGACGTTCTGCAACAAAACCGAATATAACAAAGAAGAGGTACAGTAAAGCCAATGCGGCGAATACGATTCCCATGCAAAGAAGTGTCATGCCAATACCGTATGGGTCGTCTTTCTTCATCTTCTCAATCTTGGATTCGGTTGCTTGGATGAAGTTCTCTATACCCGGGGTGACGGCATCAGCAGTCTTAACGACCCATTTCTTTGCACCGTCATTGTAGCGTGCATAAGAAAGGTCGGCCTTCATCACAGGTACGGTAACGCTATCGATGAGGTCAACGCCGTTGCCGTCGTAAAGGGCAATCCATGTTGGTTGCTTGGAGTTTACTTTGGTTGAGAGATGCAGAGCTCCTTCGACAGGACTGCTCTGCAGATAGAATACGATGTGTTGACGTGCTGAAAGCGTTGTACGCTTGTCTTCGCTTGGGATGATGCTCATGCGTTTCATCCTGTCTGGCGCTGACATGGATTTGTCGAGTACAGAACGGTCGGTGGTAATGTACATGCCACGTACATTGTAGGTCGAGTAGGCAGTGTTGACCAGCTCTACCCAGGGCAAGTGTATACC
>CAVCKM010000032.1:0-3514 GCA_963602765.1 Alistipes putredinis | reverse complement strand
ATAAATCCTAAAATATTTTCATTCCATCTATGCATTTAACGGAAGAACCCAAAATATTGTACAAAAACTTGTGCAGCGTTTGTATTTACTTGTATTCTTTTGTACGGCAAGTAAGTACAGACGCTTTTTCTTTTCGCCCCTCGTTTTTCTCCATAACTTTGTACTTGTCAATAACGACAACACTTCATTTTTTTTCATTTCAAAAACTACAAAAAAAAAAGAAAACTATGGACAAGTACAAAGTAGTAAAACTCCTTGACACCCAGAGCGGTGTCAGCACACACACGGGCAACACCTGGAAGAGCCGCGACGTCATCCTCGAAGCCGACAATGGCGTCATGTACCCCGACCGCTACGTGGCACGCCTCTTCGGCGACGCCGTAGAGAAGTTCACCGCACGGGAGGGCGACACCGTCGGCGCCGTGCTCCACCACCGCGTGGACGAATACAACGGACGCTTCTTCCAGAAGACCGCCATCGTCGACTTCGAGAGCTTTTCATAATCCACAATCCTCAATCCACAACTCAACAAATCCACAGCTTATGAAAATTGAAATGCACCTCGCCGACGACCTCTACAAGAAACTCCTCGCCTCGGGCAACCGCGTCTCAGGCTCCATAGCCCTCGAAAGCCCCACGTGCGGCAACTTCAACGCCTGGCGCACACAGCCCGCCTCCACACGGGAAGAACGGCGATACATCCGCCTGCCCCACGGCACGGCAAGCGTAGACACCAGACACGCACGCCTCTCCCTCGCCATAAACCTCGGGGAGACAGGCATCATACCCACCGCAGCCATCATCAGCGAAAGCGCCCGCGCATGCACCTTCATCGACAACGTCCTCATCTAAAAAACACACGACACACAGTCTTACCCAATATGATAGGAATAGCAAAGAACATCAAGTCGTCCACCGTCGTGCCCTGCACCACAGAGCTGCTACGCGAGGCCATCACAAGCCCTGCCGTCGCCGACACCTGCGCACGCATCATGGACGCACTCGAAAGCCGACGGAGAGGAGAACTCTCCGTCGACGACTTCGAGACCGTCAAACGACAGCTCAAGGCCGGACTCCCCATCATCACACCGCACGCCACGTTCAAGAACGGACGACGCGTCAACGCCGACGCCACACCCAGCGGACTCTCCATGTACGACAAAGACCACATCGCAGACCCCGAGGGATACTGGAACTCGAAACGACAGCTCCTCCAGGGCAAGGCCGACACCACCGCCGACACCACCGACTCCGCTCCGCCGCCCTCCGTACTCGAACGCATCCTCATGGCACACATAACGCCAAGCGGCGAGGGACTAAGGCTCATCTTCGCCATACCAGACGGCATGGACCTCACCACGGCACAACGCTGGATGGCAGCACAGCTCGAGGACAGCGACTACGACACCTGCGTCAAAGACCTCGCACGACCCTCATTCCTCGTACCACGCCAATACATCCTTTACCTCAACGAAGAGGAGCTGCTGCGAGACAGAACACCACAATACCTCGCCACAATGGCTGACGGAAAGCCTGACGCCACAACCACCGCCACCGACACCGCCTGGGGCACCGCCTGGGGCACCGCCACCGACAGGGCCACGACGGCTGACGCAGACACCGCCCGCCACTTCCCCGACACGTACGAGAACATCCCCTACGCCACGCTCACGGAGAAACTCGTCGAGCTGCTCGGAGGACAGCCAGAGCACGGCTCCCGCAACACCTTCCTCTTCTCACTCGCCTGCTACCTCCGATACGTCTGCGACGACGACCCCGCGTGGATAAAGCACGTCATACCAACCTTCGGAGAAGCCACCGACAGAGCCTACGCCACCGTCGACAGCGCATGCAACCGCAAGCAGCCCCACCGCATGCCCGCCATCGTAAGCAAGGCCATAGACCTCTGCCGCAAGGAAGCCGCAAGAGGACGATCCGCCGACTACGACGCCGCCGACTACGGCGACACCGCCAACCCCGCCTCCTTCTTCTACGACATACACCAGATGCCACAGAAGCTCCCCAGGCTCATACGCCTACTCACCTCGAAGTCGCCGGCACAGTACCGCCCCGCAGTGGCACAGGCCGTCTTCCCGCCACTGGCCACACACCTCTGCGCCACACGCTTCCGATACATCGACAACGTGGAGCACGAAGCCACCATGATGAACATCCTCTGCGCACCCACAGGCTCGGGAAAAGAGTGCATCACAGAACCCATCAACCGCATCATGGCCGACATACGCCAGCGGGACGAGGTGCAGCGACAGCGCGAACGACAGTGGAAGGACGAGTGCTGCCGCAAAGGCTCCAACAAAGACCGCCGCGAGAGACCCGAGGGACTCGTCATACAGGAGGTGAACATCGACATGACGAACCCCGCCTTCGTCCTACGCATGAAGGAAGCGGAGGAGCACTTCCTCTACGCCAAAGTCAACGAGCTCAACCTCTTCGACACCCTCAAGGGAAAGACCAACCAGCACTTCCGCATCATGGAGCTGGCCTTCGACCTGGGCAACTACGGACAGGACCGCGTAGGCCTGCAGAGCGTCACCGAGACCGTACGCGTACGCTTCAACTGGAACGCCTGCTGCACACCCAAGAAATGCCGCGACTACTTCCGACGCGTCGTCACCGACGGACCCGTCTCGCGCATCGCCTTCGCCACCATAGAGCAGCAGCCGTGCGGAGCCGAGATACCCGTCTACGGCACCTACGACGCTGCCTTCGACGAAGAGCTGCGACCATACATCGACAACCTCGTCAAGGCACGCGGACTCGTCGACTGCCCACAGGCCCTGAAGCTGGCACGAACCCTCATGGAGGAGAACGCCGAGTTTGCACGACTCTCGCAAAACCGCGTCTTCGAAAACCTCTCCTACCGCGCCAACGTCATAGCCTACCTGAAAGCCTGCGTCCTCTACGTGGCAAACGGCATGAAGTGGGAGAAGCAGATAGAGGACTTCGTACGCTGGAGCGAACGCTACGACCTATGGTGCAAGCTGCGACTCTTCGGACAGATGATATACGACGCCGACGCCGAGGACGACAAGCAGACGCGCACCGCCCCCTACGGACCGAAGAACCTGCTCGCGCTGCTGCCCGACGAATTCACGCTCGGGGACTACATAAAGGTGCGACGCGAGCAGGGGTTCGACGACGACGGCAGGCATGCCAAACAAGCCATAAGACAATGGGTGCACCGGGGGTATGTCGTAAAAAACGACGAAGGTGGTGACAGTGACAGTGACAGTTCAATTTTCCGCAAGTTGAAATACAAGACAAATTCATGATGCACCATTAATATAGGCTGTCCAATTTGATGTACCCAAGTAAAACAGAAAACCATGATGGTACAATGGGCTGAAAGCCCAACCACTCCATAGCCCAGGGCAACGCCCTGGGTACATCGGGACACAGGCCACCGCCCTGTAAGGGCAAAAGTACATAAACCATTCACACACAAGACTATGGACTTTTGCCCTTACAGGGCGCGTGGATACATACAAACAAA
>CAVCKM010000031.1:0-4374 GCA_963602765.1 Alistipes putredinis | reverse complement strand
TAATGGTTAGGATACAAGATTCTCAATCTTGGCATAGGGGTTCGATTCCCCTATCCACTACTCCAAAACACTTTATGGCAAGACAACAATAGCCTTTGTTTTCGACAAGACACGCGCCGCTCATACTTTTGAACGGCGCGTGTCTCCGTATTTACCCCTAAACGAAAAAACGATGAAAACCACATACGCATACACTTCTGCACCATACGCACTACTGCGACGGACTGCCGTGATCCTCGCCAGCGTCTTGCTCCTGACGGCTACTGCAGGCACACAGGTCAGGGCGCAAAGCATCAGGTGGAACCAGGTGTACCAGAACTACATCGAGCAGTACAAGGACATCGCCATCGAGCAGATGCTGCTGCACCGAATACCGGCTTCCATCACACTGGCGCAGGGACTCCTCGAGAGCGGAGCAGGCAAGTCCGCCCTCGCGGCGAAGGGAAACAACCATTTCGGCATTAAGTGTCACGACTGGACAGGAGCGTCCATGCGCGTACACGACGACTTGCCCAACGAGTGCTTCCGCGTCTACAACAACCCGCGCGAGAGCTTCGAAGACCACAGCCAGTTTCTCAAGAGACCGCGCTACCAGCGGCTTTTCAACCTCAGCATAAAGAACTACAAAGGGTGGGCCAGGGGACTCAAAGCCTGCGGATACGCCACCAGCCCCACCTACGCAAAACGACTCATAGACATCATCGAGACGTACCAGCTCGACCAGTACGACCGCGCCAAGACGTACAACAAATACGTGGCGGCACAACTCGGCTCCTCATACGGCGCAACGGTGGCACAGACCCTTGCGCAGGGAGCGCACCGCGTCTACTACAACAACAAGAACTACTACGTCGTCGCACGACAAGGCGACACCTTCCGGCAGATAGGAAAGGAGTTTGACGTCAGCTACCGCAAACTGGCACGCTACAACGAACGAGACAAGAAGGACATCCTCTCCGCCGGCGACATCGTTTATCTCGAAAAGAAACGTACCAAGGCGGAAAAGGAATACAAGAAACGCCCGCACACGATACAGACCGGGGAAAGCATGTACTCCATAGCACAGAAGTACGGCATCAGACTCAAATATCTATACAAACGAAACGACCTCTCCCCGGACTACACGCCACGCGTCGGAGACCAACTGAAGCTACGCTAAAAAACGCACACGCACATGGAGACCAACACGGCGAAATGCCTCGTCACACCCCTCGAGCCGGAAGACCTCGAACTCCTCTACACCATAGAGAACAACCCCGACATCTGGCACGTCAGCGGCACTACATCCCCCTACAGCCGCTACGCCCTAAGGGACTACATAGCCAACCAACAGGCTGACATCTACGCCGACAAGCAGATAAGGCTGGTCATCAGAGCTGCACAAGACGGAGCACCGCCACGCGCCGTAGGACTCGTCGACCTCTTCGACTACTCGCCGCAGCACCAACGCGCCGAAATGGGACTCGCCATACTCGCCCAAGAGCGAGGAAAGGGCTACGCCACGCAAGCCGTAGAATGGATAAAGACATACGCACGGCAAACCCTGCACCTGCAACAGATATACGCCATCGTCAGCCAAAAGAACACCGGAACAATCAACATGCTCCAACGCTGCGGATTCGTACAGGGCGCCACACTCAAAAGATGGGTGAGACACACGGACGGACGCCTCGTCGACGCCCTGCTGATGCAGCTCTTCTTTACTTGATATAAAATAATAATGCAAAAATTAGGGGATATAAAAAAAATGTCGTACCTTTGCAGAATTAAAGAGTAAACACACCGTATGAAAAATATTCGCAACTTCTGTATCATCGCACACATCGACCATGGAAAAAGCACTATCGCTGATAGACTGCTCGAATACACCAATACCATAAAAATCACTGAAGGCCAGATGCTTGACGATATGGATCTTGAGAAAGAAAGAGGAATCACCATCAAGAGCCACGCCATACAGATGGAACACCAGAAGGACGGACAGAAGTACATCCTCAACCTTATAGACACCCCGGGACACGTCGACTTCTCATACGAGGTGTCACGAAGCATCGCCGCGTGTGAAGGAGCCCTGCTCGTCGTCGACGCCACGCAGGGAGTACAGGCGCAGACCATCTCAAACCTCTACATGGCCATAGACCACAACCTCGAAATCATACCCGTCATAAACAAGATAGACATGCCCGCAGCAATGCCCGACGAAGTGGAGGACGAAATCATCGACCTCATCGGCTGCGAACGCACAGACATCATACGCGCCAGCGGAAAGACAGGAGAGGGAATACCGGACATCATCGATGCCGTCATAGAACGAATACCACACCCCGAGGGAGACAAGCAGCAGCCACTCCAGGCTCTCATCTTCGACTCCGTCTTCAACTCCTTCCGGGGCATCATAGCATACTTCAAAATAGAAAACGGAACCATCCGAAAGGGAGACAAGGTGAAGTTCTTCAATACGGGTATGGAATACCAGGCAGACGAAATCGGCGTGCTCAAAATGGACATGGTGCCACGCGCAGAACTCTCTACAGGAGAAGTGGGCTACATCATCTCGGGCATCAAGGACGCAAAGGAAGTAAAGGTGGGCGACACCATCACACACGTCGCAAACCCCTGCCAGCACTCCATCAGCGGATTCCAGGAGGTAAAGCCAATGGTCTTCGCCGGCGTCTACCCCATAGACCCCGTAGACTACGAGAACCTGCGCGCTTCCCTCGAGAAACTGCAGCTCAACGACGCTTCCCTCACCTTCTCGCCAGAGTCCTCCGTGGCGCTCGGATTCGGATTCAGATGCGGATTCCTCGGACTCCTGCACATGGAAATAGTGCAGGAGAGACTCGACCGAGAGTTCAACATGGATGTCATCACGACCGTACCGAACGTATCGTATATGGTTTACGACAAGCAGGGACAGCACAAAGAGGTGCACAACCCCTCCGGACTGCCGGACCCTACCAACATCGACCACATCGAGGAACCATACATCAAGGCTACCATCATCACCGACGCCACATACATCGGACCGATAATGAAGCTCTGCCTCGACAAGCGAGGGGAACTCGTAAAGCAGGAGTACGTCAGCGGTAACCGCGTAGAACTGCATTTCCTCATGCCCCTCGGCGAAATCGTCATCGACTTCTACGACAAACTGAAGTCCATCTCAAAGGGATACGCATCATTCGACTACCACGTCGACTCCTTCCGACCCTCAAAGCTCGCAAAGCTCGACATTCTCCTCAACGGAGAACCCGTCGACGCGCTCTCTACCCTCACACACAACGACAACGCCGTCACCTTCGGCAGACGAATGTGCGAGAAGCTAAAGGACCTCATACCACGCCAGCAGTTCGACATCGCCATACAGGCTGCCATAGGAGCCAAAATCATAGCACGCGAAACCATCAAGTGCGTACGTAAGGACGTTACGGCAAAGTGCTACGGAGGCGACGTCAGCCGTAAACGCAAACTACTCGAAAAACAAAAGAAGGGAAAGAAGCGCATGAAGCAAATCGGCAACGTCGAAGTGCCCCAGAAAGCCTTCCTGGCTGTACTCAAACTGGACTAGACAAACCTTAAACGACCCACCTTATAAAGATAAACCCCAAAAATCCCACCTGCCACACAAAATGAAAGACCTAAGCATCCCATTAAGAGACGTAGCACGGGAGCTGGCGCGAAGATACAGCACCATGACTCACGACGAACTTGACGTGCTCGAAAGCATCCTGGTGCCCGTGAAACTGAAAAAAGGAGAAAAGATACTACGCATGGGGGAAGTGTCGGACAAGATCTACTACCTCCACCAAGGACTCATACGCCAGTATTACTATAAGAACGAAAAGGAAATGACGTCCCACCTCGCCGTCGACGGAGCAGTCTTCCTTAGCGTCGAAAGTCTCTTCAGGGAGGTCCCGTCAAACGAGACCATTGAGACTCTGGAGCCTTCGTACATCTACGCTATCCCTAAGCGCACACTGGAACAAACGGCCCTACACAACCAGAACATACAGATTCTCTACCGTAAAATACTGGAGGAGGCACTCATACACGCACAGGTCCACGCCGACCTCGTACGCTTCGAAACGGCACAGGACCGCTATCGACGCATCTGCAAGATGATGCCAAAGGTAGTGCTCCGCGCACCGCTGGTGTTCATCGCAAGCTACCTGCAGATGACCCCAGAGACCCTGAGCCGTGTGCGCTCGTCGACGCTAATTGACTAGAAGGACTATTCTTCGTCGACTATAATGACTGTCTTTTCTGACTTTAATAGCCATTAATTGACCATTAATTTTATTCGTTAATACTTTTTTTATGGTTCTTCCGTTAAATGCATAGATGGAATGAAAATATTTTAGGATTTATACAAAA
>CAVCKM010000030.1:0-34941 GCA_963602765.1 Alistipes putredinis | reverse complement strand
TAGCCTAGTTTTTAATTGTAAACCGTATCTTTGGAAAAATAAGAGCTGATAGAAACTCGCTCTGTCCTCTCGTGTTTATTGTTGTCTGATTTTTTGTGTGTATCGTATTTTTTTAGTAACTTTGCACGGAATATATATAAGAAAAAGCAATAAAAAATAATACCATAAAAATGGAAGAAAATCAGAACAACGAAACGAACTACACCGGCAGTAGTATTCAGGTGCTCGAAGGCCTGGAAGCAGTGCGTAAACGCCCTGCGATGTACATTGGCGACATCTCCGAGAAGGGTCTCCACCATCTCGTCAACGAGACCGTGGACAACTCCATTGATGAAGCGATGGCTGGCTACTGTACTCATATCGAAGTAACGATAAACGAGGATAACTCCATCACGGTTGAGGACAACGGTCGCGGTATCCCCGTGGACGAGCATCCGAAGCTCCACAAGTCGGCACTCGAAGTCGTGATGACAGTGCTGCACGCCGGCGGTAAGTTCGACAAGGGTTCGTACAAGGTGTCCGGCGGTCTGCACGGTGTGGGCGTAAGTTGTGTGAACGCACTGTCAACCCACATGCTCTCGCAGGTATTTCGCGACGGCAAGATATACCAGCAGGAATACGAGAAGGGCAAGCCGCTCTATCCCGTTAAGGTAGTCGGCGAGACAGACAAGCGCGGTACGCGCCAGCAGTTCTGGCCCGACGGCTCTATCTTTACCACGACGGAATACAAGTACGACATCGTGGCGCGCCGTATGCGTGAGCTGGCGTTCCTCAATGCAGGCATCACCATCACGTTGACTGACAAACGCCCTGACGCTGAGGGTAAGCTGAAGGAGCCGGAGGTATTCCACGCCAAGGAAGGTCTGAAGGAATTCGTACGCTACGTTGACCGCCACCGCACATCCATCATCGGCGAGCCTATCTACCTCAACACCGAGAAGAATGGCACACCCGTGGAGATTGCCGTGCTCTACAACAACGACTACTCGGAGAATATCCACTCGTACGTCAACAATATCAACACCATCGAGGGCGGCACACACGTGACGGGTTTCCGCATAGCACTGTCGCGCTCGCTGAAGAAGTATGCCGACGAAGACGACCAGCTGCGAAAGCAGATAGAGAAGGCTAAGATAGAAATCACCGCCAACGACTTCACCGAGGGGCTGACTGCCATCATCTCCGTCAAGGTGGCTGAGCCGCAGTTTGAGGGTCAGACGAAGACGAAGCTCGGCAACAGCGAGGTGAACGGTGCCGTGCAGCAGGCCGTAGGCGAGGCTATGGGCATCTACCTGGAGGAGCATCCGAAGGAGGCACGCCAGATTTGCGAGAAAGTGGTGCTGGCAGCTACGGCACGTATTGCGGCACGCAAGGCGCGCGAGAGTGTGCAGCGCAAGAACGTGATGACCGGCGGCGGACTGCCAGGCAAACTGGCCGACTGCTCCAACAAGGACCCGAAGACATCCGAGATATTCCTCGTCGAGGGTGACTCCGCCGGTGGTTCGGCAAAGCAGGGTCGCGACCGCCACTCGCAGGCCATCCTGCCTCTGCGCGGTAAGATTCTGAACGTGGAGAAGGTGCAGTGGCACCGCGTCTTCGAGGCTGAGTCCGTGATGAACATCATACAAAGCATCGGCGTGCGCTTCGGCGTTGACGGCGAAGACTCCAAGGAGGCCAACATCGACAAGCTGCGCTACGACAAGATTATCATCATGACCGATGCCGATGTCGATGGCTCGCACATCGACACCCTCATCATGACACTCTTCTACCGCTTCATGCCGAAGGTAATCCAGGAAGGTCACCTCTACATCGCCACGCCGCCGCTCTACCAGTGTTCCTACAAGAACAAAGTGAAGGAATACTGCTACACCGACCAGCAGCGCCAGGCTTTCATCGACAAATACGGCGACGGCAACCCAGAGGCCATCCACACGCAGCGATACAAAGGTCTCGGCGAGATGAACCCCGAGCAGCTCTGGGACACCACCATGAATCCAGAGACACGTCTGCTCAAGCAGGTGACGATACAGAACGCCGCCGATGCCGACGAGGTGTTCTCGATGCTAATGGGCGACGACGTAGAACCACGCCGCATCTTCATTGAAGAGAACGCCACCTACGCCAATATTGACGCTTAAATGAGAAAACCGGAAATTGAACCGATAACCATAGAGAAGCTCGCCGGGAAATACGGGTTGCCACATCTTGACAACGACGTAGCCCTGGTGGGCTCTTTACGTATGTTGCCCGACCTCGCCGAGGCGCGCCGCCTCTCCCTGTGCCTCTTCATCGGCGTATGCACGGACGGCGTGGTGACGCTGACGGTCAACGACCGCAAGCGCGCCGCCAGCAGCAACAACGTCATGCTCATCTCCGAGCAGAGCGTTGTCAACGGACTGCGCTTCAGCGACGACTTCGACGGCATCGGCTTCTTCATCTCATACAAGTTGCTGCACGACGTGCTTAGCGAAGTCAACAATATGAGCAACCTCTTCCTGCTCTCGCACAACCACCCCGTCTTCGACATCTCCAGCGACGAGGTGAAAATGTCGAAGGGATACTTCAACGCCATCCTTCAGCGACTTGCACAGAAGGAGCACCACTACCGCAAGCAGGTGGTGCGGCTTATGATACTGACCCTAATATTCGACTTCCTCGACACCGTGGAGCACGTGCTCGGAGAGAACCAGAAGAAGTCGCAGAGACAGACAAAGGCAGAACAGGTGTTCGTGGAGTTCATACAGCTCGTGGAGAACAATTTCCGCGAGCAGCGCAAGGTGCAGTGGTACGCCGAACAGATGGGGTTGTCGCCCAAATACCTCTGCGAGATAATAAGCAGCGTCAGCAGACGGTCGCCAAACGAATGGATAGACAAGTTCGTCACCACTGAGATACGCAACCTCCTGCGCCATACCACCCGCTCAATGTCCGAACTGGCCAAGGAGCTGAATTTCGCCTCACTCTCCTTCTTCGGAAAGTACTTCAAGGAGAATGTAGGCATCAGTCCCACCGACTACCGCAACGGCATAGAGAAGATTTAGATTTCAAATTAGACAATCTATTCCAAACACTCACAAGAACGTTATGATATTACAGATACAGGACACACTTGTCTCGTCCGACATATTGACGGAGCAGTTCTGCTGCGACTTGTCCAAGTGCCACGGCCAGTGCTGCATCGAGGGCGATGCCGGAGCCCCCGTAACCCTGGAGGAAACGGCAGAGATAGAAGAGAACCTCGATGCCGTATGGAACGACCTGTCCGCTTCCGCCCAGGCCGTCATAGACAAGCAGGGTGTGGCCTACGTGGACCAGGAAGGCGACATGGTAACGTCCATCGTCAACGGCAAGGACTGCGTCTTCACCTGCTACCAAGACCTTGAACTGCCAGGCGAGACTATCCCCAACTGCTGTCTCTGCGCTTACGAGCGGCTCTACCGTCAGGGGAAGATAAAGTGGTGCAAGCCTATATCCTGTGCCCTCTATCCCATCCGCGTAAAGGAACTGAGCAACGGTCTCGTGGGCTTGAACTACAACCGTTGGGACGTCTGTCGGGATGCCGTGGCTAAAGGTCGCAGAGAGGGCATCTATATCTACCAGTTTCTGAAAGAACCACTGATAAAACGCTTCGGCGAAGAGTGGTACGCAGAACTCGAAAGTCTGGCAGAGGAAGTGCAGGCGATGAAATAAGACTTGTCATATAAGCCAAACTTTTTATACGGGTCAGAATAAGTGCTGACAAGATACGAAAAAAGGGCAGGGGTGTCTCACGACAACCTTGCCCTTTACAATTATCAAAAAGTGCAAAGATATTGGTCTTTACATCTTCCCAAGCCGGAATGGGTGGGGTTTACATCTTGGTGACGATGCCCAGCTGGGAGTCCCTGAGGAACTTGACGATGTATTCAATCTCTTTACTCCTTGGAATCTGTTGGATAATCTGACCGCAGACGTTCTCCAGTGCGTCCTGACCGTGGAATACCAGTCGGTAGGCGTTGGCGATGTGGTTCTTCACCTTTTCGTCGATGTCTACGCGGTCGATGACGAACGAGTTGATGCCCTGGTATTTGATGGGGTGACCGCCCGTAACGACGTACGGTGGTACGTCCTTGGAGAAGCGTGTGCTCGACTTGATCATGGCGCAGCTGCCTACGCGTACGCCGGCATTGGCGATGACACCTGAGGAGAAGATGACGTAGTCGTCTATCTGGCAGTCGCCTGCCACCTTAGTGCCGTATCCGAAGACGTTGCCGTTGCCGATGTGCGTGTCGTGGCTGATGTGTACGCCCTCTGCGAGGAAGTTCTCGTTGCCGATAAACGTCTTGCCGCTGGCGTATGTGGCGCGGTTTATCACGACGTTTTCGCGTATCACGTTGCCGTTGCCTATTTCGCAGACGGTACTGTCGCCTTTATAGTTGAGGTCCTGCGGTACGGCACTGATGACGGTGTTTTGGTACACGGTGTTGTCGTTGCCCATACGTGTGCCGTTCATGATGTTGACACCGGGATAGAGCACGCAGTTGTCGCCGATGACCACGTCGTCCTCGATGTAGACGAAGGGATAGATGGTGACGTTCTGTCCTATCTTGGCCTTGGGGCTTACCACAGCCTTGTCTGATATGTTACTCATAATAGAAAGAGTTTAGATGATTACTTTGCTCCTCCGCCCAGTGCCGAGTAGAGGTTTACGACTGCCTGCATGGCGTTGAACTGGTCAGAGAGCTGCGTTATCTCGGCGTTGAGCAGGTTGCTCTGTGCGGAGATGACCTCCAGGTATGTGCTGGAGCCCATGTTGAAGAGCTCGCTGGTGTAGTCGACGCTCTTCTTGAGAGCCTCCACCTGTTGGGTGTCGACGGCGTACTTCTCCTTGCTGCTGTTGTAGAGCACGAGGGCGTTGGCCACTTCAGAGCCTGCGGTGAGGATGGTACTCTGCCATGTGTTGTACTGCTGCTGATACTGTGCCTTAGCCACGCGCAGACCTGCTACGAGTCGTCCGTTCTGGAAGATAGGCTGAGTCAGCTGGCCCACGAAGCTGAGCAGGAATTTGCCGGGGTTGACAATCTCACCGAGGTTGTTCGTGAAGGCCCCCGTGGCACTCAGGTTGAGCACTGGATAGAACTGCTGGCGTGCAGACTGCACTCCGTAGAAGCACTGTGCCAGGCTCATCTCGGCAGCGTGAACGTCAGGACGGTTGCGGAGCACTGACACGCCCACGCCGGTAGAGAACGACGACGGCAGGCTCTGTGCGTCCAGCTTCCCGCGGCTGATGCCCTGTGCAGGCTGGCCGAGCAGCAGAGAGAGGGTGTTCTCCGTCTCCTGTATCTGGCGTTTCATGTCCACCGTCTGCGAGAGTACGCTCAGGTGAGCAGCTTCTGCGCTGACAACGCTTGTCTCGCGTGCACCGCGGAGTTCCTTCTGCAGCTTCATCATTTCGAGAGTCTGGCTGGTGAGCTTCTCCATGTCGTTGAGAATCTCCAGCTGACGGTCGAGCATGAGCAGGGTGTAGTAGAGGTTGGCCACGTTGCAGATGACCTTGCTGCGCACGGACTGCTGGTAGTCCTGTGTGGCAATCAGAGCCACCTTGGCACTGCGGTTTGCCGTAGCGAGGTTGCCGAAGAGCCCGGTGTTCCACGATGCAGTGACAGGCAGTGAGTATGTCTTGCTCCATGAAGAGCCTTCCGTCATCACCTTCGAGAGTGTTCCGTTAGGAGAGAAAGTGAAGGAAGGGATGAAAGCCAGACGGGCGGTCATCAGCTGTGCCTCGGCTATCTTGACGTTCTCAGCTGCATTGAGCAGGTCGAAGTTGTTGTCGAGAGCTGTCTGGATGAGAGTCTGCAGCTGTGGGTCGGTGAACACCTCGTGCCAGTCGAGCGTACCGAAGCTGGTAGTGTCGCCGGAGTTGGTGTAGAGGGCGGCATCGCGCATCACGTTGATGCTGTCGAGGCTCGTCTGCGGACTCTGGTATTTGTTATATAGTCCGCAGCTGTTCATGAGAACAGCCACGGAGAATATTGCTATGATGTTTAGTTTCTTAATCATTGTCGTAACGGTTTTTACCTAACATTAGCCTCTGTGGGACATTACTTCTTTTCAAAAGCGTCCATTGAGGTATACTGTTTGAGTTCGCTGTCTACGGAAGCATTGTCGTCGTTGAACTTCAGCGGGCTGATGCGCTCCTGCAGCCACTGGAAGATGACGAAGAGGCAAGGCACGATGAGCACCTGCAGGAACGTACCGATGAGCATACCGCCGATGGCTGCCGCACCCAGTGTGATGTAGCCGTTCTCACCTACCATAGGAGCCATGACGAGGTTAAGGCCAGGCAGACCGGTGATGATGAGCGGGAACAGACCGATGATCATTGCCAGAGCCGTCATCAGGATAGGACGCAGACGGGCGGCTGCACCGAGGATGGCAGACCAGGTGATGGCCATGCCGAGCTGGCGGCGCGCCAGTGCGAACTGTACGATAAGGATGGCGTTCTTGGCCAACAGACCCACGAGCATGATGAGGGCAATCTGCATGTAGATGTCGTTGTTCATGCCGAACAGGTTGGTGAAGATGAACGCGCCAGCCAGACCGAACGGAATGGAGAGGATGACGGAGAACGGCAGCAGGTACGACTCGTACTGTGCCGAGAGGATGAGGTATACGAATACCAAGCAGAGACCGAGCACGATGCCCGTAGAGTTGCTGGACTCAGCCTCGTTACGTGTCAAACCAGAGAGCTCGTAGCCGTAGCCGGCAGGGAGTACCTTCTCTGCCACCTCGTCCATGGCTGCGATACAGTCGCCCGTAGAGTAGCCGTCGGCTGGTGTAGCATTGACGTCGATAGAGGTGAAGAGGTTGAAACGTGAGATGTTCTGCGGACCGTAAACGCGCTTGAGCGTCACGTACTCGCTGATAGGAGTCATCTCGCCGTTGCCGTTCTTGGTGTAGATGGTCTTCAGAGAAGAGATGTCCTCACGCTTCTTCGGGTCTGCCTGAATGTATACACGGTAGAGCTTACCGTAGGCGTTGAAGTTACTTGCATAGAGACCGCCGTAGTAACCCTGCATCGTGGTGAGCACGGCGCTTGGGCTGATGCCTGCCTGTTTGCACTTTGCCACGTCGACGCTGATTTCATACTGCGGGTATGAAGGGTTGAACATCGTGATGGCGTTGCTGAACTCAGGACGCTGCTGCAGCGCTGCAAGGTATTCCTTCGTGATGTTGAAGAACTTGTTGATGTCGCCGCCCGTCTTGTCCTGCATAGAGAACGAGATACCGTTTGTCATGGAGAAACCGGTCACCATAGGTGGCTGGAAGGCGAGAATCTGTGCGCCGTGGATGGCGCTGATCTGCTTGTATATCATGCCGAGTACCATCTGTGAGTACTCGGAGCGGCCGCGCTGGTCGAAGTCCTTCAGCTTGACGATGAACGAACCCTGGTTGGAGCCCTGGCCACCGATGAAGCCGTAACCCGTGATGCGGAGCACGTGTTCGGCAGCGGTGTTGTTGGAGAGCATCACCTCTACCTTGTCCATCATTTCGTCGGTCTTCTTCAGAGAGGTGCCCGGAGGCGTGTTGACAACGACGAATACGGTACCCGTATCCTCGTCAGGCACAAGACCCTGCTTCGTAAAGACGGCCTCGTAGCCGAGGGCGGCGATGCCGAGCACCACAGCAAGGAGAGCAATCCACTTGCGTCTTACGATACCCTCTACGATACCCTGGTACTTGTCCTGCAACTTCTGGTAAGAGGCGTTGAAACCTGCGAAGAAGCGATCCTTGAAGGTGGACTTCTTCTCCTCGTGGCCGTCCTTAGAGTGCGGCTTCAGCAGCACGGCACAGAGGGCAGGAGAGAGTGTCAAGGCGTTGACAGCGGAGATGACGATGGAGATGGCCATGGTCAGACCGAACTGACGGTAGAACGTACCCGTAGTACCACTCATGAATGACACCGGAACGAACACGGCGGACATTACGAGCGTGATGGAGATGATGGCGCCGGAGATTTCGCTCATGGCGTCGATGCTGGCCTTGCGGGCTGACTTGTAGCCCATATCGAGCTTGGCGTGCACGGCCTCCACAACCACGATGGCATCGTCCACCACGATGGCGATGGCGAGTACGAGGGCGGCAAGCGTCAAGAGGTTCAATGAGAAGCCGATGACGCTGAGGAAGAACAGCGTACCTATCAGTGACACTGGCACGGCAATCATAGGAATGAGCGTAGAACGGAAGTCCTGCAGGAAGATGAACACTACGATGAACACAAGGATGAGTGCCTCGTAGAGGGTCTTGATAACCTCATGCTGGGCGGCGTGGATAAACTCCGTCACGTCCTGCATGTAGGAAACCTTCATGCCTGGAGGGAAGTTCTTGGCAAGACGCTCGTTGGCGGCGCGCACCTTGTTTACGATGTCGGTAGCGTTGGAGCCGGAGCGCTGTGCCACCATCATCATCACGGCAGGCTTGCCGTCAATGGTGGAAGATACAGAGTACGACTGTGCACCCAGTTCTACCTTGGCTACGTCCTTGACACGAAGAACGTGTCCGAGGTCGTCAACCTTGATTATCATGTTGCCGAACTCCTCCTTGGTCTTCAGACGACCGGTGTACTTCATGGAGTACTCATACTGGCGGTTGGACTGCTCGCCGAACTTACCCGGTGCAGCTTCGATGTTCTGCTGCGCAAGGGCTGTGGTGATGTCGGAAGGAGTTAGTCCGAGGTCGTGCATCTTCACTGGGTCGAGCCAGAGACGCATGGTGTACTTACGCAGACCGATGGCCTCACAGTCGCCTACGCCAGGCACACGCTTGATTTCAGGTATCACGTTGATGTTGGCGTAGTTGGCGAGGAATTTCTCGTCGTAACGTCCGTCGTCAGAGGTAAGACCCATGATAAGGACGTTGGAGGTCTGACGCTTGTCGACGGTGACACCGGCCTGGGTTACCTCAGAAGGCAGCAGCGCCTGCGCCTGTGTCACACGGTTCTGCACGTTCACCTGCGCCATGTCGGCGTTGGAGCCTTGCTCGAAGTAAATGGTGATGGAGGCAGAGCCTTCGTTCGTGGCGGAGGAAGTCATGTATGTCATGCCTTCCACACCGTTGATTTGCTCCTCCAGAGGTGCAACGACAGAGTTGAGCACCGTCTTGGCGTCCGCACCTGAGTAGTTGGCGGAGACGTTGATGGTTGGAGGGGCGATATCCGGATACTGCTCGACTGGCAGAGACACCAAGCCGATAAGACCGAGGATCACAATGAAGATTGAGATCACGGTGGACAGCACCGGGCGATTAATAAAATTATCCAGTTTCATTCTTGTAATGTGTCTGTTATAAATTTATATAAGGTTTATGCACCCAGAGCCTTGCCAACGGCGATGACGCCGTCGCCCTGTACCTTGCTGAGCTCCTGAGCCTTCTTGAGCTTCTTGGCATACTCAGCCTCGGTGAGCGGCTTGATCTCCATGCCCTCGTTGAGGGAAGAGACACCCTGGATGACAATCTTGTCGCCCTTCTTCAGGCCAGAGGTGATGATGTAGTTCTGACCGTCGTTCTGTGGGTCGATGCCCACCTCGATAGACTTTACCTTGTTGTCCTTGCCTACGACGTAGACGAAGTGCTTGTCCTGGATTTCCACAGTAGCTTCCTGTGGGATGATGATGGCGCCGTTTGCAGTGTAAGGCTTAACGATGGTGCCCGAGCCGCCTGACTTCAGCAGGTGCTGTGGGTTAGGGAATACGGCGATGAGGCTGGTGGAACCCGTTGTGGGGTCGATGACGCCGCTGCCCTTCACTACCTTACCCTGACTGCCGTACTCTGTGCCGTCGGCAAGACGGAGCGTCACGGCAGGGTACTGTGCGATGGCTGCCTGCAGCGAACCGTACTGGCGGGTCATCTCAAGTACGTCCTTCTCGGTGAGGGAGAAGTACACCTCCACCTGTGATCCGTTTGAGATGGTGGTCAGAGCCTGTGCGGAAGATGAGCTGACAAGTGCGCCCACCTTGTATGGCAGAGAGCCTACCACGCCAGATGTAGGAGCCTTTACGAAGCAGAAGCTGAGGTTCTCCTCTGCTGCGGCGAGGTTTGCCTGAGCCTGACCGAGGGAAGCAACAGCCACCTCGTATGCGTTCTTGCTTGACTGCAGCTCGTAGTCACCGATGACGTGCTTGTCATACAGCTTCTTGGCGTTGTCGTAAGTCAGTTTTGCCGTAGCCACCTGGGTCTGTGCTGACGTTACGGCAGCCTTGGCCTGGTTTACCTGAGCCTTGTATGTTACGTTGTCAATCTCGAAGAGCACCTGTCCGGCACCTACAGTCTGACCCTCCTTAACGTTGATACGTGTGATAAAGCCAGCCACCTTCGGACGGATCTCCACGTCCTGCTGACCTTTGAAAAGGGCAGGGTAAGTACTCTCCAGGCTCGCGTCTGCTGAACCAATGGTACGCACGGCATACTCATTGTCACTGAAGTCGGGATTTCCGCCGCCTCCACACGAAACCAATACCGCAGCGAGGGCTGCAATTGTCATCAGTTTTTTCATCATTGTTACTCTTTAATATAATTTGGTATTCTTGTATCTTTGCTACTATCCGGAATACTTCCACGCTTTCTTATGCATCGTTTTGCGCATTTTTATAAGAAATAAAGAAGCCGTTACCCGAAATTTAGTGCAAAGTTACCAATATTATTCTGTAGACATGGAGTATGGCACATTTTATTTAGCATAATTTAACCACACACGTTCTTATAAAGGAAGAAAAATGTCTTATATTGCCGACGAAATAGAAACGTTAAGAGTTTATTTGTCTTACAAATGAAAAACATTTAGTACCTTTGCACTCCAGATGAAAACATTCCTCACCGCCTTCCGTCTCTCCCTCCCCGTCTTGGGCGCCTATCTGTTCTTGGGCATCACGTACGGCATGCTGACCTTCAATATGGACTATCCGCTATGGGTGCCCATACTGATGGCGATGGTCGTATACAGCGGTTCGGTGGAGTTTCTCGCTCTGACGATATTGGCAGGACGCTTCGCCCCAGTAGCCTCTGTCGTAATGGCACTTACCGTTGGCGCGCGCCATTTCTTCTACGCAATATCGATGCTCGGTCCGTGGAAGAAAGCGGGCAGACTAAAGCCCCTGCTCATATATCTGATGGCAGACGAGGCGTTTGCCATCAACTATGCCAACGGCGGTTCCTTCCGTCAGCAGTTATACGTCTCCATCCTCGACTATGTTTACTGGGTGTCCGGCGCACTGATAGGCTATCTTGCCGCCGCCATACTGCCCGCCAGTGTGATGGACAGCCTGCAGGGACTTGACTTCGTCCTGACTGCCATGTTCGTGGCCATCTTCATGGACGACTTCATCAAGTCCCCCACGACAAGGCGTTCGGGCTGGCTCGGCATCGTCGTGACAGCCGTCGGTCTAGCCCTCTTCGGTCCGCAGCATTTCATCGTCCCAACCATGGCAGCAATACTCCTCGCCCTGTACGCCGCCTACCGACACTCGTAAAGTCTTCTTTTCTGTATAGCAAAATGACAGTTACTCAGCAAGTAATAACTATAGCGTTGATGGCGCTTTCAGTGATGTTTACCCGTGTTTTTGTCTTCCTGATTTTTAGCAGGAAGACGGAGATGCCGCGTTTCGTCACGTTCCTTGGCAAGTGGTTGCCAAGTGCCGTCTTCGGCATGCTCTGTGTTTACTGCGTCAAGGATGTGGACTTCCTCCACGGCGTGCACGGTGCACCGCAGCTGTTGGGTATTGCCGCGTGTGTATTCATTCATATCCTCTTCCGCAATATGCTGCTCACAATAGCCGGCGGCACCGCCTTCTATATGCTCCTTCTGCATTTCGCCTTCTGAACGAGTCAGTTCACTCTCAATCTTGCTGCAATTCATAGATTAGTAGTAAATATTTTATTTTCTGTTTGGCTATGAATAAGAAAAGGTGTATCTTTGTACCATCAAAGTACTAAACATCATGCACAATGACTTATTTGAATCAATTTCACAAGGAAAGCACCGAGAGGATGATGAAGAAGATGGACGACTGGAAGAAATCGCCAACATCCTCTTCAGAAGCTGTTGTAAGAATGAAGGCAAATCTCATTCTGGGCAGACGTATAGAGCAAGCATATATGATGAGCAAGATGTAATACAACAATATATAAAGGACAAAAATTGCTGGATATCCCTTGATGATATGTTCAAATTGGGTATACCGGGACCGTCAGGGAGTGAGAATGACACATATGTCGATTTGAATGGAAGTATAGTATACAAGATGAACAACCTTATTCACACAGGTAGTTTCTACAGGTTGTTTCATCGATTGATTCTGCATAATCAGCTTTTCCCTCAGACAGCTTACAAACTTTATGGCTTTACAGGATATGAAGGTCGTACTATTTATCCAGTACTGACTCAGAGATATGTGGAGGAGGCTAATCCTGCAGAGCCTTCAGAGATAAGGGACTATATGTTACGGTTGGGATTCTGCGAGACGGATGAATGGACTTTTCAAAACGAATTGTATCTTATTTCTGACTTGAAGCCGAAGAATGTACTAAGGGATTTTGATGGAGATTTATTTGTCGTAGACGCAGAAATACAATTGATATAAAACGAAAAGTGCTGGGCACTTACGCTAAGAGTAACTTGGCGTAGGTGTCCAGCGCTTTTTTTATTTCACTGATGTGGATGAACTCGTCGGCGCTGTGGGAGCGGCAGCTCTCGCCGGGTCCTAACTTGAAGGAGGGGAAGCGCATCAGGGCTTGGTCGCTTAGGGTGGGGGAGCCGAAGGGCTGCATGCCCATTTCCTTGCAACGGCGGATGAGGGGATGGTCCTCGGGGATGGAGGAGGAATGGAGGTGGAAGGAGCGTGCCTTGATGTCGCTCTTCAGCTTGCCTTGTAGGAATTCGAAGATCTCCTCATTGGTGTAGTGCTCGTTGGTGCGCACGTCGATGATGAACTTGCATTCGTCGGGCACTACGTTGTGCTGCGTGCCGCTGTTCACTACGGTGCACTGCATCTTGGTCGGTCCGAGCAATGGGGAGACTTTCTCGAACTTGTAGTCGCGGATGAAGACGAGGTCGTCCAGTGCCTCGTAAATGGCGTTGACGCCTTCGTTGCGTGCTGCGTGTCCGGACTTGCCGTGTGCCGTGCCGTCGATAACCATCAGTCCTCGCTCTGCTATGGCAGGCTGCATGCCAGTAGGCTCGCCTACGATGGCTACGTCGATGGGGCAGTCCTTGCCCTCGCGTTGCGGGAGGGACGGTAGCAGCTCTGGCAGGGCGAGTCGTATGCCTTCCGCTCCGCTTACCTCTTCCTCGCAGGAGGCGAGGTAGACGTAGTTGGCTCGCTTCTTTGACGGGTAGGCAGTGTCCTGCGCTTCCAGCATTCGGAAGATTTGGAGTAGGGAGACGAGTCCGCCGCCGCAGTCGTTGGAGCCAAGGCCGTAGAGTGTGTCGCCCTCGATGGTGGGTGCGAAGGGGTCGCGTGTCCACGTGGCAACGGGTTTTACGGTGTCGATGTGTGCGTTGAGGAGTATGACGGGCAGCTTCTCGTCCCACCGAGTGGACTTTACCCAGAGGTTGTTGCCCACGCGGGTCGGCGTGAAGCCGTATTTCTCCATTGCCTGCTGCATGATGTCGGCGGCGGCAGCCTCATTGCGGCTCACGCGTGGCGTGGCGATGAGTTGCTGCAGGAGTTCTATTGCGTCGTTGAGATATTGCTGCATGATAAGATAGATAACGTAACGTTGTTATAGTTGAAACAGTTTGCAGGCTAGCTAATTTACTTTAGTCTGTAGAGTATGCCAATTTCGCCGTAGATGGGGTGCATTGCCTGCTCTATGACGTCGAAGTCGCTGACGAAGACGCCGTTCATGCCGAACTTCAGTCCGGCGAATGCCCCGACGTGGCTTCCGGCATACCAGTCGGCGCCGAGGGTGAGTCCCCACTGTATCTTGCGCATGTCTTCGGCGAAGTCGTAGTTGCCCCGTGAGTCCTCGGTGTCCCCGAGTAGCACCTTCGTGCCTGTCGGTCCGCCGTTGCGCAGGTAGCCGTTGTAGGCGTATCCCTCGAACTTGCCGCTGATGAGGTATGAAATGTATGGTCCGAATTTCAGTCTCCACTTCCGACCGATGTCGTATGTGACTTGCAGCGGGATGGTGACGAGTGTCTGGCTCTCCTGCGTGTTGACGTATCCTGTGAATACGCCGGACACCGTGTTGGAGCCCTGTGTGATGGACATGCTGTAGCCTTTCACCGTAGCATCGGTCTCCATACCCTTTTTCTCCAGTTGCAGTCCGACCATCATGCCCCATTTGTCGTTGATGGGGTGGTAGGCATCCACACCCACGATGTAGTTGGCCTGTAGTGGGAACTTGTTGAGGCTGCGTATGGTTGCCGGCATGTCGAGCGGCATCGCACCGCCAAGGGCGTATGCAAACCTTACGTAGTAGTTGCTGATGTGCCATATATCTGCTGCATTGAGCGTCAGCGATGCCAGAGTCAGAAGTATGGCAATTATGGGTTTCTTCATTGTGATATAGTCAAGGAGCCTTCTTGTCTTTTTGTTTATGTGCTTAGTCTATTCCCCTCCGCAGGTGATGACGAAATCGTCGATGTAAAGAGTGCTGCCGACAGCGCCTTTGTAGCTAGCGCCTTCGATGCTGGACGACGCTACTATGGTGAGGCTGTATCCGCGGCTCTTCAGCTTTGACTTGTTGATGGTCTTGCCGGGCTGTAGCACGAACGGTATGTCGAACTTTACCCATCCGTCAGTGTCGTCTATCTCGCCGATGTTGGCGATGGCTACTACCTGTGTGCTTGTCATGGCATCGTCGCCGTGCAGCACGAAAGCCTTGCCAGCCTCGTCGTGGTTGTCGTAGAATACGGCGTAGACGGAGCCGTAGTCTTTACCGCTGATGACGTTGAGCTTGGCATCCGTCATAGTGTCGGCGCGCTTGTACTTGTAGTAGCCTTGGAAGCGTGCGGGAACGCCAGTGAACGGTTTGCCGAACTTTGTTGCCATCACGCCCTTGACGCCGGCGGAGTTGCTTACCATCGCCTGCGTCAGGTCGAACTCGCCTATGAAGATGTTGCCAGCGGCTATCGGCATGCTTGCCATCTTTCCGAATGATCCCGTACTGCGTGTTATGAGTTTGACGCATGTGGGGTGGTCAGCCTCAGTAGCGGGCAAGGTGGGCACGTCAGCATACGTGGCTTTGCTGTTGGAGAGCATGAAGCCCTCGTTGCCTGACGACCAGTTGTTCAGCTCGTTGCCGTTGGCATCCTTGTCGCTCCAGACGTAGTAGCGTCCGGGGTAGTCGCCGGTGGTGTTGAGTGCGAAGTTGTCGAAGTTGTAGTATATGGTGTCCTGTGATACTATCTCTGCCACTTTGTTGAAACGTACGCTATACCTGCGGCTGTAGTCCTTGTCCTGCGAGGTGACAAGATATACTATGGAGTCCGTGAAGTTGTGCTTCGACCCGCTTTCGGGGAAGATGGTAGCTCCCTTGGTTAGCTTGAAACAGGGTGCGAGTGCGGTGATGTCGCAAGTGTCGCGGACATCGAAAATGATAGAGTTTGATCCCGAGTCGACAACTTTTACGGTGTCTGTTTCGTTATAAAACATCTGGAGTGGGAAGTCCAGATGTACGTATGCCTTTAGGATGTCGCACTCGGAGTTGAGTGCTTCTTCCTTAAAACAAGATGTGAGCGTTAAGCTCCAGAGTGCTGCGACCAGCAGTCCGAGATATTTCATAAGTGCCTGTATGCGATTAAATTTGGTGCAAAGTTACCAAGATTTTTTTACATAGAGCACATAAATCCGAAATATATCACACTAATGGTAACGAAGAGCCATTTATCTTCTGATAAAAGTCAAGTGCGAATACGTCCGTCATGCCTGATATGAAGTCGAGCACTGCCATGAGTCTCGTCTCCAGGTCTGGGGCGTTTACTTCGTACTGTCCGCTCACTCTCTGCAGCAGCTGTTGCGAGTAGAAGCGTGTGGGATGCATGACGGCGTCCACCATCTGTTGCATCAGTGTCTCCATGATGCGGTAGCCGCCCAGTTCGATGTCGAGCACGGGTTTGGAACGGTAGATGTGGGTCTTTGCCATTTCGACGCACTGTCGGTATGCGTTGCGCTGTCGTGGTGAGATGAGTTCGATGAGGCTCGCCACGTGTTTGCCTGCGAGGATGTCCTCTTCGTGTGCGAGGAATGCGGCGACGCATTCGTTTTCCAGTTTGCCGATGACGCTGGCGCGCATGTAGACCACCTGTTCGTTTGGGTCCAGTATGCTCTCCCTTTGTATGCGGTTGAGTATGTTCTGCTTTACGTCGTCGTCGAAGAAGGCGAGCAGCAGGTCCTTTGTCTGTTCGAAAGAGAGCAGTTGCAGCTTGTGTGCATCCTCTATGTCCATTATCTCGTAGCAGATGTCGTCGGCGGCTTCTACGAGGTAGACCAGAGGGTGGCGGGCGTAGCGCAGTGGTTCGCCGGGGGCAGAGAGTAGTGGCATGCCAAGTTCTTCAGCCACGCGTTGGAAGGTGGCTTTCTCCGTTTGGAAGAAGCCGAACTTGTTCTTTCCTATCTGCTGTGCTGCTTGCGAGGAGAAGGGGTACTTCACGATGCTTGCCAGCATGGAGTATGTCATGACGAATCCTCCCTGGCGGCGTCCGCAGTAGCGGTGCGTGAGCAGACGGAAGGCGTTGGCATTTCCTTCGAAGCACGTCATGTCCGCCCACAGCTCTGGCGTGACGACACTTTGCAGCGTGCGTCCTTCGCCTTCAGAGAAGAAAGTCTGTATTGCTTTCTCCCCGGAGTGTCCGAAGGGCGGGTTGCCCATGTCGTGTGCCAGGCAGGCGGTGGATACTATGGTGCCGAGTTCCTCTACGAGGGTACCGGTCAGTTCTGGCTGGCGGCGTATGACGGCTCGCGCCACGTCGCTTCCCAACGACATGCCAACGCTCGCCACCTCCAGCGAGTGCGTGAGGCGGTTGTGTACGAAGACGCTTCCCGGCAAGGGGAACACCTGCGTCTTGTTTTGCAACCTTCGGAAGGGTGCGGAGAAGATGAGCCGGTCGTAGTCGCGTTTGAACTCCGATCGGTCGTCGTGCCTCTCCGTGTGCCTAAGCTCCTGTCCGAGGCGTTTGTTGGATATCAGTTGTAGCCAGTTCAAATGTACTAGTGGTTTATAGGATTACTCGAAGCGTATTACGCCGTCGTGTGCTTCCTGCTGCTTCTCTTCAGGTGCAGCAGCTTGTGGTGTGACGTCGATTTTAACAACCTTGCTCTGGCTGCTGCGTGTGATGCTTTCCAGTTGCAAACTGGTGCGGCAGTATGTGGCGCTGTTCTCCACTGCACTGATGATGTCCTCGTCGTCCAGGTCTCGCTTTTCGAAGATGTAGCACTTGGCGTTCTTCTTCTTTGGCAACCCGTCGTTGTCGTTGCCGTAGTAGTTTTCGCGTCGGCGGTCCTTCTTTTCCCTTTCTTCCTGTTCGGCGTTTCTCTTGTTAATGTCCTCAACGGTAGGCTTGCGTCCGAATTCCGACTGTATGTCTGCCACGCCGAAACCGGTGGCGAGTATTGTCACCTTCACCTTGTCACCCAGACTTGGGTCGCAGGCGATACCCCACTTGAGCTCGTAGTTTGTGGTGAATTTGTCCATGAACTCCGTTACGTCTCCCATTTCCTCCATCATGAGACCCTTGCTTTCTCCGTCGTCTCCGCAGTGTGTGAAGGAGATGAGCACCTTCTTCGAGTTGAAGACGTCCTTGTCGTTGAGCAGTGGCGAGTCGAGTGCGTTCTTGATGGCTTTGCCTACGCGTCCTTCTCCCTCGCCGTATCCTGTAGACATTACGGCTACGCCGCCGTTCTGGAGCACCGTCTTGACGTCGTTGAAGTCGAGGTTGATGTCTCCGTGTACGGTGATGATTTCCGCGATGCTCTTAGCGGCGATGCTCAGCGTGTCGTCAGCCTTTGCGAATGCGTTCTGCATGGAGAGGTTGCTGTATATGGAGCATAGTCGTTCGTTGTTGATGACGAGCAGTGCGTCCACGTTCTTTGCCAGTTCCTCCACGCCGTCGAGTGCCTGGTCAATTTTGAACTTGCCCTCAAACTTGAACGGTATGGTGACGATTCCCACGGTAAGGATGCCAGCCGCCATCGACTCGCGTGCCACAACCGGTGCAGCACCTGTTCCCGTGCCTCCGCCCATGCCTGCCGTGATGAATGTCATGCGAGTGCCGTCGTTGAGCATGCGTCTGATGTCCTCGATGCTCTCCTCGGCAGCTGCGCATGCTTTTTCCGGTTTGTTTCCTGCTCCCAGTCCTTCGCGTCCGAGCTGAACGTGTACAGGCACTGGCGAGGCGTCGAGTGCTTGTGCGTCGGTGTTGCACACGGCAAAGGAGACGTCGTGTATGCCTTCCTTGTACATGTGGTTCACTGCGTTGCCGCCGCCACCGCCTACTCCGATGACCTTGATGATGATGTCCTTCTTCGGTCCGTCGCCGAAGTCAATGATGTCATTGTTTATGTTGTTGATGTCCATTGTGTGTCCGATACTTAATTGTTAAACGTTCTTTACTCGTCAGGAGTCATGATGTCGCCGAGCCAACTGGTGAATTTGGTCTTCCATGTTGATTTCTTCTTGCGGCGTTCCTCTTCCTCGCGTTTGCGTTGTTCCTCTTCCTCGCGTGCTTTCTGCTCAGCTTCCTTCCGTGCTATTTCAGCAGCGGCTTCAGCAGCGGCAGCTTCCATTGCAGCCTTTTGTTTAGCGGCTTCTGCGGCCTTCTGTGCAGCGGTCTGCACAATGTGTGAGGATAGGTCGTCGGCGTTGCGCAGCAGTCCGTCGGTAGCCTGTGGGTCGGCATCTGCTCCCTGTGCATTCAGTGCGAACAGGTCGGATGCTGGCTGCGCTTCTTCTTTCTGGTAGCAGTTCTGGTCGCCCTTTGCCAGCAGACCGAGCAGCGTGTTGTGCGTTCCGTCATGTGAGTTTATCTCCGAGTCGTTGCTGTTGATGGTGTATGTGACGAACTTTGCCACGCGCACCTTCTCCACGCTTGTGTATTCGCGGAAAGCACGGTCAATGTTCTTGAGGTTTGCGCCGCCGCCTGTCAGCACGAATCCGCCGATAAGGTTGTTGGCGAAGTCGAGTGGCAGTACTTGTGCCCATACGTTTAGTACAATCTCCTGCATGCGTCCCTCGATGATGTCGATGAATTCTGTGCTTGCAATCTTTCGTTCTGAGTCTATTTCGTATTGCTGTGAAGGCACGATGTCCTCAGGTGCGGTGTATGCCGAAGCGAAGCGTCGCTTCAATTTCTCGGCGTCCTGCTCGTCAATCTTCAGCGTGCAGAGGTCCTTGGTGATGTTGTTGCCTCCGAGAGGAATCACTGCGATGTGGCGCACGATGTTCTTGTAGTACACGATGACTGTTGTGGTATCGGCTCCTAGGTCTACCAGTATGCAGCCTCGCTTTTCCTGTGGAGTCAGTACGGCATCTGCCAGTGCGAACGGAGCCAGATACACTTCGGCGATGTTTACGCCTGCTATGTTGAAGCATCTGTTGAGGTTCTGGTAGTGACGCTTGCTCTGGAGGATGTTGAGGTAGTTGCCCTCCAGACGCGAGCAGAGAATGCCTACTGCGTCGATGGAGAGCTGTGAGTCAGCGCGGTACTCTAGGGATTCTACGTCGAGAATCTCCTTGCCCGGGTACTCCATGAGTCTGTTCTCGTCGTCCATTTCTACCACGAGCGACTGCTTCACGGGCATGTCGCCGTTCAGGTCGCGTACGATGGTGTTTATCTCAGAATGTATAGACTGTCCTCCTACTCCTACGTACACCTGTTTGATGCCTGCGTGTAGTTTGCTGCGTAGTCTCTGTACTATATTCCCTATGCATTGTGCTGTCTTGTCGATGTTGTAGACGACGCCTTTTCTGATGCAAAGCGATGCATCTTCTGTGACGTATGCGAGCACTTCAATTCTTCCGTCTGCCTTGTGTCGGCCGGCGATGCCTTTGATTTTGGTTGAGCCAAGTTCGATGGCCACTACGAACTCATTTACTGCTGCCATAATTATCTGTTTCTTGTTATATTATCGTTGGTTGTATTATTCTTATTGTTGTGTATGTGAGTATTCGTCTTTCTTCGTGCATACAATCTGGTTGGAGTATTCGAGCGAGATGTACGAGTACTTGTTCCATCCGGCCTGCGACAGTCCGTATCTGTAGAATTCCTCTAGTCGTTTCAACTGTTTGCTGACGTAGTCGCGCACCCTGTTGTCGCGGTTGTTTTTGTCAGAAGCCATCGGCAGCGCACCGATGTTGACGATATGGTCGCCGACTCGCGGTACTAGTTCCACGGTGCGGTCTGGCAGTACGTTGATCTGTTCTATCTCGTTGCGCCAGAGGTCGTCATCCATGATGTACTGTGCCATCACGGCCAGGTAGTTGCAGGCGTACACCCGTGAGACGGCTCCCGTTGCGATTATCATGTTGCTGGTGTACTTCGAGTTTGGCATCACGCCTCCGTTGTCGTCGACGTAGTAGTCGTCTCCGTTGAAGCTCTTCACCCTTACTATTGGTGTGCGCTGCGTTATGGTGATGCAGACGTGTCCTTCGTTTGTGACGTAACACTGTGCCGTATTGACGAAAGGCATCCGGACCAGTCGTCTCTCTATGTTGCGCGGGTTGATGTCCTTGATGGGTTTTGAGAGCGGGTATATGCCGTTAGTCTCGAGCAGTCGTTTCACTTCCGTTGGGTTGAGGAATCCGTTCTCTTCGTCGTCAGCAATGTTGATGTTCACCTTGGTGCATGCGAGAGCCTTCCTCGCGGGTGTGTGCCACGAGCAGACAGCCATTACGAGATATGCTACGATGAACACATCCAGCGTGATGAGCAAGGTCTTTTTCCAGTCTATGTTGAGTCGCATTGCGGTGTTTGGGGTGGTGTATTATTCCTTTGCTTTTATGATGTCGGCTATCTGCGGCACGTAGTTGTCGAGGTCTCCGGCACCGAGTATGATGAGCACGTCGAAGTCGCGTGACTTGACGAGGTCCAGTACTTCGTCCTTCTTTATCATCGACTTCTCTACGCCTGGTGCCAGGCGGTCGTAGATCAGTTGTGACGTGACGCCCGGTATGGGTTGTTCGCGTGCCGGGTAGATGTCGCAGAGTATCACCTCGTCGAGCTGCGAGAGTGCGTCGGCGAAGTCGCCGTAGAAGTCGCGTGTACGGGTGTAGAGGTGCGGCTGGAAGATAGCTGTGATATGGCGGTCGTTGTACACCTCACGCATGCTTTTTGCGCTCTGGTAAATCTCCTTCGGATGGTGTGCGTAGTCAGAGAGCACGACGTGCTTGTCGTTGCGCAGTGCGAAGTCGAAGCGACGGTCCACGCCCTTGAATGTCTGCATTCCGTTGCGTAGTTCCTCTGCGGTGCCTCCGTTCAGCTGTGCCATTGCCATGGCAGCGATGCCGTTGTCGATGTTGACGGGCACTGGTTGGCCGAGTGAAATGCCGCGCACGTTTTCCACTGGCGAGATGAAGTCGAATGTTATCTCGCCGTTTTCTATCTTTATATTCTCTGCGTGGAAGTCGCCTTCGCTAACGGAGTATGTGTATGTGCGGACGCCTTCCGGCACGTCTGCCTTCATCTCCAGTCCAGTGTGTATGATGAGTGCTCCGCCTGGTTGTATCAGTGTGGTGTAGTGGCGGAATGACTCAAGGTACGCCTCCTTTGTACCGTAGATGTCGAGGTGGTCGGGGTCAGACGATGTTATGACTGTCATCCATGGGCGCAGCCAGTGGAAGGATCGGTCGAACTCGTCTGCTTCGATGACTACGTAGTCTGACGTGTCGGAGAGGATGTAGTTAGTGCCGTAGTTCTTCGTGATGCCTCCGAGGAAGGCGTTGCAGTCTACGGCCGACTGGTGCAGAATGTGTGCGCACATGCTTGATGTCGTTGTCTTGCCATGAGTGCCTGCTACGCAGAGTCCCTTGTGCGACTTTGTCAGCGTGCCGAGCACCTGTGCGCGCTTCTGTATGTCGAAGCCTCCGTTGCGGAAGTATTGCATTTCGGCGTGCTCAGCCGGTATGGCCGGTGTGTAGACGACGAGTGTCTCCTTCGGGTCGCGGCACGCCTCTGGTATCTGTTCCACGTCCTCTTCGTAGTGAATGAGCATCCCTTCCTTTTCGAGTTGCTCAGTGAGTTTTGACGGAGTCTTGTCGTAGCCTGCCACGACGAGTCCCTTGCGTATGAAGAATCGTGCTATGGCGCTCATACCAATGCCGCCAGCACCGACGAAATATACAGCTTTCATTATGAATTGTGAATTAAGAATTCTGAATTAGTTTGAGCACCTCATCCGCGATGATGTCGGCGGAGTTGCGCAGTGCCAGCTTCTCCACTTCCTTTTCGAGCGAAGCGATGGCTTCCTTGTCAGATACGAGTGCGATGGCTTTGTCCACGAGTGTTTTGCCAGCCTCTGCGTCTGCTACGAAGACGGCGGCGTTGCGGTCTGAGAGTGCGCGTGCGTTCTTTGTCTGGTGGTCTTCTGCCACGTTTGGCGATGGGACGAGAATGCTTGCCTTTCCGAGCAGGCACAGCTCGCTGATGCTAGATGCTCCGGCACGGCTGATGACGATGTCTGCGGCTCTGTATGCTGTTGCCATGTCGGAGATGAACGCCTGCTGGCGCACCATTGTGGTGCCAGCCGCCTTCACCTTTTCGGCGCAGTCCTTGTCGTAGTACTTGCCCGTTTGCCATACCACCTGTATCTTCGCCTTTTCGAAGCGGTCGAGTCCGCCTGCGATAGCGTTGTTGATGGTGCGTGCTCCCAGTGAGCCGCCGATGACCAGGATGACTGGCAGGTCCTTGTCCAGTCCCATGGCCTGGCGTGCCTCTTCCTTTGTCATGGTGTTCTCCAGCAGTGCCTGTCGCACGGGGTTGCCGGTCTTTATGATGCGTTCGGCAGGGAAGAAGCGTTCCATTCCGTCGTACGCCACGCAAATCTTCGCCGCCTTCTTGGCGAGTGACTTGTTTGTTACGCCGGCGTATGAGTTCTGCTCCTGTATCAGGCATGGGATACCCATGCTTGCAGCGGCGTTCAGGGTAGGTGCGGAGGCATATCCGCCTACGCCGACAGCCACCTGCGGCTGGAAGTCCTTGATGATGTCCTTCACCATCTTTCGGCTTTTGATGAAGTCGAGCATGACGCTGATGTTCTTCGGGCTCCACAGCGGGCGTATTAGTCCGCGCACGGGCAGTCCTTTTATCTCGTATCCCGCTTCCGGTACGCGGGTCATTTCCATTCTTGTTTCAGCTCCGACGAAGAGAATCTTCGCTTCTGGGTGCTTTGCCTTGATGGCGTTGGCTATGCTTACGGCAGGAAAGATATGTCCGCCGGTGCCGCCGCCGCTGATGATAATTCTTGGTTCTTCCATATATTATATATGTATGTGCGCGTATGGATATAATATGTATGTGTGCGTGGTCAGGAGTAGTCCTATTCGCTTATAATTCCTTTTGGGTCTTTCTTTACAGCCGTGCGGCTGACGGAGAGTATCACGCCGATGTATGCGCAGTTGATGATAGACGACGTGCCGCCCTTGCTAATGAGTGGTAGCGGCTGTCCCGTTACAGGTGCCAGTCCTACCGCCACCATCATGTTGAACACCGCCTGCACGACGATGAGCATTGCCAGTCCCATGGCGAGGTATGCGGGGAAGGCGTTCTGGCAGTTGCGTGCTATGTATCCAGTGCGTACGAGCAGTGCCACGTACAGGAAAGCCACGGCAAAGGCCCCGAACCATCCCCATTCTTCTATTATGATGGCATAGATGAAGTCGGAGAATGCCAGCGGCAGGAAGTCGCGCTGCACGGAGTTGCCCGGACCGACACCGATGACGTCGCTCGATGCGATGGCAATGTTGGCGTGTCCCACCTGTCCGTCCTTGTCGAGGTCGTAGTCCTCAGGTTGTGGTCTTGGTTTTCCGAAGTCCTCGATGCGCTCCTTCCACGTGTCGAGGCGATGCAGGAAACCGTATCTGCGTGGTGCAGCCTCTTCCGTTTTGTCGGCGTCCTTTCCGTTATCCACCGTCTCTACCATCTGTTTGTTTGGCGAGTTCTCGGCTATGAGTTCCTCCTTCGATTTGCCCAGTCCCCATACGATAGATACTGCTATAATGCCCAGTATGGCGATGACGGAGAACAGGTACCCCATCTGTTTCAGTGGCACACGTCCCACGAACATCATCAGTATGACGACGGCGGCCATCAGTGCTGCCGTGGAGAAGTTCTCCGGGAATACAAGTGCGATGAAGGGCAGAGCGACGAAGCCTATGTACTTCATGGCGTTCTTGTCTGCTCCCGTTGGTGTCTGCAGCGAACTGAGAATCTGTGCCGTGGCGAGGACTAGTGTGCCTTTCGCCAGTTCTGACGGCTGCAGCGGTATCCCGAATATGCTGATCCATCTTGCTGCCCCGTTTGCCGACGTACCGATGATGTAGACCAGTATGAGCAGCAGTCCCGAGAAGATTACCGCTGGCGGTGTGAGTGCCTTGAAGTATTTGCAGGGAATGTTGAGCACCAGTATCATGACTGCCCATCCGATAAAGAGCAGCCCCGAGTGGTACAGTGCCGCCTTCCAGTAGTTGCCGGTCTTGTATCCCAGAATTGATGAGGACGAATACACCTCTATGATGCTGATGAGGCACAGCAGGAAGAAGATGATCCAGATGATGCGGTCGCCCTTGAATATGTTTTGTAGTCGTTTTAGTTTATCCATTTATAATGTTCTCCTTAAACTGTTCGCCACGGTCTTCCATATTTTTGAAAAGGTCGAAAGAGGCGCAGCACGGCGAGAGCAGCACCACGTCACCGGCCTTTGCCATCTTGCGGCACTCGTCCACGCAGTCTTTCATGGAGTGCGTGTCGGCTGTCGGTATGTTGAGGTCGTCGAAGGCGGCATGTAGTTTGGCATTGTCGGCCCCGAGGAATACGATGCCGCAGCATTTCTGCTTCACGAGTTCCTTGATGTCGTTGTAGTCGTTGCCCTTGTCCTTTCCGCCCACGATGAGTATGGTTGGTCGGCTCATGGCTTCCAGTGCCACGTGGCAGGCATCGACGTTGGTTGCCTTGGAGTCGTTTATCCACAGCACGCCGTCCTTCTCGGCGACACGCTCCAGCCGGTGCTCCACGCCGGGGAAGTCCTTGAGGCATTGCGTCAGTATCTCCTCCAGCCGGAACTGCTGTCCTGCTGAGAGTTCCATCTTTCCCATGGCAGCGCGTACGGCAGCGCGAGCCGCCATCATGTTGCGCTGGTTGTGCTTGCCTGGTAGTGGGAAGTCGCTGTTGGGGTCGATGTCCTTGTCGGAGAATGTCTCCAGCGTCGGGTTTCCTGATACGGCAGGACGTGACGATGGTGTCGGCTTCGGGGCGTAGCCGTCCAGCCGTTTCTGCATCTCAGTGTTGATGTGCTCGTCGTCCGACCAGTATACGAAGGTGTCCTTCGGTGTCTGGTTCTGTATGATGCGCATCTTGGAGTCCGTGTAGTTCTGCATGTTGAACTCGTAGCGGTCCAGGTGGTCTGGCGTGATGTTCATCAGCACCGCCACGTCGGCACGGAAGTCGTACATATTGTCCAGCTGGAAGGAGCTAATCTCCAGCACGTACCAGTCGTGGTCTTCCGTAGCCACCTGCATGGCGTAGGATCGTCCGATGTTGCCGGCCAGTCCTACGTCGACGCCCCATTTCTTCATTATATAGTATATGAGCGATGTCGTAGTAGTCTTACCGTTGGACCCGGTGATGCAGATAGTCTTGCCCTTGCTGTACCGCTTGGCAAACTCCAGTTCCGCCAGAATTGGCGTCCCCTTCTTTATGAGAGCCTGCACCATTGGAGCCGTGTCAGGGATGCCGGGGCTTTTCACCACTTCGTCGGCAGAGAGAATCTCCGCTTCCGTGTGCTGACCCTCTTCCCAACGAATGTTGTGTTCGTTGAGCTTCTTCTTGTACTTAGGTTTGATGGTACCCATGTCTGAGACGAACACCTCATATCCCTGCTGCTGGGCGAGGATAGCTGTACCCACGCCGCTTTCACCTGCTCCAAGTATTGCGAGTTTCATAAGTTAAGAGTATTATCTGATTTTCAGTGTTATTATTGCCAGTGCTGCCATGCCGATTGTTACAATCCAGAAGCGCATCGTTATCTTCGACTCCAGCCAACATCCCATAGGCTTGTTGAGGAATACGTGTATGTCCTGTGCTATCTGTCCGGGCTTCACTCGGAACGTATCGTGTATCGGTGCACGCTTGAAGAAGCGTAGTTTCCTGCCGTGTTTGTTGCCCCATTTTGCCACCTGCACCTGCATGATGACGCTGATGCTCTCGGCGAGGAAGACGAAGCAGATGATGGGTATGAGCAGCTCCTTGTGTATTATTATCGCCGTGACAGCGATGATGCCTCCGATGGCCAGCGACCCCGTGTCGCCCATGAACACCTGTGCCGGGTACGAGTTGTACCACAGGAATCCGATGAGTGCTCCGCCGAAGGCGCAGAGGAATATCACAAGTTCCTCCGACTGCGGTATGTACATTATGTCGAAGTATGCGGCGTACCCTATGTGGCTCGAGACGTACGCCAGTATTCCCAGTGCCAGGCACATTATCGCCGAGTTCCCGGCGCACATGCCGTCCATGCCGTCGTTGAGGTTGGAACCGTTGCTCACCGCCATGACGACGAACGTTGTCAGCAGCACGAAGAAAATCCATCCCGCTGCGCTGCGGTGCTCTCCGAGGAAGGAGAAGAAGGTGTCGGTGTAGTTGAAGTTGTTGTGCTTGACAAACGGAATTGTCGTTGCCGTGGACTTCACCGGTGTACTCTTGTGTATGACCACCTCCTGATTCTGCCGTTGCGTTGAGACGTTCTCACGTATTACGGCATCTGGGCTGAGCCACAGTGTCAGTCCGATGAATAAGCCAAGTACAGCCTGTCCCGCCAGTTTGTATATCGGTTTCAGTCCGTCCTTTGTTATCTTCATCTTGATGTAGTCGTCGATGAAGCCGATGGCCCCGAGCCACAGGGTGGTGCCAATCATCAGGAGCATATATATGTTGCGCAGTCTGCCGAAGAGCAGGCACGGTATGACGGTGGCCACGATGATGATGACGCCGCCCATGGTGGGCACGCCCTTCTTCTCCACGCCGTAGGGGTCGATGCTGCGGTCGCGTTGTGCTTCAGTGCCTCCGTTTTTGCGCATCCATCGTATGAATACGGCGCCGAACCAGATGCTTATCACGAGCGACAGTATCAGTGCCAGCAGCGAACGGAAGGAGATGTAACTCCACATGCCAGAGCCGGGGATGTCCCACTGCTCAAGGAATCGAAAGAAATAGTATAGCATCTATCCAATTATGAATTATGAATTAGGCATTATGAATTAAGCAAGTCCCATTGCCTCGCGCAGCACTTCCTTGTCGTCGAAGTGGTGTTTCACGCCCTTTACGTCCTGGTAGTCCTCGTGTCCCTTTCCGGCTACGAGTATGACGTCGCCCTTCTGTGCCATCATGCATGCGGTGCGTATTGCCTCCTTGCGGTCCACGATGCTGATGACCTTCTTCATCTGCTGTGCGTCCAGTCCTGCGAGCATGTCGTTGATGATGTCCTGCGGTTCTTCGAATCGTGGGTTGTCACTTGTGATGATGACCTTGTCGCTCTGCTTCACGGCTTCCTGTGCCATGAGCGGGCGTTTGCCCTTGTCGCGGTTGCCGCCGGCACCGCATACGGTGATGACGTGTCCCTTTCCGTCGAGCACCTCATGGATGGCGTTGAGCACGTTCTCCAGAGCGTCCGGTGTGTGCGCGTAGTCAACGATGGCGGTGTACCCGTCGGGCGACTGCACGGGGTCAAGTCTTCCGGACACGCTGTGCAGCGTGCTGAGCACGACGAGGATCTCCTCCGGCTCTTTGCCCAGCATGCGTGCTGCTCCGTAGACGGCGAGGAGGTTGCTGACGTTGAACTTGCCGATGAACTGCACGCCCACCTCATGACCGTCGAAGTCGAGGTACATGCCCTCGAAGTGGCACTCTATGATGTGTGCCACGTAGTCGGCGGCGGCACGTGTGGAGTAAGTCTTCACGGTGGCCTTCGTGTTCTGCGTCATTACCATACCGTTCTTGTCGTCGGCGTTGGTGATGGCGAAGGCAGTCTTGGGCAGGTCGTCGAAGAATTTCTTCTTTGCGTCGCGGTAGTTCTCGAATGTCTTGTGGTAGTCGAGGTGGTCGCGTGTGAGGTTGGTGAAGAGTCCTCCGGCGAAGGTGAGTCCTCCGATGCGGTTCTGTGCGATGGCGTGGCTGGAGCACTCCATGAAGGCGTATTCGCATCCTGCGTCCACCATCTTTGCCAGCATCATGTTCAGTTCGATGGGGTCTGGCGTGGTATGGTCTGTTGGGAATGCCTGGTCCTCCACGTAGTTGCAGACGGTGGAGAGCAGTCCTGCCTTGTGTCCCATTTTGCGGAACATATTATATAATAAGGTGGCGATGGTTGTCTTTCCGTTCGTTCCTGTCACGCCGACGAGCTTCAGTTTTGCCGACGGGTTGCCGTAGAACGTCGTTGCCACTTCGCCCACGACGTCTTCGCAGTTGCCTACTCGTACGTATGTCGCCGTACCGCGCTCCTCTGGTGCAGGCAGCGTTTCGCAGAGCACTGCCGCCGCGCCCAGTTCCAATGCCTTGGTGATGAACTTGTGTCCGTCCACCTGCGTGCCTCTCATGGCTACAAAGATGTTGCCAGCCTCTATCTTGCGTGAGTCGATGTTGATGCCGGTGATGTCTGTGTCAGCACTGCCGACAATCTCCAGTGGGGAGATATTCTTTATTATGTCGGATAGTTTCATTGTCGTTGCTTTATTAGTTTTCGTTATATTTAGGGTTGGTCAGTTCAGGGTCAGTACGACCTTTTCACCTTTCTTTATCTTTGTTCCTGGTGCTTTGCTCTGCGCCGTCACTTTTCCTTTTCCGTTTATCGTCACTCTTGCCCCTCGGCTTTCCACCATGTATACGGCGTCGCGTGCTCCCATGCCGTGTACGTCCGGCATGGTGTTCTTCGGTGTCACAGGGGTTTTGCGTATCATCACCTCCTTGTGTGTGCTTTCTGCGTTGCCCCATACGGGTGTGCCAACGGCGTTTGCCCCGTGCCATCCTCCGACAGTCGGGATGTTGAGTCGTGAGAGCACGTAGTCAGCGGAAGCCATGTTGCCGCTCTTTACCGTTGGGACGAGAACAGACAGCGAGTCGCGTGAGGACTTCACGTCATACTTGATGTTCTGTGCCATGATACCTTCGGCAATGTCGTGGAACACCTGTCCGCTCATCAGTCCGCCCGAAGCGGGCAGTCCCGCCTTGTGTATGCAGACGATGCAGGAGTAGCGTGGTTTCTCCGAGGGGAAGTATCCGCAGAAGGATAGCAGGTAGTTCACCGTGCCGTTCTTGTATCCTCCTCCGCTGGCTTTTTGTGCCGTGCCCGTCTTGCCTGAAACGCTGAAGTGCTTCGAGCCAGCCGTCTTGCCGAGTCCGATGCTCACCACTTGGTGCAGTATTGTCTGTATCTTGCTCAGCGTCGTGGGGCTACATATCTGCTTTTTGATTACCTCTGTGGGGAACTCCTCAATGACCTCCCCCTGTCTCTCCACACGCTTTACGAATCGCGGGCGCACCATGACGCCTCCGTTGGCAATGGCGTTGTAGAACGTCACGACAGAGATGGGCGGCACGTTCGTCTCGTATCCGATGCTCATCCACGGCAGAGCCGTGTTGCTCCAGTTTATCCATTGTCCGTGTTTGTTCTTCTTAGGCATCCTGACGCGCGGTGCCATGTATCCCTTCAGCGGCAGCTGGAGGTTCTCTGCGATTCCGACGCGGTGGAGTCCCGTGACGAACTTCTCCGGGTTGTTGTGGTAGTATTTGTCTATGAGGTAGCTGACACCGATGTTCGAGCTGACCTGCAACACTCGTGGCACGGAGATTACTCCGTATCCTCCGCGATGCCAGTTGTGGTCGCGCATCTTCGCGCCGTACATCTCGCGTATGCCGCATCCGGTGTCCACCATCGTTGTGGTGTCGATGACTCCGTCCTCCAGTGCCACCATGAAACTGGCGGTCTTGAATACCGAGCCTGGCTCGAGCCAGTCGGAGATGGCGTGGTTGGCACCCTCGTAGTATTTTCCCGTCTCGCGGTCGAGGTCCAGGTTGACCATCGCCTTGATGTCTCCCGTGGCCACCTCCATGACGATGGCGACGCCCGTGTATGCGTTGTCCTTGATGAGTTCCTTCTTGAGCGATCGTTCGGCGAGGTCCTGTATGCTGACGTCGATGGTGGACACCACGTCGCAACCGTCAATGGCGGCGGAGTCCACTATGTCCACGTATCCGTTGAGCACCTTGCGGCGGTGTTTGAATCCCGGTTTTCCTCGCAGTATGGAGTCGTACGCCAGTTCGATGCCGCTGTATGCCTGGTCCTTCTCCTTGTACATGCCGCCGATGATAGAGGAAGCCATGGAGCCGTAGGGGCGGTTGCGCACCATGAACTGCTGTGGGGCGAAGCCTCCCAGTCCCGGTTTGAGACGGAAGATGGGCAGTGACTTTGCTTCGTTGTATTCCGAGTACGTGACGCGCCTCTTCAGTACGGGCCAGTACTGGCTTGTCTTGTTGTATCCCTCCTTGAGGTGCTCCTTGAACTCCTCTGCGCTCTTCTCGGGGAAAATCTTGTGCAGCCCCTCGCAGAGTTGGTTGAGCTCCTTCGTGTCGTTTCCCTTCTTGTCGTGCCACAGTGTGTCGGCCTTTCCGTTCTTGAGCGACTTGAAGTCCATGTAGAGGCGGTACTCGGGCAGGTTACACGCCATGCGCTGTCCGTTGCAGCTGAGTATGCTGCCACGTGTGGCGGGCACCTCCTTGTCCTGTATCTTTATCTTCGCTGCTACGGCGTTCCAGTAGGATCGCTCTACGGTCATGATGTAGAATCCCTTTGCCAGTACTCCAATGACAAGAATCGTCATGATGGCTGCGATGATGTGGAACCGCAGCATGGATTTCTCGTTTTCGAAGTGTTTGCTCATCTAGTTTAATTCTCAGTCGTGTGATTTAGTATGTCCTTTCGTCAGATTGGTGTGGGGGATTCCTATTCTGGCACTTTTATGAGGTATGGCGGGTCGTTAGGTATGGTTAGCGTGCTGTCTCCGTACGACTTCAACAGCGACATAACGTTGCTCTCGCGGCTTCTCTCCGTCAGTTCGCTGGTGCACACCGTTGATTTGAACTTTGCCTTGACGATTTTCGTTTCCAGTTTGTCTATCTCCACTATTTTCTTCTGGCAGATATATCTGTTGCTGATGTAGCAGACGATGAACACGCAGACGAGCAGCACTACGCCCATCTGTCTCTGCACGTAGCGTGCCACGATGACGCCGCCCAGCGTGCGGGCGATAGAGAAATTGTGCGGCGACTCCTCCACGGCTTCTCTGCGTATGACCTCCTCGATGGTCTTGCCGTTGAGCACGCTGGCCTCTTTGGCCTCTTTGGCTTCGACCTGTGCATCCTTGGCATCCTTAGCCTCCTTGCCCCCGGTCTGCGTCTCGGTCTGTGTTCCGTTTTCGATATTGTCTTTCTCCATCAGATGCGTTCTCCTATTCTTAACTTTGCACTGCGTGACCGCGGGTTGCGTTGTTGCTCTTCCTCGGTGGGCACGATGACTTTGTTGTTTACGGCGCGGTATGGCGTTTGCACCCTGCCGTAGAAGTCCTGTTCGCGTTTTCCCTCAGCGTTGCCCGTCTTGATGATGTTCTTTACGATGCGGTCCTCGAGGCTGTGGTAGGTGATGACGCTCAGTCTGCCGCCCGGTGCGAGCAGCTCCGTAGCTCCGTAGAGCATCTCCTTAAGGGCGTCCATTTCGTGGTTCACCTCAATGCGCAGTGCCTGAAAGAGCTTTGCCATGTCCTTCTTCTCGCGTTCCCGTTTGAAGAACGGCTCCACGACCCGGAGGAAGTCCTGCGTTGTCTTCACCGTCTGCTGCTGTCGTGCCTTGACGATGGCTGAGGCTATCTTTCGCGATGTCTTCAGTTCGCCGTAGAGGTAGAAGATGTCTGCCAGCCGTTCCTCCTCATAGGTGTTGACGATGTCCGCCGCCGTGGCTCCGGCACGTGCGTTCATGCGCATGTCGAGCGGCGCGTCGAAGCGGAAGGAGAATCCTCGTGTCTCGTCGTCGAAGTGGTGGCTCGACACGCCGAGGTCGGCGAGCAGACCGTCGATGTGGTCCACACCGTAGTAGCGCATCCAGTTTTTGAGGTAACGGAAGTTCGAGCGTACAAACGTGAAGGCGTCGTCCGCCACGATGTTGTTCTCTGCGTCAGCGTCCTGGTCGAAGGAGTAGAGGTGTGCTCCGCCCTGGAGTCTGCCGAGTATCTCCCTGCTGTGTCCGCCGCCGCCGAACGTCACGTCCACGTAGACGCCGCCGGGTTTGAGGTCCATGCCTTCGATGCTCTCTTTGAGCAGGACGGGCACATGATAAGTGGGAGTTTGTACGCACATACTTTTTCTTCTTTTGGTTTTTATGGCAAAGTTACGATTTTTTCTGCACTTCTCCTATAGTAAGAGGAGTTTTTTGCTTGAAAGTGTAGTTTTATTATTATTTAACAATAAGAAACACCTTTAAATCCCCTCTTCGCAGTACCTTTGCATCGTCTCAAGCGGAGACACGGACAAGATAGGCTGTCTAATTTGATGTATCCAAGAAAAACAGAAAACTATGATGGTACAACGGGCTGAAAGCCCAATACTCCATAGCCCAGGGCAACGCCCTGGGTACATCGGAACATCAACCACCGCCCTGTAAGGGCAAAAGTACATAAACTATCGCGCCAAGACTATATACTTTTGCCCTTACAGGGCGCGTGGACACATACGAACTAAAACCCAGGGCGTTGCCCTGGGCTATGTAGTGTAGGGCTTTCAGCCCAAAGATACAAATATTCAAAATGTTGGCACATCAAATTGGACAGCCTACGTACAAGATTGGACATGAACTTTATTCGATTAGACTAAACATAGATTAGACAAATGGCAAAGAAAGCTCTATTGATGATTCTCGACGGATGGGGAATCGGCAAGCACGGTGTAGGTGACGTAATTTACAACACTCCTACGCCTTACCTGGACTATCTCCAGGCTGTTAGCAGTGTATCACAGCTCCAGGCTTCAGGCGAGGACGTCGGTCTGCCTGACGGTCAGATGGGCAACTCTGAGGTGGGTCACCTCAATATCGGTGCCGGCCGCATCGTATACCAGGACCTCGTGAAGATCAACCGCGCCTGTGCAGACGGTTCCATCGTTACCAACCCGCAGGTGAAGGCAGCCTACGAGTACGCCAAGAACAACGGCAAGAAGCTCCACCTCATGGGTCTGGCTTCCAACGGCGGCGTGCACTCTTCACTCGACCACCTCTTCCGCCTCATTGAGGTAGGCAAGGAGTACGGTCTCTCCCAGCAGCTCTTCGTACACTGCTTCATGGACGGCCGTGACACCGACCCTAAGTCCGGCAAGGGCTTCATCGAGCAGATTTCTGCCAAGTGTGCTGCCAACGACGCCAACATCGCCAGCATCATCGGCCGTTTCTACGCCATGGACCGCGACAAGCGCTGGAACCGCGTCAAGGAGGCATACGACCTGCTCGTCAGCGGCACAGGCAAGAAGGCTGCCGACATGGTACAGGCCATGCAGGAGAGCTATGACGAGGGCACTACCGACGAGTTCGTAAAGGCCATCAGCAACGCCAACGTGAACGGTAATATCGAGGAGGGCGACGTAGTCATCTTCATCAACTTCCGCAACGACCGCGCCAAGGAGCTTACACAGGTGCTCACCCAGCAGGACATGCCGGAGGAAGGCATGAAGACTATCCCCGGTCTGCAGTACTACTGCATGACTCCGTACGACGCTTCCTTCAAGGGCGTGAACATCCTCTTCCCGAAGGAGAACGTCATGAACACCCTCGGCGAGTACCTCTCGCAGCAGGGCAAGAAGCAGCTTCACACCGCTGAGACTGAGAAGTATGCTCACGTCACATTCTTCTTCAACGGCGGTCGCGAGGCTCCATACGAAGGTGAGGAGCGCATCCTCGTGGCTTCTCCGAAGGTTGCCACCTACGACCTCAAGCCTGAGATGTCCGCATACGAGGTGAAGGACAAGCTGGTTGACGCCATCAAGGAGGACAAGTATGACTTCATCGTTGTCAACTTCGCCAACGGCGACATGGTGGGCCACACCGGTGTGTACAACGCCATCGCCAAGGCTGTCGTAGCCGTAGACAACTGCGTTCGTGAAGTCATCGAGGCTGCCAAGGCAACCGGTTACGAGGCTATCATCATCGCTGACCACGGCAATGCCGACAACGCCATCAACCCTGACGGCACACCGAACACCGCGCACTCCCTCAACCCGGTTCCTTGCATCTACGTGACGGACAACAACTCCGCCACCATCAAGGACGGTCGTCTCGCCGACGTTGCTCCAACGATTCTGCACATCATGGGTCTCGAGCAGCCTGCCGACATGACGGGTGAGAACCTCATCACAGACTAAGACAAAATACTGCATAAAGGGCGGGCTATCAGCGAGATAGCCCGCCCTTTCTTCTGCCCGGCGTTGACCTCTCTGTTTGGTCACCTCATCCCCGAGCCGTGGGCATCGTGTTCCCGAGCCGCGGGCATCGAGTCCCCAAGCCGCGGGCACAGCCTGCCCAAGCCGCGGGCATAATGGGGTTAATTTGACACAAGGCAGACGTTGCCCAGAATGGGAGTTCTTGTGCATATTTTCTGGTGGTTTGACAGTATAAGTAAAGTGTAAAAAATAACTTGAGCAGTTTTTATATGACTGTCCGAATTGAA
>CAVCKM010000029.1:0-8157 GCA_963602765.1 Alistipes putredinis | reverse complement strand
GACTCCATCACTGCACAGTGGAAGAGCGAGAATGCCCACGCTACTCTTAACCCTGCCATGTGGGACAAAGACAACAACACGTGGAAGAGCTACTATAGTACAGGTTTGGACAAGAAGAGTTACGTACGCCGCTTTACTTATGCTCTGAGCCGCGGTCCATTGCTCGACGGTCCTGGTGCCAATGCTATCTGGAACATCACAAACGTGACACGTCCGAAGCGCACATACCATTACCTCAGCCTTGACGCTAGCATCTACGCTAAAACCTCTAGTGAGGACGCTGATGTGCAGGTAGGATTCGAGGCATACATCAACAATGTCGACCCCAACAAGACGCATACCTCATGGCACACAGGCGAGATGAAGGACCGCATATACAACTATCTCACAGCCAAAGACCTTGATGAGGAAATGACTGCCCAGTCGTACAAGCAGTTCATGATCTGGCACCGCGGTCTCGCCGTACCTGCAGCACGTAACGTCACCACCGAGAAGTTCAAGCAGGGTAAGCAACTCTTCTCACAGATAGGATGTGCCTCCTGTCACCGTCCATCATGGACAACAGGCGAAGACAACATTCAGGACCCGAACGGGGTGTTCACAAATGCAGACATGCCACGCTATCCGAACCAGAAGATATGGCCTTACTCCGACCTCGTGCAACACCGTCTCTTCATGGAGAACGACATACGTACCGGATGGTGTCGCACCACCCCACTGTGGGGACGAGGTCTGTCTCTGCTCTGTACAGGCGCAGAATACCGTCTGCACGACTGCCGCGCCGAGAATACACTTCAGGCTATCATGTGGCATGGCAATGCAAATAGCGATGCTCGCTGGACTATCGAAAAGTTCCGCAACTTGACGAAAGACCAACGCGATGCCATTATCTACTTTATAGAATCCATTTAATATAGATACCGTATATGATACATCGTGCAGCCATGCATTACCGTTCGCAGAACAGTGATGTATGGCTGCATTTGCTTTGATTAAAGATTACTCTATGACAATTCTGAATAAAAACGCTTTTGCTGTTTTGGCCATGGCAAGTATGGCATTGGCCTCTTGCAGCGACAACAGCAACCTGGGAGACATTACAGATATGGGGAACGACCCTTCTTCGAAGGAGTATCCAGAAGACTATTATACTGGCGGTAAACTTGGTACCGTCTACGAACAGACTGCCGGGTCTTACGAACAGCCAGCACCAGCCATAGACGAGCAGGGACTTTCCGCACAATTCAACTACGGTGAATATTTCTTCGACAAGCCGTTCACTCAGTCCACCAAACCATTCGCAGGACTCGGACCTCTCTATATCCGTGCTTCATGTCGACACTGTCACCTAGGTTACGGTCACGGCAAACGTCAGACAAAATATGACTCCAACACCTATGGCAACGCCTACATTCTGATGATAACGGACGAGAACGACATCGTCGTGCAGTCGTTCGGTTGGGTTGCCATGGGACGTTCCACCGAACCGTTCAAACCACAGTTTGACGAAAGCAAAGTAGTAATAGACTGGCCAGAATACACCGACGAATGGGGCAACAAGTTCCCTGACGGTGAGACATACTCGCTCATCTATCCTGAAGTTACCTTAAAGGACGGATGCATCTATGGCAAACTCATAGACAAATGGGGCAACGAAGTTACAATGGACCGTGCCAAGGTACGTCTTGAGTCTACTATCGGATTTATCGGTTCTGGTCTGATAGATGCCATCCCTGACGACAGCATCATGGCGCAATATCGCCACGAGGGACAGTTCTCCACCCTTAACCCACAGTTTTGGGACAATGACAAGAAAGACTTCGTAAAGAAAGAGGACGGCACGCTGGCACTGAAAAACGGCGGCATAGTATATAAGTTCGACTACGCTCTGGACCGTGCCTCTGTTATGTCTGATGCCTCATTCTGGGAGGTACAGAACGTGACACGCGATGACTTCCGCTCGCACTACGTACCTAAAGAATACTGGGAGTTTGCTGCAGCAGACCCTGACGTGACCAGTAAATTTTACCAGTATTACCCAGAGTGGAACAAGACTGGCGACCCAGCCAAGGACATTATCACATTCGGCAACGCCACCGACCTGCCAGTTGAGATGGCAGAGGACGACTATATCAACTACATGGTATGGCATCGTGGCGTAGGTATCCCTGCCGCCCGCAACACTACAACAGACGACTTCAAGGAGGGCAAGAAGCTCTTCTCACAGATTGGTTGTGCAGCATGCCACCGTCCAACATGGACTACCGGGGCGGACGAGATACGCGACCCCTACGGACGTTTCACCGCCAACGACAAACGCATGGTTCACTACCCGTACCAGAAGATTTGGCCATATTCTGACATGATACAGCACCGCCTCTTCATGAAGAACGACCTCCGCACTGGATGGTGTAAAACAGCTCCACTATGGGGACGTGGTCTGATGCTTCTAAACGCTGGACATTCCGACCGCCTGCACGACTGTCGCGCACGCAATACACTCGAAGCCATCATGTGGCACGGGTGCAGCAGTGAGGGGGCAAAGAGTGATGCTCATTGGGCTGTGGAAAACTTCCGCAAGCTGACCAAGGAACAGCGCGAGCTAGTCATCAAATTCGTTGATTCTATCTAAAGGTGGCATGCGTAACATAGCTATGCTATATACAAAATGAATAAACTAAAATATATCATCGTTGCAGTAACCGTCGTCATCCTCATGGTGATGACGGTTGCTACCGTTATTGACAGCAAGCATGGTACAGACTACGCTTGCGCCCAAATTTACAATACAGTCTGGTTCGTGGCTCTTTGGGCAGTACTTGCAGTAGCAAGTGCTGCATACATAATGCGCCGCAAACTATACAAGAACATATGCGTGTTCTTGGTACACGCTTCCTTTATAGTTATTCTCCTGGGAGCACTAGTATCGTGGATGACATCCAAGACAGGCACGGTGCATCTGCGTCAGGGAGAGAGCGTGACGAAATACGAATTGGCAGACGATACGGTTTGCGAGTTCGGATTTCCTTTGAAGCTGAAAGAATTTAAAATAACATATTACCCCGGCACTGATGCCCCGATGGACTATACCTCCATCGTACTTTCCGGCTCGCGAGAAATTACCGTTTCCATGAACAGCATCGGCGAGTGTGAAGGCTACCGCTTTATGCAGTCCAGCTATGACGACGACATGCGGGGTACCACTCTCGGTGTATCGTATGACCCATGGGGCATTGCCATTACGTACACTGGCTACTTCCTTCTTTTCGCATCACTTGTTTGGACTCTATTCAGTCAGCGTACACGAATGCGCGGATTCTACGAAAAAGCCATCAGACCTGCTGCAGCAAAGGCTGTCATGATAGTACTGTTAATGTTGACCGGACTGCAAGCAAATGCACAGGAGCAAATAAAGATAGACGGTGACATCTGCAGCAAGTTCTCGCGTATCTGTGTACTGTACAACGGACGAATATGTCCGATAAACACTGTAGCGAATGATTTTGTCACCAAACTGAGTGGCTCGTCTTCCTGGAACGGCATGTCAGCCGACGAGGTATTTGCAGGATGGGTATTTGATGCCCCATACTGGGAGACAGAAAAGATGATTCAAGTAAAGGACAAGAAGGTGCAGGAGATACTCGGCATACAAGACGAGTGGGCTGCCGTCAAGGACTTTTGGAATCAGTACAACGAGTACAAACTCGAGAAGGTCATCAACGATCTGGAGGTTCGGGGCAATGACAAAGCACTCCTGAAGAGCGTACGTGAAGCAGACGAGAAATTCAACATCGTGCGTATGCTATATAATGGCGAGATGCTGCGCATGTATCCTTTTACCGACAAACAGGGCACTGTACATTGGCTTGCGCCAGGGGAACGCAACAAATATGGCATGCTGGAAGGCAAGGAATGGTATTTCGTGCGAAAATCAATGGACTATCTGGCTCACAGCATCATCACAGGTGACGTAGAACGTGCAAAGACCTTAGCCGACAAGATATATGCATACCAACACGTAAGGGGGAAGGATGTGATGCCGTCCAAGGCGGCGGTATATTCCGAACTTGTCTACAATGCCGTAAGCAAACAAAAATGGAGCGTCATCCTGTTTCTCGTATGCTCTGTACTACTCATCATTGGTAATATGATTTGGGCAGAAGACAGTAAGGGTAGGCGTATCACTCTGTGCGGCAACGTGCTCCTAGGTGTCATGCTTGCATACACCACTGTGATGCTGATTCTGCGTTGGGTCATATCTGGTCACCTGCCTATGTCAAATGGTTACGAGACGATGCAGTTTATGGCTTGGGCAACTCTGATACTTACCCTCGCCCTGCGCAAACGCTTTGCTCCGCTGAGTCAGTTTGGCCCGTTGCTCTCGGCTTTCGCACTGCTCGTGGCAATGATAACCGACAAGAATCCGCAGGTCACCCAGTTGATGCCCGTATTGCAGTCGCCACTGCTCTCTGTCCACGTAATGGTTATAATGTTCTCCTACGCTCTCTTTGGCATTATGGCATTGACCAGCATACAAGGACTCTTGATGCACCACCGAGGCAATACAGACCGAGAAGAGAGTCTCGCGGCCATGTCCCAGTTCCTACTATACCCGGCAGTGGCATTGATAGCCATAGGCATCTTCATCGGGGCCATCTGGGCAAACGTTTCGTGGGGACGCTATTGGGGATGGGACTCCAAGGAAGTGTGGGCACTCATCACACTACTGATATATTCAGCTCCGCTGCACAGCAGTCTAAAGTGGTTTCCTAAGCCCATCCACGTACATCTTTATATGCTCCTAGCCTTCCTCTCCGTCCTAATGACATATTTCGGCGTGAACTACATCCTAGGCGGTATGCACTCGTACGCATAGTCCAACAGAGCAGCCAAGCCGTTGCTGGCTTGGCTGCTTATCGTTATTTCTTCCTCACACCACGACTTCTATCAGCTTCTTCTCGCCCACCAATACCTCATGTACACCGGGCTGCTTGTTCTTGTTGAAGCAGAAGCTGAGCATGTAGCCCGTCTGCAGATGGTAATAGTCGAGATACTCGCTGAGCTGCTGCTCGCCGCGCTCGTTGTAAGCATCGCCACGCCAAATCTTCAGCTCAACGACATACTGCTGACCGAGATAGTCGATGACTACGTCCGTACGGGTCAAGTCGCGCGTCTGTGCCTCGCAATAGTAGTTGCCGACACCATTGATGACTGGCCGGATGTAAGTGAGGAATATCTGGCGGCCATTATTCTCCACAAATTCGTCATCGTGCCCCGGGCGGTAAATCTCGTTGAAATGCACACAGAAGCGCTCCAGCAAGTGACGCATGTCGAGATAGCCGTCATGGATGAAATGGGGTTTGTCGTATTCGCCCTGCTGATAGATGGAAGTCTCCTTGGCATTGGAGATGAAAAGATTATAGAGCCACGTCTCGAAGATGCGGCAATAGATAAGGACTGCCCCCTTACATTCCTTGACAAAATTAAACATGACAGCGATGTTGATGTCACGGTCATAATAATTGAACGACACACGTTTACCACCGAAGATGATAGCCTTCAACGTCTCTGAAAGATTTGGAAACTGACTCACCTTCTTCTCCATGTCATCAAACAAGGTGTTATGCTCTTTGAGCAACTCGTTCACTGCCTTCAACACTCCCTCCTTGTCCCAAGTCAAACCTTCCTCATCCATAATCTGGCAAATGCGGCTCACAAGGAAGGGGTAGCCCGAGGTATAGTCATAAATCATCTGTCCGACGAAACACTCATCGAAGCCGAGATGATGGTCTGCCTTGTATTCCGCCAGCATCCCAGTGATACCATCTGCAGGAAGGCTCATGTTGGTCTCGAAAGGCACGGCGATATTCCAAGGGGAATTGTATTGATGCTGGTACTCGGGACGAAGTTTCAGCTTAAGGTTCTTGATGTCGTAGACACCGGCAAGGATGACGGACTGGAAGGTGGGGCGTTCGTCGCGATCCAAATACATTTCGCGAAGAATTCCCAGGAACTTGATAAACTCTATGTGATTACCTGCAGCATCCACTTCGTCTATCAGGACTACGACTTTTGACTCCATGCAAAGTTTCGCTATCAGCATGGAATATCTTATAGAATCGATTTTTTTGCCTTGGGGGTCTTCGTATTCTTTCAATAACGACAAAGCGTCAGACGAGAGATTTTGTACATTCCCCAAGACTATCTTCGTCTGCATCAAGCATAGTGAGGCATATAGCAAGGCCTCGTCACTTTGGAATGCGCTCTCGCTAAGTCCCTCGAAGCTCAGAGAGAACACAGCATACCCTTCTCCTTCAAGTTTTTTCTTGAGCAGAGCCAGAGTCGTGGTCTTGCCATACTGCCGCCCCCTGTTGATGCAGAAGTAATTGCCACGGCGCACCAATTTTGCCGCAGCCTCCACTTGTCGGCTGATGTCAACCATATAGTGCATGGACGGGATGCATTTGCCTGTTGTGTTGAACGTCTTCATGTCGCTTGTCTTCATTTGTCTGCAAACTTACGCAAAAAACTTCAAATCTCCAAATATTCAGCATTTTGTTTTCTACGCATCGCTGCAAAATTCCGGTCCCAAGAGTATAAATGTAAGTTAAAGTCTACACAGGACTTGCTGCAATGCAAAGAAAACTGTACCTTTGCTTCGGATATTTATTGAAAATCCGCAGTAGCACTTCGGATTTTCATTGAATATCCGAAGTAGACATAACACTTATCACGCACAATGATTGAACGTATCTGCAATATTGACAGCACTTTAGACGACAGTATCTTCCTGTTTGGAGCTCGTCAGACAGGCAAAAGCACTTTTCTGCGTCAAAAGTTCCCCGACAGCATCTATATTGACTTACTGGACACGACTTTGAAAGGGCGTTTCAAACGTAGGCCGGGGTTGCTTTATGAGATGCTGGCTGACAAACCGGACGGAACCAGAATCATTATTGACGAGATACCGGAAGTGCCGGAGCTACTCAACGAGGTACACCGCTTAATGTCTGAGAAGAACCATCGGTTCATCCTTTGCGGTTCGAGTGCAAGAAAATTGAAGCGCAAGGGATACAACACGTTAGGCGGACGAGCCTTCCCTGTTTGTCTGTTTCCGTTTGTCAGCGCAGAGCTGAGCGATTTTGACCTTCAGCATGCTGTCAGTTACGGCATGCTGCCGCCGCATTATTTGGCAAAGAATCCCCAACGGCGGCTCTCGGCATACATTGATGTGTATCTCAAAGAGGAAATAAAGGAGGAGGCATTGGTAAGAAACCTTAATGCATTTCAACGTTTCCTTGAAGTGGCGGCACTGACTGACGGCGAAATGGTGAACTATAACAACATCGCCCAGGACTGCGGCGTGAGCGCAAATACCGTCTCCTGCTATTTCGACATTTTGGAAGACACGCTACTCGGTTTCCGTATGCCGGCATACACAAAAGTGATGAAGCGCCGACTGGTACAGGCTCCACGCTTTTACTATTTTGACGTAGGCATAGCCAACCATCTTCTTCACCGTAAAGAACTGACACGCGGTACTGCCGAATACGGACATGCCTTTGAGCACCTCGTCATACAGGAGCTGCGTGCATGGCTGGCTTACACGGAGAGCACAGAGCAACTGACATACTGGCGAACGTATACAGGACAGGAGGTAGACGCCATAATAGGTGACGCCCGCGTGGCCGTGGAAATAAAATCAGTAGAAGAGGTACTTCCCCGACATCTGAAAGGACTTCAAGCCTTTGCTTCCGACTATCCAGACTGCCGTCTGATTGTCGTCTCGCTTGACTCCCTCAACCGCCGTATGGGGAGTGTAGAGTGCATCTATGTCATGGACTTCTTCCGTCTACTCTGGAATGGCGAAATATAGTCCTCGCCAATAACCATTTTAAATCCTTAATTTTCAGTTTCTGAAATAGTCCACCAGCTTGGTAGACAAATTCTTCTACAAGTTGTGGCAGATTTCAAACATTCTCACTTTTCTTCCTCAGAGGCTTCCTGCTTTATTTCAAGCAATGTTCGTTCATATACCTCCTGCAACTGATAGCTTGCCACACCCAACGGAGTGGTGATGCCACGCAGAGACCATTCTACGACGGATGAGTCTTTGTCCTTGCAAAGAAGGATACCGATGCTTGGATTGTCTCCTTC
>CAVCKM010000028.1:0-19734 GCA_963602765.1 Alistipes putredinis | reverse complement strand
TACCGTTGTCAGATGGTCTTTAAGATAGTTTCACTTCTGTGCTGCCACGGAAAATCCCCGTTGAGCCATAAAAACTGCTCAAGTTATTTTTTACACTTTACTTAGCTAAACCTGCGTGAGAGCTCTGTCTCGTCGAGCGAGGAGATAATGAGTTTGCCGTCTGGGGTATAACGTTGTGCGGTGCATTGCAGCAGTTGGGCTACCAGTTTGTTCATTTCGTCAGTGGAGAGCAGCTCTCCGTATGGCGTGGCAGCGGCTTTTGCCAGTCCGAGGGCGAGGGTGTCGTGTATGCGTTCTGTGGCTGCGCCCTCCTGTTCGGCGGCTTCGCTGACGAGGTCGGTGACCAATTTGACTGGGTCCATGGCCCCGAGTCCTGCCGGCAGTCCGGCGATGGAGTAGCTGCCGCCTCCAAGGTCGGTTATCTCGAATCCGAGGTGCCGCAGTTCCTCCAACGTAGGCTCTATGGTTGCCACGCGTGACGGTGGGAACTCCACCACTTCCGGGAAGAGCAACCGCTGCGTTGCGGCATTTCGCTCGGTGAGGTTGCGACGGTACTGTTCGTAGAGCACTCGTATGCTGGCGCGGTGCTGGTCGATGAGCAGCATGCTGGTGGCGGTGGACTTGATGATGTATCGTCCCTGCAGTTGCATCACGCTGCTGTCGAGGTCGTCAACAGAGAGTGCGCGCGGTGCTGCGGAGGATGCTGCCGACGGGGTGTGGAGGTCGGCAAAGAGGTCTTCCCATTCGCGGGCGTTCTGGACGGAGCGACCACCATGCGGCATGGATGCCGGTGCGGTGATGGGACGCTGCATGAAGTCATTGAACGAAGGGGCTGTCCCTGCCCGTTGTGGAATATCGTCCATCGCATCATCGAAGGAGAGTGCAGAGGATTTCACGGTGTCGTCGAAGGAGAGCGCAGAGGATTTCACGGTATCGCCGAATGAAGGTGCCGTGAGGTCTTGCGGGGCATCGAAGGGGTTGTACTCCGTATTGACGTCCACGGTGGGAGCGTCTACTTCGTTGAGGGGGTTGAAGAGGGGCATATCCTCCTCAGCGGGCTTGCCTTCTGTGTCAAAGTCCAGCGTGGCAGTGTTTGAGAACTTTCCTACAGCATCGCGCACAGCAGCCATGAGGATCTGCCAGATGACCTGCTCGTTGTCGAACTTTATCTCCGTCTTTACGGGGTGTATGTTGACATCGATATCCTCTGGGGCTACGGTGAGGTGCAGGAAGTAGTGCACCTGGTCGCCATCGGGGAGCAGGCGGTCGTATGCTGTCATGACAGCTTTGTGGAAATATGGATGCTTCATGTAGCGTCCGTTGACAAAGAAGTACTGGTGTGCTCCCTTTTTCTTTGCCGCCTCGGGTTTTGCCACGAAGCCGTGTATCTTGCATACGGTAGTGTCAATATCTACGGGCAATAGCTGCTGGTTCAGGCGTTTGCCGAATATAGAGACGATGCGCTGGTGGAAGTTGCAGGCTGACAGTTGCAGCATTGGCATGCCGTTGCTGTAGAGCGAGAAGTTTATCTCGGGGTATACGAGGACGATGCGCTCGAAGGCCTGCGTGATGTTGGACATCTCCGTCGTGTTTGACTTGAGGAACTTCCGTCGTGCCGGGATGTTGAAAAAGAGATTTTCGACGAGAAAGTTGCTGCCCTTTGGGCACGACACGACATCCTGCTCCAGCACCTTCGAGGCACTGATGACCAGCTTGGTGCCCACTTCGTCTTCCTCCGTACGGGTCTGCAGTGTCACCTGTGCCACGGCAGCGATGGAGGCGAGCGCCTCTCCGCGGAATCCCATCGTGTGGAGACTGAAGAGGTCTGTTGCCTGGCGTATCTTGGAGGTGGCGTGGCGTTCGAAGGAGAGGCGTGCGTCCGTGTCGGACATGCCGCGCCCGTTGTCAATGACCTGTATGGAGGCCTTTCCGGCTTCCGTCACCAATACCTTTATGTTTGTTGCTCCGGCATCGACGGCGTTCTCCACCAGTTCCTTGATGACGGAAGCGGGGCGTTGTATCACCTCTCCGGCTGCAATCTGGTTTGCCACGGAGTCGGGCAGAAGTTGGATGATGTCCATGTTATTGTTGGCGTTTAGGTGCTACGCGTTGTTTTTCTTTCTTGAGTTCGAGTCCTTCGGTTTTTGGTTTCCAGACGAAGATGTCTTCCTTGGAGACGGGTCGCATGTAGTCGAACCATGCGAAGGTGGGCAATTTGTGCTTGTCTGGCGGTGTCTGCGTCAGGGGGTATAGCGTTCCCTTACTTGCGCTCATCCATATCTTCTCCAGTTGCTGGTCGGGTGTGACGAACATCTTCATGGTGTCCGTCTCGGCGCAGTTGACACCGATGATGGTGGAGTCGCTGTCGAGTGGATAGTAGACAATCTTGACGTTTGAGACAGCCCAGTTTTCCTTCACGTTGCCCTTGTCGTCGAAGAAGGCGTACATATCGCGCGATGCCACCTGGTTGTAGTGTATGGTATCGTTGAGCTGCTCGACGGAGAGAGCCTGGTTGAGCACTTCGGCGTATCGCACGGTGGAGTCGTTGAAGAAGACGCGTATCTTCTCGCCGAGGAGCTGGCTGCCCTTGTTCCATACGACGGGGTCGCGGTACATGGTCATGCAGGAGTCTTTGGAGAGGATGACGAGGGAGTCACAGACGGCCTGCATGTCTACGCGGTAGGCACGAACGTGGAAGTAGCAGTGTACCTCACGCTGTACGGAGTCGGTGTTCATATAGTACGAACGAATGCGTATGGTGTCTCCGTGCATCCAGAGGCTGTCCTTCTGCGAGTAGTCGATGACGACGGCACTGTCCGTGGCGAAGCCCATGCCCGTCTGGTCGTTGTAGTGGAGTATCTCGCCCAGCATGATGTTCTTGTTCAGCGTGTCGTTGTAGACGACGTTGCCGTATCCTTCGTTCTCGCCTGTCTTCTCGTTGTGGTAGAGGCTGTCGGCGGTGATGGTCTTCTCCTTATTATATAAGGTGGAGCGTCCGAAGAGCTGCGACTGCTCGGTGCTGGTGTTGTACCACGCGTTTTCGGTGAGCACGCGGTTGTCTTTGTTTGTTATGACGGACGGTTCGTTGTGTCCGTTCGGCATCAGGCGTGTACCGATGACGTGTGCCATGGACTTGGCGTTGTCATAGTGCAGCGTATCAGTGTCGATGCGTAGTCCGCTGGCATTGGTGAGCACTACGCTATAGTAGAATTCGGACTGTCTGGTATCGGTGTGGTAGCGTCCCCAGTCGGCAGTTAGCACGTCTTTGCCTTCTACGAGTTTGATGCCTGCTGCGCCGTATGCATCGGCGGTGCTGTACATACGGTCGTAGTCGAGGGTGTCGCAATAGAGTTTCGACTTGCGGTGGGTCAATATGACATCGTGCCATGCGTGCGCCATCTCGGAATTACCGTCGTAGTAGGCGCGCTTTCCGACTAGCTGCAGCGTGTCCGCCTGGTTCATGTAGACGTGTCCGATGGCTTCGAAGGAGTTGGAACTCTCGTAGTAGTATGCCGTATCGCAGGTGAGGTCCATTCCCTTGTGTGTGAAGTGCACCTTGCCGCGCAGGAACTGTGCTCCGGGGTGGTCGCCGTACATATCGTACGTCAGGGTGTCTGCATGCTTGAGATATACCTTTTCGTCCGTGGTGCGGCGGGGTGTTGTCGAGCGTGCCTTGCGTCCACGTGCGGCGAAGGAGAATACGGCAGTAAATGCAAAGAGACACAGCACCATCAAAGCGATGGCTCTGTGTCCCTTGAAACTGTTTGTTGCTTTATTGTAGTGCATTATATGTAGTCTGTGTCTCTTTCGTCTATTCTTTCTCCCAACCTTCGTACTCGAAGTCGCAGTTTTTGAACTCGTCATTGAGGCGGACGTAGGTGTCCTTGATTTTGTTCTTCACCCACTCTTTGATGGCCTTTTCACGCTCGGCATTGAGCACCACGCGGCTCATGGTCTGGAAATCTCCAGTGACAGTGGCGCGATGGCTATCGATGCGGTTTGTCAGTTTTACGATGGCGACGGTGGTTTTGCCCTTACTGTTGATCATAGTGAACGGCGCGGACACTTGTCCTACCTTGAGCGTATCCACGATGCGTGCCACTTCGGTAGGCAGGCTCTTCATCTCGAAGCGTGAGGTGACGCTGCCATCGTCGGACGGTGTGGACATGATGCCTCGGTTGCTTCTGGTGTCCTTGTCGTCGGAGAGCAGTGTTGCGGCGTCGTCAAACTTTATCTTGTTTGCACGGAGGTCAACGACCAGCGAGTCGAACCGTTCTTTTGTCTTTGCTATGGCCTCCTGGGACACACGTGGTTTGCGCAGGATGTGGCGGCAGTTGATCTTGTCGCCGCGCTTGTCGATGAGCTGTATGATGTGGAAACCGAACTCCGACTCTACTATCTTTGACACTCGCTTAGGGTCGGTAAGGTTAAATGCCACCTGCGCAAAGGCAGGGTCGAGCATGCCACGACCAGTGTAGCCTATCTCGCCTCCCTGGCGCGCCGAGCCTTCGTCCTCGGAGTAGAAACGTGCGAGAGTGGAGAAAGAGGTGCTGCCGGAGTTGACGCGCTCGGTATATTCGCGCAATTCATCCTTTACTTTGTTTATCTCTTCTGCTGGGATGCGCGGTTGCTGGGTTATAATCTGCACCTCGACGGTGGTTGGTATCTGCGGCAGACTGTCCTCAGGTACATCCTTGAAATAGCGCCGCACGTCTGCAGGGGTCACCTTTATGTTCTCCACGAGCTTCTGACGCATACGCTGCGTGAGTTCGCGGTTCTTGAAGTCGTCGTGCAGCTCGGTGCGCATCTGTGCTACTGTCTTTCCACGGTACTCCTCAAGTTTCTCTCGCGAGCCGACCATCTGTATCCACCCGTTTATCTGTTGCTCGATGCCGGAGGCGATCTCGCTCTCAGTCACTTCGATACTGTCTATGGCAGCCTGCGTGAGGAACAGTTTCTGAACGGCAATCTGCTCCAGGATGCGGCAGTCTGGGTCGCCGTTCCATTTTACTCCCTCCTGCTCAGACTGCAGACGCATCATCTCTATGTCCGAGCGGAGTATGGCTTCGTCGCCCACGACGCACACCACTTCGTCGATATAGTTTGGTGTCGGAATGTTGACTGTTGTAGTGGCGGCGGAGTCAGGTGTAGTGATAGTGGTGGAGTCCACTGCTATGGCAGAGGCTGTTGCGTCCATGTCGTCCTGCGCCTTAGTCATCAGTGATGCCGCGAGGAGCAGTACAAGTGCCCCGAGGTATGTTTTGCTATTCTTTATCATTCGTTTGTTCTTGTTGTTATGATTGTGACGATGAGGCATCATTGCCATATTCTTATTGAACTTCTTGTACGTCGTTTATTTTCTTTATCTCGTCCCAGTAAATCTTTACGGGGTATTTCTTCTTGAGTGTTTCAAGCCATGCTTTCTCCTCGGCTTCCTGACAGTCGGCTTGTACCAGTGCGGCTACGTCAGAGAGTTCTTCGGGGGTTTTCAGCATCTTGCCGTATGTCGCCGTGTACGGATAGTCTTTCTTCTCCTTTGGCGTGACGGACTCGTCCTTATACTCATAGCGGTCCACGAGGGTGTTCATGCCTTTCTTGAATATGCCTTTCTCTACTCTAATGCGCAGGATGGAGTCGCCGTTGAACGTAGACCGCAGTGTCTCAGTCCATTCGCTGAACGGCTTGCCCTTGACGCTCTTCTTTACGGCATCGATGTCCTTCTGGTCGCGTGTATAGTAGGCGATGCCCTTGAAACGCGGTTCGTCCCACTTGTATTTCTTCTTGTTCTTCTTGAAGAAAGCCTCCTGCTTGGCTTTGTCAGCAGCTACGGGCTGCCATACCTGACGGTTGCATACTTCGTAGAGCAAGAGTCCGTCGTGGTATTCCTGTATCAGGTAGCGCATCTCTGGACTGACAGCCACGATGGAGTCAGCGCGTTCGTTCATTATCTGTTCCTCACTGACCTTCTTTGTCTCGGAGATTTGCTTGAGACGGTTCTGTGCGATGGACTGTCGCACGTTGCGGCGGTCGATGAACTTGTAGATATCTTCGCGCAAGGAGTCGAACGGCTCCAGTTGCTTGGATGCTTCGCGCAGTATGATGTGGTAACCCACTTCGGAGAGCACGGGCTGCGACATCTCGCCGTCTTTCAGGGCGAAGGCGGCATCCTCGAAGGCTTTCAGAGTGCGTCCTTTGCTTACCCATCCGAGTAGTCCGCCGCGCTGTGCGCTACCGGGGTCTTGGCTCTTTTCCTTTGCCAGTGTGGCAAAGTCAGCACCACTGCGCAGGGCGTTATATATGGAGTCGGCACGTTGGTGCTGCCCCTTCATCTTGTCATCACTGTCGTTCTGACCCACACGGATGAGGATGTGGCTCAGTTTAAGCAGTCCGTCGGGACCGATGTTCTTCTTCGTGTCGTCGTAGATGGCGTGCGCCTCACGTTCCACGTCAGCATCATTGATGATGGTTGGAAGCACCTGGGCATCGCGGTATTTCGCGAACTCCGCCTTGTAGCCCGACAGGGTGTCCAGCTTGGCGTCCAGTGCGGCCTGCACCTTCAGCTTATAGTTTACGAAAAGGCCGACATAGTCGTTCACCGTCTTGCGGTCGAGCACCTCAGGACCGTTGTTTTTCTTATATGAATACTCGAATTCGGAGCGTGTAACATCCTTTCCGTTGACGGTCATTACGATGGGGTCCGTCTCTGCCATCACTGGCAGTATAAAAACGCTGCATAAAATCAGCGCAGACAGTATGGTCGGCTTTTTCATAACACAAAAAGTCCTCCTCTCCGCATGTCCACCAAGGGAGGAACGTGCGGAAAAGAGGATGGTATAATAATTCAGATTATTGTGGGCGACTGTAGTTAGGCGCCTCGCTTGTGATGATTACTTCGTGTGGGTGACTCTCAAGCATACCTGCGTTGGTGATGCGTGTGAACTTTGCGTCGTGCAGAGCGTTGATGTCCTTTGCTCCGCAGTAGCCCATGCCTGAGCGCAGACCGCCAACGAGCTGATAGATAACCTCCTGCACAGTTCCCTTGTAAGGCACACGACCTGCGATACCCTCCGGCACGAGCTTCTTTGTCTCTACGACACCGCTCTGGAAGTAGCGGTCCTTCGAACCGTTCTCCATGGCCTCGAGAGAGCCCATGCCACGGTATGACTTGAACTTACGGCCGTTGAAGAGGATTGTCTCGCCAGGAGCCTCCTCCGTGCCGGCAACGAGCGAACCAATCATTACGCTGTAGCCGCCGGCTGCAAGAGCCTTGACAACGTCGCCAGAGTAGCGCAGGCCACCGTCGGCGATGAGAGGCACACCAGTGCCTTCAAGTGCACTTGCCACGTCGTAAACGGCAGACAACTGTGGTACGCCGACACCGGCAACCACACGTGTGGTACAGATGGAGCCAGGTCCGATGCCGACCTTAACAGCGTCAGCACCAGCCTCAACGAGAGCCTTGGCGGCCTCGCCAGTAGCGATGTTGCCCACTACGATGTCCACCTCAGGGAACGCTGCCTTGGCTTCGCGCACCTTGTCGAGCACGCCCTTGGAGTGACCGTGTGCAGTATCGATGATAATGGCGTCAACACCAGCCTTTACCAGAGCCTCCATACGCTGGAATGTGTCGGCTGTAACGCCTACACCAGCCGCTACGCGCAGACGGCCCTTGGAGTCCTTACATGCCATCGGCTTGTCCTTGGCCTTGGTGATATCCTTGTATGTGATAAGTCCGAGCAGATGGTTCTCCTCGTCCACAACGGGGAGCTTCTCGATTTTATGCTCCAGCAGAATCTGGCTGGCACTGTCGAGGTCGGTCTTCTGGTGAGTAACGATGAGGTTCTCGCTTGTCATCACCTCGTCAATCTTGCGTGTGCCGTCAGTCTGGAAGCGCAGGTCGCGGTTGGTCACGATGCCTACGAGACGGTTCTCTGCGTCAACCACTGGAATGCCACCGATGTGATACTCTGCCATCATGTCCAGAGCGTCCTGTACGGTCTTGCCGCGCATGATTGTCACCGGATCATAAATCATGCCGTTCTCCGCACGCTTTACGATAGCCACCTGGCGTGCCTGTTCCTCGATAGACATATTCTTGTGAATCACGCCGATGCCGCCCTCGCGAGCTATTGCGATAGCCATAGGAGCTTCCGTCACTGTATCCATAGCAGCGGTAACGAACGGAATCTTCAGGTCAATGTTACGTGAAAACTTTGTTGTCAGTGCCACCTCGCGTGGGAGCACCTCTGAGTAAGCCGGGATGAGGAGTACGTCGTCGAAGGTGATACCCTCCATCACAACCTTGTCGTCGAGAAAAGATGCCATAAATCTATTTACTGTTTTAAAAAGGAAATTATTGGCTGCAAAGGTACGACTTTTTTCCCACTTAAACATTCTCTTTTTCTCCTTTTTCGGTGCGTTAAGCGTATTTAACCAATCCACGTGCCGATTTTTTGTACGAGTGGAAAAGTTTTTGTAATTTTGCATCTGCGTTGTGCGTGGAGTCCACTGTCGTACGCTTTCTGCACGTCTTCCGTACGCCTTCGCCAAAAAGTAAACAGTATGATTTTTCCATTCAATTACCTCCAGACCATTGGCAACTACCTGCTCTTGATGTCGCGTTGCATTGCCGTGCCGGACCGTTGGCGTCTGTTCAACAAGCAATACGTCAAGGAAATGGTGTCGCTGGGCATCGGGTCCATTGGTATAGTGCTCCTCATCTCATTCTTCATCGGTGCCGTCATCTGTATTCAGATAAAGCTCAACGTGCAGTCGCCGTGGATGCCACGGTGGGTCAGCGGTTACGTGACGCGTGAGATTATGCTTCTTGAGTTCTCCTCCAGCATCATGTGTCTCATCCTTGCCGGCAAGGTGGGCAGCAACATCGCCTCGGAGTTGGGCACGATGCGCGTGACGCAGCAGATTGACGCCCTGGAGATAATGGGTGTCAACTCCGCCAACTACCTTATCGCCCCGAAGATTCTCGGACTGATGACCCTCATGCCCTGCCTCGTGGTGTTTGCCAACGTGATGGGCTTCGTCGGAGCATACGCCACGGCGTTCATTGGCCACATCCTGACTCCCGACGACCTTACGGCGGGTCTGCAGCACCAGTTCAACCCGTGGTTCATGTGGATGTCCATCATCAAGAGTATAGTCTTCGCCTTCATCATCGCCAGCGTCTCCGCCTATTGCGGCTACACCGTGGAGGGCGGTTCGGTGGAAGTGGGCAAATCGAGTACCACGGCAGTGGTGACCAGCAGTGTGCTGATACTCTTTGCCGACCTGTTCCTCACCCAATTGTTAAGCTAATACGCGTTTCTCCCATGATAGAAGTAAAACACCTGTGCAAGTCGTTCCAGGACAAGGACGTGCTCATTGACGTCAACGCACGTTTCGAGGACGGCAAGACGAATCTCATCATCGGACAGTCCGGATCGGGCAAGACGGTGCTGATGAAGAACCTCGTGGGACTGTTCGTGCCGACGAGCGGCGAAATACTCTACGACGGTCGCGACTTCGTGAAGTTCGACAAGCGTGAGCGCATACGCATGCGCCGCGAGATGGGCATGCTGTTCCAGTCGTCGGCGTTGTTCGACTCGCTCACCGTTATGGAGAACGTCATGTTCCCCCTCGACATGTTCTCGAACATGACCTTGCGCGAGCGTACCCACCGCGCTATGGAGTGCCTGGACCGTGTCAACCTGACCGAGGCTGACGGCAAGAAGTATCCGGGCGAGATATCGGGCGGTATGCAGAAGCGCGTTGCCATAGCCCGCGCCATAGCGTTGAACCCGAAGTATCTCTTCTGCGACGAGCCTAACTCCGGTCTCGACCCGAAGACCTCCCTCGTCATCGACGAACTGCTGAGCAGCATAACGAAGGAGTTTGGCATGACGACAATTATCAATACGCACGACATGAACTCCGTACTGGGTATCGGCGACAATATCGTCTTCATCCACAAGGGTCACAAGGCGTGGGAGGGAGACAAGACAAAGGTGTTGACCTCGACGAACAAAGACCTCAACGACCTCGTCTTCGCTTCCGAACTGTTCAAGAAGGTGAAAGAGAAGATAACCGAGATATAACAATTGGGCTTATATGACAAAAAGCGCCAACCTGCACGGAGATGTGAGGTTGGCGCTTTTTGTTTGCCTTTGGCAAGATAAGCCTTGCCTTTATATGTCTGTTTACAGAGCCTTGTTGAGGTTCACCATTTCGATGGCGGAAATCATGGCGTCGGCACCCTTGTTGCCAGCCTTTGTTCCAGCACGCTCTACCGCCTGCTCGATGCTGTCGGTGGTGAGGATACCGTTGAGCACTGGCACGCCACTCTTCATGGCTGCCGTAGCGATACCCTTGGCAGACTCGTTGGCCACCATGTCGAAGTGTGGCGTTGCACCGCGTATCACGGCACCGAGGCATACGACAGCATCGTACTTGCCGCTCTCGGCCATCTTCTGTGCGGTGAGAGGAATCTCAAAAGCTCCCGGCACGAGAGCCAGAGTGAGGTCGTCCGTATTACCGCCGTGGCGTACGAAGCAGTCCTCTGCACCGGAGATGAGGTGACCGACGATGAAGTCGTTGAAACGTGAGGCTACGATGCCTATCTTCTGACCTTGGGCGGTCAGCTGTCCTTCTATTTTCTTCATATTGTGTAGTTGGGGAAGTGTTTATGACTTGAGGTTTGACGGTTTCTTGACGTGCAGGAGGTGTCCCATCTTGGCGTACTTGGTGTACATATAGAACTCATCCTTCTCGTTGCACGTCATCTCGATGGGCTCACGGCTGACCACCTTCAGTCCGAAGCCGTCCAGTCCGTTAATCTTCAGCGGGTTGTTGGTCATGAGGATAAGTTCCTTGATGCCAAGGTCGGCAAGGATGCTTGCTCCAGTACCGTATTCGCGCAGGTCGGCGGCAAAGCCGAGTGCGATGTTCGCCTCCACGGTGTCCATTCCCTGGTCCTGCAGGTTGTAGGCGCGCAACTTGTTGATGAGTCCGATGCCTCGTCCCTCCTGTCGGAGATAGAGCAGCACGCCACGTCCGCGCTCTTCTATGCGCTTCATGGCCTCAGCGAGCTGTTCGCCGCAGTCGCAGCGCAGACTGCCGAAGGCATCGCCCGTCAGACACTCGGAGTGTACGCGGCAGAGCACCGGCTCGGGAGTGGTGATGTCACCCTTGACGAGTGCCACATGATGCTCGCCCGTCACCTTATTTATATATCCGTACGCACGGAAAGACCCGTACTTCGTCGGCAGTTCCGCATCGGTGACGCATTCGATGAGCTTCTCCGTGCGTCTGCGGTACTCCACGAGTGACTTCACAGTGATGACGCAGAGGTTGTGGTCCTTGGCGAGCTGCTTCAGTTCCGCCGTGCGCATCATGGTGCCGTCCTCACGCATTATCTCGCAGCAGAGACCCGCCTGTGTCAGTCCGGCGAGTCGGCAGAGGTCTACCGTTGCCTCCGTATGGCCCGTGCGTACGAGTACGCCGCCTTCGCGTGCCTGCAGCGGGAACATATGGCCCGGGCGGCGGAAGTCGATAGGCTTGGAGTTGGGGTCGGCGATGGCGCGTGCTGTGATGCCGCGCTCCACGGCGGAGATGCCCGTGGTGGTGGAGATATGGTCGACGGAGACTGTGAAAGCCGTCTGGTGGTTGTCGCTGTTGTGCGTTACCATCTGCGGCAGGTTGAGTCTCTCGCAGATTTCGCGGCTCATAGGCATGCAGATGAGTCCCTTTGCCAGTGAGGCCATGAGGTTTACGTTCTCTGTCGTGGCAAACTCGGCGGCGCAGATGAGGTCGCCCTCATTCTCACGGTCCGGGTCGTCGATGCAGAGTATGCACTTTCCGGCGCGCAGTGCGTCGAGTGCTTCCTCGATGGTGTTGAATTCGTAGTCTTGCATTTATGTAGTTATAGTTTGGTCGTTTGTGTTATCTTGACATCATGAAGTTGCGGTACAAGCTGGTCTTGTCCGCCATTCCCTCAGCGGAAGAGCCTGCAGCAGAGGTAGCCTCAGCACTGTTGTCGGCTGGTGTCTGAGTGAACTTCTCCACGTACTTGGCTATGACGTCGTTTTCAATGTTCAGCACATCACCGACTCGTGCAGCATGCAGCGTCGTAGCCCCTTGCGTGTGGGGTATGAGCGAGACGGCGAAGGATGTCGGTGTCACCTTTGCTACGGTAAGGCTCACTCCCTGCAACGTGACGCTGCCTTTCTCTATGATATAGCGCATCAGCGAGGAAGAGCACTCCACCCATATCCACACGGCGTTGTCGTCAGCCTCGCGGCGTATTACGGTTCCCGTGCCGTCCACATGTCCGGACACGATGTGCCCGCCCAGACGTGTCTGCAGCGTCAGTGCACGTTCGAGGTTCACCTCGCTGCCAGCCTTCAGCTGAGCCAGCGAAGTGCGCTTCACGCTCTCCGGCATCACGTCGGCGGTGAATCCCGTTCCCGTCAGCGTCGTCACCGTAAGGCACACACCGTTCGTGGCGATGCTGTCGCCCACCTGCGTGCCCTCCATCACCGTCTTGGCGGCGATGTCGAGCCGTACGCTCTTGGAGCCGCGGCTAATACCTTTGATGCGTCCTATTTCTTCTATTATCCCTGTAAACATTTACTGTTCCTGTGAACATTTATTGCTCCTGTGAATACTTTACCAGTCCCGTTATCATGACGTCGCTGCCGAAGGTCTCCATGGTGGTGTCGGTCAGCTCGATGGCATCTGCCATCATCTCTACGCCGTCACCCTCCACGGGAGTGCGCGAAGCCTTGCCTCCGACAATCTTCGGCGCGACGAATGCCATCACCTCGTCCACGAGTCTCTCCTTGAGCAGAGCCTCGTTCAGTGTGCCGCCGCTTTCGAGCAGTATGGAGTCAATCTTCTCGGCTCCGGCGCGCTGCACCAGTTCCATGATGGTGTTGCAGTTCCAGAGCATCACGCCTGCCTCGCGCAGTTCCTCCAGCTTCTCTTCGTCCGCCATGCTGCCGTAGACGACCACGAGCGGCATCTCGTGTGCCGTTGCCACGAGGTTCGACTCCATGGGGATGCGTGCGCGGCGGTCCACGACAATGCGTATGGGCTGGCGTATCTCAAATTCCTTCTTGCCCATCTTGGCGAGCGTCTCGTCCGTGAGTCGCACGTTGAGCAGCGGGTCGTCGGCAAGCACCGTACCGATGCCGCACATGACGGCCATATTGTTGCTGCGCACCATGTGTACGTACTGGCGTGACTCGTCGTTGGTAATCCAGCGGCTGTCTCCCGTCTGTGTGCATATCTTACCGTCGAGCGTCATCGCCCACTTTGCCGTTATCCAGGGCTTGCCTGTGGTGATGTATTTCAGGAAGACGCGGTTCTGCATCTTCATGGCCTCCACTATCCCTGCGGCCTCTGGTGCTCCTTCGAGCACGTCAACTTCTATGCCGGCGCGGCGCAGCAGTTCCAGTCCCTTGCCTGCCACGAGGGGGTTGGGGTCGTTCAGTCCTACAACGACGCGCTTGATGCCGTGCTCTATGACGGCATCGGTGCATGGCGGCTGGTGACCGTGGTGGCAGCATGGCTCCAGGGTGACGTACATGGTGGCACCCTTGCAGTCAACACCCTTCTCTTCTGCGTCGGCAAAAGCCTCGCGTTCGGCGTGCAGTCCACCGTGTTGCTTGTGGTAGCCGCGTGCCACTATCTCGTCGTCCTTTACGATAAGCGCTCCCACGAGAGGATTCGGATTTACCCGTCCTTCGCCCTGCTGAGCCAGCAGCATGGCATCGTGCATGAGCAGTATGTCGTCTTCTGTTATCATTTCTGTTTTTGTATGCTTCCTGACGGTAGGCGTTGTTGTGTTTTGGGAATAGCCTACTTATCAAGTTGCAAAGTTAAGAATTAATTCGCAAACGACAAAAAATGCGTTCCCTTTTTAATGGTTTTTACCAAGTTCTTAGTACTTTTGCACTCGAATTCGAATAGCAAACGAAAACCAATTAGCAGAACTTACAAAAGCGTGGAACCATCAACGTCTACCCCAGCAAGCGATAAAAGAACCGGCGTCAACCACTACCGCAGTCTCGTCACTCTCGGTCTGCCCATCGTGGTGGGACAGCTCGGCACCATCCTGCTCAGCTTTGCCGACACTATGATGGTGGGGCATCACAGTATGCAGGAGTTGGCGGCGGCAGGACTGGTCAACAACATCTTTGCCCTGGCACTCATTGCATATATGGGGTTCTCGTATGGCCTGACGCCCATAGTCGGGAAGTTGTGCGGTCAGGATGACATCGAGGGGATTGGCGAAAAACTGCGCAACTCCCAATATGCCAATATGCTCGCAGGCGTGTTGTTCATGACGGCACTCTTCGGGTTCTATTTCAGTCTGGAGCATATCGGACAACCTCCCGAACTGCTGCCCCTCATCCGTCCTTACCTCCTTATCAATATACTCTCCATCCCCTTTGTCGGCGTGTTCAACACGTTGAAGCAGACCTTCGACGGCATGACGCGCACGGCGGTGCCGATGTGGGCGATGATGATAAGCAACGTGCTCAACATCCTCTTCAACTGGTTCTTGATATACGGCGTGTGCGGTTTCCCCGAACTGGGTCTTCTGGGTGCCGGCATATCCACGGTCGGCTCACGTGTGCTGATGGCACTGCTCTTGGTGGCTGTGATGTGCAGGGGGAAGTCGTTCGAGCTGGTGCGCCGCGGTTTTGCCAAGTCCTCCTTCTGCCGTGGCGACTTCCTGCAGCTCAACAAGCTCGGGTGGGTCATATCCCTACAGATGGGCATGGAGACGGCAGCCTTCTCGCTCAGTTCCATCCTGGCCGGGTGGTTGGGAGCCAAGTCGCTTGCCGCCCATCAGGTGATGATGACCGTCTCGCAAGTGTTCTTCATGGTCTACTACGGACTTGCCGCAGCCCTTTCCATCCGCGTCAGCATCTTCGTGGGCAGCAGAGACTTTGCAACCGTGCGCCGCCTCGTGGCCAACTGTGCCGTGCTGCTCTGCTGCGTCTTCGTATGCGTGGCAATCCCGGTTATACTACTGCGCCACGTCATAGGCGGTTGGTTCACGTCCGACGCGGAGGTCATCACGATGGTGGCGTCGCTCATCCTCGTCCTCATCGTCTATCAGGTAGGCGACGGCATGCAGATACTCTTCTCCAACTCCCTCCGCGGCATAGCGCACGTCAAGCCCCTCGTGCCCATGGCATTCCTGGCGTTCTTCGTCATCAGCCTCCCTCTGGGCTACGTCTTCGCCTTCCCGTGCCGCATGGGCATCCTCGGCGTATGGGGAGCCTTCCCCTTCGGTCTGACCACCGCCGGCATACTCTACTGCATAGCCTTCTACCACCGTGTGAGGAAGATGGAGTATCTGGTATAAATAAAACCCTACGGCCGCGCAATTACTGCATAGTAGTTTGAACCGTAGCCGAACCAGTAGCCTAAGGCTCCGTTGACATTGCCGGGCAGAGTGACGTTTGTCGGGAAGACGGGATTGGCGGATACGTTCATCATGTCTTCGTATTTTCTCCAGTAGTCATATGCCTCGTCGGGGATTGCCGAGAACTGTACCGTCACGGTGTCTCCTTCGTTGAAATACGGTGTGAACGAACCGCCTTCCAAGTTGTTGCGCCCTTTCCTGATGCTGATGCGCCCGTCTTCTGCTATTGTGGTGCTGTCGTGTACGCCCATGTAGGCGGGCAGAAATTCGGTCTGCTTGCCGTATATCATTGTGAAGACCTTTGACGGCTTGCGGTATGAGGTGTAGGCGTAGACAGCCACGAGTGTATCGTTGTCGGCAAGGCGTTCCACCTTGAAGGAGTCCAAGGCGGCGCGTGCCGGTATGGTTGTTGTGGCGGTGGCCGTCTCCCCCTCGGAGCTTTCCACTTTTATGGTGTATGTGCGCCCTGCCACGCCGCGCATATTGCCTGTCGTATAGACGAACGGAGGAAAATAGTCGGAGTCACGCAGACCGGTAAGCACAACATTGTCCGTACCGTCACTCACCGTCACTTTTGCCCAACGGTCAACGTAGTCGTACAAGTCGTCCGTGCTTATTGGGGTAGTGCCGAGAGGTATGGTGCGCCCGACCTTCACGACAGGGAAAGAGCCGTCCTCGATGTATCCCTCCACTACGAGGGTGGACGTTCCGTTTGTCTCCACGTCGTGGTTGCAGGCACACAACAGGCAAAGCAGCAGGGCAGACGGCAGTATGCGGTATGTCATTTCCATTTTTGCATGTTAATAATCAGAAACTGTAGTAATAGTTCAGCGACGGCAGCATCTTCAGTCCGTATGAGAAGGGGCGGTACGCCATCTGGTTGTCGCCGTCAACGATGAACTGGTAAGTCACCACGTTCTCGTGCATCGTCACGTTGTATAGCGACAGATTTATGCCGCTGCGCCGTCCGGGCTTGCATTTGAAGTCGAAGTTTACGGAGAGGTCCAGCCGGAATGTCATCGGCACCCGTTCGGCATTGTGTTCGCCGAAGTCCGTGACGATGTTGTGCGCTATGATGTATGCATGTTTTATCTTTGTGTACGGTGTACCGGAAGCTGCCACCATGGTGGCTCCGAAACTCCAGCGGTCGTTCAGACGGTAGGTGGCCACGGCGTTTAGCTCGTGTATGCGTTCGTGGTTGGCGGGGTATGTGCCCTCGTATGTGGTGCCGGGAAAGCGGCGCATGGCTCTGCCCCACGTATAGCTCACCCATCCCGTAAGGGCCCCTTTCCTCTTCTCCGCCTGCAGCCCGATGCCGTAGTTGTAGCCGTTACCCCATTTCACGGAGCTTTCCAGACTGTACGTATCATAGAGGAAGTCCATGACATTGCCAAAATATTCCACTTGGTTGTAGAGGCGCTTATAGTACACCTCTGCCGAGAGGCGGTAGGTGGAGTTGTGCAGCAGCACGTCGCCGGACAGGGTAGCGTAGTAGGCTCGTTGCGGACTGTGGTCAGCACTGGACGAGAACCAGAATTCCGTCGGCATTCCGACGCTGGAGAATCCAGTCTGGTAGAGGTGCTGATGGCGCATGCCCACCTTCAGCGAGGCATTTGCCAGAGGAGTCATGGCATAGTTTACCGTTATGTCCGGGTCGAATGTCTGCCGTGTGGATGCACTGTATATATAAGTAGTGGTGCGTAGGGCGGAAGTGAGCAGCCAACTGTTGGAAAACAGCCAGCGGTACTGGGCGAAAGCAGCTATTTCCGCGGTGTTCTGGCGTGGCTCTGTCAGCGTGTGCGTGCCGATGGTGCCATACATTTCAGGTGACTGCGGACGGATGGAGTGGCGCGTCGCCGCCAAACCTACAAGCCAGCGCCCGGCACCTCCCGTCTGGGGACCGAACTCCACTGCGCTGCGCAGACCTATGTCGTATATGTCTGCCTTGAGACTGAGGTCGAATTCCTGTTGCGAGATGTTGAGCCGGTAGTCGTAGGCTGTATAGTACGCTGCGGTGCGCCATACTGCCTGTCCCTGACGATGGCTCCATTTTAGTGCAGCCATGCGGTTGCCCCAGTTCGCCTTGCCGGTAAAGAGATAGTTGTCGTTGCCTATCTGTATGTTGTCATGACCGTAGTAGGCTTCCACCTGTATGTTGTCGCGGGCCGTTGGACGGTAATTCAGCTGAAGGTTGTAGTCGCCGAAACCGTACTTGACGGGTTGCCCATCGCACACGAGCCACTTCGAATAGAGCAGGTTCAGGTATGACTCGCGGGCCGACACCGTCAGCGACACCTTCTTGCTGACGGGTATGCGCAGAGTGGCTTGCGACGACATCGGTCCTACGGAGATGTCTCCTCCCCACCGGCGTACAATGGTGTCGCTGGTGCAGACGTTGAGTTCGCCGCCGAGTCTTCCGCTGCATGACGCAGGATAGGCGGTCCTCTGCAGCTGCATCGAAGAAAAATGTGTCGCGTTGAAGACTGAAAACAGCCCCATCAGGTGCGACACGTTATAGAGCGGGATACCGTCAATGGAGATGATGTTGTGCCCGTTGTCGCAACCTTGTACGTGTAGTCCGGCGTCGCTCTCGTTGTTTGTCTGCACCCCGGGCAGCAGTTGGGTGTAGTGCATAGGGTCGGCGTTGCCCAAAATTCGTGGCAACTCTTGAAAGAGTGTCATGTCCACCGTGCTAACGCCGTCCTTCTGTTTCAGGTAATTAGGGGTCCGCTTTCCCCGGACCACCACTTCGCGTATGGTACTAAGTTTCAGCGTGTCGGTCTGCGAGTAGACCGGCACGCTGAAATGTGTGTTCACAGTGCACAGCACCGTGAGGGAGAGTCTGAATAGTTTATGCAAAGTTCAGAGATTGTGTTCTTGTAGGGACGGTTATTTCTTCTTGAACATATTCTTGAAACTGTCCACGAGGTCCTCGAACTTGCTGATGACATTGTCGTATGTGTCCTTGTCGAAATAGCTCTGAAGAGTAGAGTATGATGAGCCGTCGTTGAATGTGATTACAGGTTCGTAGTACCACTTATCTTCATACTTAGTAGTACCACTGGACCAATCGTAACTTGTGGCCACCTTCTTTGATAAAGCATCAAAACGCAGTTTGGCACTTGAGTTCTTGCTGTTGCTGAAATATACTTTAGCATCAATGACGCTGTTCATCTTTGATACAGCACTCTTCACTATACTCTCATTATATTTGTTGTCCCTGGCATCATTCATGGCCGCAATGAAATCTCCCGATGCATTGCTCTCGATGATAACCTCACCGCTGAGAACCTTTACAACACTTGTGACACTTTTGACTTCGGATTTCTTAGGGGTACTTGAGTTGAATGTACCCTTTGCGTTGACAGTTGCCTCGAGCAGTGTTTCGCCATTCTTGGAGAGCTTGATGTACGTGTCTGATGTGGCGGGGGTGCCGCCGTTGTATGTCGACTTGTCTACAACCACATCGATGTCACCCGCTTTCACTGTGACGTCGGTGCTGAGTTTATCGGTAGTATAGTCAAACTCGCCATTTGTTGCATCCTTTATCTCCGCTGTCAGGTTTATGTTCACACTGGAAATCACATTGCCTGCCTGAGTGAGGGTCAGCTTGATGTGCTCGGGGAGACAGAAGGTGTTCTTCTTTATTGTCGATGTATAGTAAGAGCTGTTATCGGTATAATTATAATACCATTGCTTTTTCTCTGTATCAAAGTGCTCGATGTGCATAGGAGTCTCCTTGCCGCTTTTTTCCACCTTCAGTACGCATGTCTGCCCCTGAGTGTCGTTGAGTGTGAACTGAAGGTAGTCCACTTCCTTTGCCGTCTTGTCCTGCTTCCATTTATTGTCAGTGCCAAGTGTGAATTCGCTCGCATAGTTGGACAGCTTGATTAAATAGTACAGGGTGGTCGATTCGGATGCCCTCGTGGTAATCTGGCATGCAGAATACGCCGTGTCAAACCAGTCGTCAATGACGGATGTCTTGGAATTGTTCATCTTGTCGCTGATGTACTGGAAATTCTTGTAGTCGTTGGCGTTAAACTTGTTGATGAGCGTCTTTGCCACCGACTCGAGTTTTGCCTTCTGTTCCTTCTCCGTCAGTGCCGGCGTATCATTACGCTGCTCTTCGCCGTTACCACTAACATCACTGTCGCTGTCACCACAAGAAGTAACTGCCAGCGCCATCATTGCAGCCATTGCTGCAACCCCCAAAAAATTTTTCTTCATAAAGTTCACGTTTAAATATGGTTCTTCCGTTAAATGCGTAGACGCTTGTCGTGTAAGGCGTATAGCTTTAGCGT
>CAVCKM010000027.1:0-17887 GCA_963602765.1 Alistipes putredinis | reverse complement strand
GTAATTTGAGGATTAAAATTCCGTAACTTATAGATTTCAATTCCGTGATTTGTGAATTTTAATTCCGTGATTTGTGGATTTTAATTCCGTGGTTTGTGGATTTTTAGCCCAGCACGCCCTTTACCTTTCTCTCAGCAGAAATGCCATATAGAGTGGGAGGGTAAGGAGGTGCTTTTAACACTCGTTCATCTTTCTTTCGGAGCGGTTAACTATCTGACATGTAAAAAACGTGTTGTATAAGCCATATACAAGGATTATAACACGATATTTCAATTTATAGACTATTGCACACGATGTGGTCGTGCTTTTTTGGACGAAATGCTTACATTGCCAAAGGGTTCGTCAGCGAGTAGCGGTAATTAAAAACTAGAAGGACTGGCTTAACCATAGGCCAAAAAAGCGGTCGTAGAGTTGGTATTCCATTCGGTCGTCAAGGAGGAGTTCTTTCTCCACAAGAGAGCTTACGGCTGTCTTTACTGTACTGGCAGCACCCAGTCCGTGGGCGGAGATGAACTTCTTGCTTTGTATCTCCCTGACTGTCCCCTCCTTTGCTATTCCCAAGACGGTGTCTGCCAGTTTCTTTACAAGCAGCCGGAGACTGTCCGTCTGGTATAGGTCTACATAGAAGCAGCGTATGCCGTTCTCTGTCCGAAGTTGCTGAAACACGTGGTGTATAAGCCCGGTCTTTCCCATACGCCGTGGACTTGTCAGCGTAACATTACGTCCATTTGACAGGGCGGACGTGAGTTTTGCCGTTTCCGCATTACGGTCGCAGAAATATTCCGGCGAGAGATATCCCGTCAGTATAAATGGATTTTGGGGAGTCTTTTGGGCTTTCATAATTCATCATGCACTTTATGTCACGCATTTTGCGTGATGCAAATTTACCCGTTTTTTCCCACACCTGCAAATTTTCCAAGCGTCTTTTTCGGACTTTCCCAAATTGGGCAGCCTGTTTTACTTGGGTACAACAAATTGGACAGCCTATATCGATATGCACAAATAAATGCTGCGGAATTTTGGAGTTTATGGATAAAAGTCGTATCTTTGCGGTCGAGATGGTGGGGTCACGGGGACAGGGGTCAGGGTCACGGGGACAGGTACATGACCTACATTAACCACAGACTCTGCTTCAGTGCAGCGAAGAATTCGGGGCTTTGATGTAGCCTGCCTTGGCGTTCAGCGCTTGGCCGTCGGTCAGGACGTATTTCAGGAACGCCCGCACGACGGGGTCCTTCGGTTCGCCCTTCGAGACGAGGTACAGGTAGCGGGCCGGTGGGGCAGGGTATTTGCCTGCCTCTATGGCGGCGGCGAGGTCGGCGGCGTTGTCGTAGAACTGCTCGTCGGGGGTGATGCGTCCGTCGCCGTTGATGTCCACGGGGAGCACCGTGATGCCCTCGACGGGCTTCTTCGTCTTGTCGTCGTAGGCATAGCCGATGTTGTTCATGCCTATTGCGTATTTGTTTTTCGCCACGGCGATGGCCATGCCGGGATCGCCGTTGACGCCCTCTCCCAACAGGTCCTCCTGATGGAGGTCCATCCATGCCGCCCACGTGGCGGCGGCACCGCAGGCATCGGAGCGTGTGAAGACGGCGAGTGGGGCTGCCTCGGACGGCTTGCCCAGCAGCTGGCCCCACGTGCGTATCTCTCCCGTACCCCATATCTTCTTGGCGTCCTCGACGGAGATGCCGTGCGCCAGCACGTCTCTCATCAGGGGGTTGGCGGCACTGACGGTAGGCACTACGGCGTCCACCGCCACGGTGTATGCCACAGCACCCTTCCCACGCTCTGCGTCAGACACTTCGCGCGAGAGCATGCCGAACTCCACCTGTCCCGTCAGTGCGTCCGTCATGCCTTTGCCTGCCCCGCCGGCGTCCACCTCTACGCGCACGTCGGGGTGCAGCTTCTGAAACTCCTGTGCCCACTGCACCGCCAGTGGATAGAGGGCGAAGGCTCCCGAGAGGGATATGGTGCCGTGCATGGTGCCGTCTGGGTCGATGTGCCCTTGGCGACTGCGGCTGGAGCAGGAGGAGAGCAGGAGGAGTAGGGAGAGGAGTATGGCGTAAGGGTGAGCGTGTTTCATCGTTGCTGACAGTTTTTTTTCGTTGTAGAATACATCTTTCGCAATGCTGCCTGCAAAGTTAGCAACGTTGGTCCGCACGGGCAATCCCTCTATAGTGTGAAGCCTCTCACAACATTATGTGATGTATGTTTGGAAGAGGTGCTAAAATGCCCGCGCCGTGGGCATCGGGTTCTCGCGGCGCGGGCATCGGGTTCTCACGGCGCGGGCATCGCGTGCCCGAGCCGCGGGGACAATCGCAGTAAAAAGCATCTCCCGGGAGGGATAAAAAGAGTGAGGCCGGCAACTCCCAATCGCGGGAGTGCCGACCTCTGAATTGACCTGTCAGTAGTCAAAAAATGTATGTCTGTGTGTTGCGTGCTTATTACTCAGCCTGCTTCACTACGATGTCTTTCGTGTCGTCGGTAGAGAGGGCCTGGTCGTCGTAGTACTGATAGTTGGAGATGAGCGTGCCGTCCGTCTTGTAGAACTTGACTGTCGGGGTGCCGGAGCGGAGAGCCTCCCATAGGTCGTCGGCCGTGGCGAAACCGGTGAAGTAGTTGGAGATTTCGAACGTGATGCCGTCTCCGAACTCTTGGCGGCAGTACTTGAGAGCGTTGGCTCCGATGCCCTTTGTCTTTACGCGTATGCCAGCCGGCTCGTAAGAGATGGTGAGGGTGATGTCGTCGCCTGCGATGTTCATGCTGACAGTCTCCTGGCTGATGCCCTCGGCGTTGTCGCCGTTGTAAACCCAGTAGCCAGGCTGGTGGCGCTCAACGACGAACATGTCGTCCTTCTCGCAGTACTTGTCCTTTGCGATAGGTATGTACACCTCTACGTCGACGGTGTCGCGTACGTGTATGGAGAGCTTCGTCTCGTTGCGTGCGTAAGCCGTGTCGGTGCCCTGGTGCTGGTCGTCCTTCACGTTGAAGTCAATCTGCACCTCCGGTGTGCCGGGGACAGGCTTGACTTCTGGTACCGGTGCTGGGTCAGTCTTTTTGTTCTCCTCACTCTTGTCTTCGCTGGCAGCGATAATCTTGATGACGTAGTCGTCATAGATGCCGTCGCCTTCCACCTTCTCGCCGCTGTTCTTCTCGGTGGCGTAGTCGAAGCAGAGGTAGAGGTTCTTCTGACCGTTGTACTCAATGTAGTAGTACTGGTATTTGTCGTACTTCTGGTTGTTCTTGTCGCCCCAGCTGTCGTGGTAGGACGGTGTGTTGTCCTTCAGGTTGCAGCCATTGACGAATGCGCGCGGACCGTAGTTAGCGTTGTAATCGTTGATGTGATTTGTGCCGAACTGGATGTAGTCCATTTGGTTAGAACCAGTGATTTCGTGATTCGCACCATTATTGTCTATGGCGTTGTACTTCGCCTTAGAACCGCCGACATACTGTATATAATATGTCTCGATGTCGATATTGGTCCAGCCCTTGTTTGGGTTAGCCTTCAGATAGTCCAGGACGAACTGGCACTCAGCTTTGGAGACAGCTTCTCCGTTATCTTCCTTCTGCGGATGTTTGTTCCAATACTTGTAATAGTCGCCGGAGCTGTCTTTCCCATACAGGTTATTCTTGAGCTGCTCATCAGTGGTTTCATTCTCAGAGTCCTGTACTTTGGCATAGACAAAGTAAGATGTCGTCGTTGCTCCCGAGCGTGTAGAACTGAGCACTGATTTGTCGGAGTAGATGCTGAAGTCGGCGAGGCTGCTGGCGTTTATGTTGGCCACGCTGCTGCCGTTGTCACCGCCGTTGCTGCCATTGTCACCGACAACGTCGTTGTTGGAGCAGGACACTGCTGTTGCCGCCAGGGCTGCTATCGCAACCATCGCGGCGAGATTAGTCTTAAACTTCTTCATAATTTCTTTGCTTTAGTGATTATTTGCTCTCTATAATGATTAGATAAAACTTTTTTGCAAAGTCTTGAACAGCAGTGTTGTTACAAAGCTGTGCGCGTACACATAGTATCAAGCCTCCTTACAAGGTCTTCCTATGTTCTGCTGCAAAGTTAGTCAATATTCCCGTAAGGGAACAATAAATATTGTTAAAAAACTACAAAAGGCGGGGAATCTTCGTGGTGGGTGACTCTAATGGACATTTTGACGCCAACGATTTTTTTTGTTGACTTTAATGCCCGTTAATGAACCATTAATTTTATCCATTAATATTATTTGTTCTTTCTGAAATTAAAAATTAATGGTCCAATTAATGGTCAATTAACGGCAATTAAAGTCTTCAATATCATTAGAGTGGCAATAAAAGTCGTCAATATCATTAGAGTGACAATAAAAGTCCTCAATGTCCTTAGGACGGCAATTGAAGTCGGGAAAAACAAAAAGGCATCTACAATCGCTTGCAGATGCCTTTTCGTAGCGGGAGGGGGTCACGATCCCTCGACCTCCGGATTATGAATCCGACGCTCTAACCAGCTGAGCTATCCCGCCATCCATTAACTATAGCAACATTTTGACGTTACCTTGTCGAAATGCGGTGCAAAGGTACATACTTTTTTTTTATCTTGCAAATATTTTGCTAATTTTTTTAAATGTTCTGGTAGTTCAGCAGTTGTATCTCGCCATTTTTGTCCTCCAGCGACCCGGCATAGACCACTGCGCGTCTGGATATAGGGGTGCTGACCCATTCCCCGACTTTCCTATGTCTCGCTTAATATAGTCCATTCTTATGCAAATTTGGAATGCAACTCCATATTTGCATACATGTTACCCGATTTGCAGAACGTGGTTGCCCGATAAAATTTATCGGCAAAATATTTGGAGGTTTCGCTAGAATGTCGTAACTTTGCGGCATCTAAACAGATACTCGGGGGTGCCTATGGCTCTGAAAAGAGCAGAGGCTGAGATTATACCCATTGACCTGATGCAGACAATGCTGCCGTAGGAAATGAGATACTTCTTTCATGTGTATACATTATTAATATATATGTATATATGCCCCCGGGTAATGACAACGTCATTATCCGGTTTTTTTATGAATATACTACTAAACACCAAACCCACCCAGACCGCCGCACAGACCGTGGCGGAACTGGTAGCCGAGATGGGACTGCCCACCACCGGCGTCGCCGTAGCCATCGACATGCAGATGGTGTCGCGCCCCCTTTGGGACGAGACCGAGCTGCACGAAAACGATGACATCACCGTCATAGTAGCCGCCTGCGGAGGATAAAGTCACACGCCCATGCTACAGTTCATCACACACTATACGGACAGGTACACCTACCTCGACTCCGTACGCATGGCACTCGAAGGCGGATGCCGATGGATACAGCTGCGCATGAAGGACCACACCACCGACCAGATACGGCCCGTCGCCCAGGAGGCACTCCGCATGTGCCGTGAGGCGGGAGCCACGTTCGTCATCGACGACAACGTGGCCCTCGTCAAGGAGCTGCACGCCGACGGCGTACACCTCGGAAAGAACGACATGCCCATAGACCAGGCTCGCGCCATCCTCGGTCACGACTACATCATCGGCGGCACGGCAAACACCTTCGACGACATCCTCGCGCACCACCGCAACGGTGCCGACTACATCGGCTGCGGCCCCTTCCGCTTCACCACGACAAAGGAGCGTCTCTCCCCCGTACTGGGTCTGGAGGGCTACCGCAGAATAGTCCGCCAGATGCAGGAGGCTGACATCGCCCTCCCCGTCGTCGCCATCGGAGGCATCACCGCCGACGACATCCCCGCCATCCTCGCCACGGGCATCCAGGGCATAGCCCTCAGCGGCACTGTACTGCGCGCCCCTTCGCCCGCCGAAGAAATGAAACGACTACTCACCCTCACTAAATAAAGACAACACTGACTTGAAAGGAAAGACGACAACACGTGCCTGAAAGGAATGACGACAACACGGACAACTTTGGACAACTTTTTTAAGTTTCCTTTGGCGGCGCTAGACACCGCGCCGAGTCCGTTTTTTGCTTATGAGTTTAAGACCCCATAAGTAACCGTTTACTGAAGACCCCATAAGTAACCGTTTACTGAAATCATGTCAGTAACACATCCAGTAAAGCGATTCGGCGCGGTGTTTAGCGCCGCCTATGGTAACTTAAAAAGGTTGTCCCAAGTTGTCCGAGTTGTCTTCCTTCCCCCGACATCGAGTTGTCGTCCTTCTCCAATGCAAGGAGTTGTCTTTATTATCAAACTGAGTTGTCGTCAATATATAAATTTGTCGTTTTACGACTAATCAAACCAAACAATATGAGCAAACTTACCATTGCAGGAAGAGAATTCAGTTCACGCCTGTTCCTCGGGACAGGCAAGTTCAACAACAACGCCCTCATGGCGGAAGCCATCAAGGCCAGCGGCACGGAGATGGTCACCGTGGCCATGAAGCGCATCGAGCTTGGCGACAAGCACGACGACCTCCTCACCCACATCACACAGAACGACGGCATACAGCTGCTGCCCAACACCTCCGGCGTACGCACGGCAGAGGAAGCCGTCTTCGCAGCACAGATGGCACGCGAAGCCTTCGGCACCAACTGGCTCAAACTCGAGATACACCCCGACCCACGCTACCTGCTGCCCGACTCCATAGAGACCCTCAAGGCCACGGAGCAGCTCGTCAAGCTCGGCTTCGTCGTTCTCCCATACTGCCAGGCTGACCCTACCCTCTGCAAGCACCTCGAAGAGGCAGGCGCTGCCACCGTCATGCCCCTCGCCGCACCCATCGGCACCAACAAGGGACTGCGCATGAAGGACTTCCTCCAGATCATCATCGAGCAGGCCACCGTCCCCGTCGTCGTAGATGCCGGCATCGGAGCACCGAGCCACGCCGCAGAAGCCATGGAGATGGGTGCCGACTGCTGTCTGGTAAACACCGCCATCGCCGTAGCCGGCGACCCCGTACAGATGGCAGTAGCATTCAGGGAAGCCGTTGAGGCTGGACGCAGAGCCTACGAAGCCGGACTCGGCGCCGTCAGCGACTCCGCACAGGCATCCTCGCCACTCACCGCCTTCCTCGGCCAGTAAACATAATATCCACCAAATGAAGTTTTCTGACTTGAAGGTCATTTTGACCTGAATGTGTTTTTTAAGACTTTAATTGCCGTTAATTAACCATTAATTTTAACCATTAATATTTATTTCCGTCCGGAAGAAACAAGTAGATTTACCATTAATTTTAACCATTAATATTTATTTCCATCCGGAAGATACAAGTAGGATAGTTAGAATCAGACACTGGCACAATATGTATAAAAGTCCCAGTCTAAACAGTACCCAGTCTAAATAATATTAATGAATAAAATTAATGGTAAATTAACGGGCATTAAAGTCCTAAAATATCTTCAAGTCCTAAAGACCTTCAAGTCCTAAAATATCTTCAAGTTCCCCCAACCACTATGCCAAACGACAACAAAGCATACGCAAAGAGAGAAAAGGCGTACATGAGCGGCACACTGTTCCCGGACATCAAAGTGGGCATGCAGAAAGTGAACCTCTCGCCCACAGTGACGAAAGACCGTAACGGCGTGCCACACACCACGCCCAACGACCCCGTCTACATCTACGACACCAGCGGACCCTTCTCCGACCCCAACATCGACGTGGACCTCAAGAAAGGACTCCCACGCCTGCGACAGCAGTGGATAGAAGACCGCGGCGACACCGAGCAGCTCAGCCAGATTTCCAGCGACTACGGACGCATGCGCCTGGCAGACCACTCGCTCGACGACCTGCGCTTCGAACACATACAGCTGCCACGCCGCGCCAAGGCAGGACACACGCCCACGCAGATGCAGTACGCCAAAGAGGGCATCATAACGCCCGAAATGGAGTACGTCGCCATACGCGAGAACATGAACTGCGCCGAACTGGGCATCAAGACGCACATCACACCCGAATTCGTGCGCGACGAGATAGCCCGCGGACGTGCCGTGCTGCCCGCCAACATCAACCACCCCGAGGCGGAGCCAATGATAATAGGCCGCAACTTCCTCGTCAAGATCAACACCAACATAGGCAACTCCGCCACCACCTCATCCATCGAAGAGGAAGTGGACAAGGCCATCTGGTCCTGCAAATGGGGCGGAGACACCCTCATGGACCTCTCCACCGGCGCCAACATACACGAGACGCGCGAGTGGATCATACGCAACTGCCCCGTGCCCGTAGGCACCGTGCCCATCTACCAGGCTCTCGAGAAGGTGGACGGACGCGTCGAGGACCTCACGTGGGAGATATACCGCGACACGCTCATCGAACAGTGCGAGCAGGGCGTGGACTACTTCACCATACACGCCGGCATACGCCGCCACAACGTGCACCTCGCCGACTCGCGCCTCTGCGGCATAGTAAGCCGTGGCGGATCCATCATGAGCAAATGGTGTCTCATACACGACCGCGAGTCGTTCCTCTACGAACACTTCGACGACATCTGCGACATCGTAAGCCAGTACGACACCGCCCTCTCCCTGGGCGACGGACTGCGCCCCGGATGCACCGCCGACGCCAACGATGCAGCACAGTTTGCCGAGCTGGACACGATGGGCGAACTCGTCACCCGCGCCTGGGACAAGGGCGTGCAGGCATTCATCGAAGGCCCCGGACACGTACCCATGCACAAGATACGCGAGAACATGGAGCGGCAGCTCACACACTGCCACGAGGCACCCTTCTACACCCTCGGACCCATCGTCACCGACATAGCCCCCGGCTACGACCACATCACCTCCGCCATCGGAGGAGCGCAGATAGCATGGCTCGGCACCGCAATGCTCTGCTACGTCACACCGAAGGAGCACCTCGCACTGCCCAACAAGGACGACGTGCGCACGGGCGTCGTCACGTACAAGATAGCCGCCCACGCCGCCGACCTCGCCAAGGGACACCCCGGAGCGCAGGTGCGAGACAACGCTCTCTCGAAGGCACGCTTCGAGTTCCGCTGGCGCGACCAGTTCCACCTCTCCCTAGACCCTGAGCTCTCCCTCAAATACTTCGAGGAGGCAGGACACACCGACGGAGAGTACTGCACCATGTGCGGACCGAACTTCTGCGCAGCCAAACTCACGCACGACCTGCGGAAACTCTGACACGCCAATTAGCGTCCACCACAAAAAATGAATTAAACGTAACAACAAAAATGTTTTCAGACGAACTATTAAAGATAAGCTGGGACGACACCACACGGCGCATCGCCTCCATGACCGAGGCCGACGTACGCCGCGCCCTCGCCAAAGAACACTGTGACGTCAACGACTTCATGGCCATGATATCACCGGCAGCAGAGCCGTTCCTTGAACAGATGGCACACCTCTCGAAGAAATACACCGAAGAACGCTTCGGCAAGACCATGTCCATGTTCATACCGCTCTACATCACCAACTCCTGCTCCAACTCCTGCGTCTACTGCGGCTTCCACCGCTCCAACCCCATGGCACGCACCATCCTCACCCCCGAGCAGATAGAGAACGAATACCGCGCCATCAAAAAACTCGCACCCTTCGAGAACATCCTCCTCGTCACGGGCGAAAACCCCGCCAAGGCCGGCGTGCCATACCTCGCCAAGGCCATCGACATAGCAAAGAAATACTTCGCTAACATCAAGATTGAGGTGATGCCGCTGAAGGCCGAGGAGTACTACGAGCTGACCAAGCACGGCATGAACGGTGTCATCTGCTTCCAGGAGACATACCACCGCGACAACTACAAGCTCTACCACCCGGCAGGCATGAAGTCCAAGTTCGAATGGCGCGTCGACGGCTTCGACCGTATGGGGCAGGCCGGCGTACACTCCATCGGCATGGGTGCACTCCTCGGACTCGAAAAGGAATGGCGCACCGATGTCGTCATGATGGCATACCACCTGCGCTACCTACAGAAGCACTACTGGCGCACCAAGTACTCCGTCAACTTCCCACGTATGCGCCCGGCACAGAACGAGGGCTTCCAGCCCAACTGCTTCGTCACCGACCGCCAGCTGGCGCAGGTCACCTTCGCCATGCGCATCTTCGACCACGACGTGGACATCTCATACAGCACACGAGAGCCGGAGTTCATACGCGACAACATGTGTACGCTCGGCGTCACCACCATGTCCGCCGAGTCGAAAGTGAACCCCGGCGGCTACTACACCTATCCGCAGGCACTGGAGCAGTTCACCGTCTCCGACGACCGCACCGCAGCCCAGATAACCGAGCGCCTCAAAGCCCTCGGACGCGAACCCGTTTGGAAAGACTGGGACGCCTCCTTCGACCTCAAGGCCGTATAATTTAAAAGGCATACGGACGACAAAATCAATAAAAGTTTGCACATCTGAAATAAAATGCCTACCTTTGCAGTCGCACTGCGGGCTCTGATAGTTCAATGGATAGAACAACTCTCTCCTAAAGAGTAGATCCGGGTTCGATTCCCGGTCGGAGTACTACCCCCGAAGAGCACAAGTTGTACCATTTGTAATTCAGACAACATCATCCAGATTGCTATAATAGGCGGAGGAGCGGCAGGATTCTTTGCCGCCATCACAGCCAAGGAACTCTGCCCGCAGGCAGACGTCACCATCTACGAACGCGCCACGAAGGTGCTCGCCAAAGTGGCCATCACGGGCGGCGGACGCTGCAACGTGACAAACTCGTTTGCCAACATCACCGACCTCAAACAGGCTTACCCACGTGGTCACAAACTCATGAAGCGACTCTTCAAACGCTTCAGTCCCGAGGATACCTGCCGATGGTTTGAAGACCGCGGCGTGCGCCTCGTCACGCAGGAAGACCAGTGTATCTTCCCGCAGACGCAGGATGCCATGACCATCGTCAACACCCTCACCTTCCACGCACGCCGGTTGGGCGTGAAGACCGTCACGCAATGGCACGGCACCATTGCCGACTTCACCGACGACGTCCGCATCGCCGTCTGCACCGGCGGACAGCCACGTCCCGCAGCCCTGCAACCCTACGCCGACATGGGCCACGACATCGTAGCGCCCGTACCCTCCCTCTTTACCTTTAATATAGAAGACACCGCACTGCGCGCCCTCATGGGCACCGTGGTGGAGGCGCACCTCGCCGTGCCCGGCACGAAGTTCACCTCAGAGGGCGCGTTGCTCGTCACGCACTGGGGACTCAGCGGTCCTGCCGCCCTCAAGTTGTCCTCCTATGCCGCACGCCACCTGCACGACTGCGACTACTGCACGCCTGTGCTCATCAACTGGACTGCCACGCCACGCCCCGACGTGGAGGCGGAGCTGCGGAGCATCCTCCAGACGGCACCGCAGAAGCTGGTCACCAACGTGCGCCCCTTCGACCTCCCGGCGCGACTGTGGACATACCTCACCGCCCGCGCCGGCATTGCGCCGGAACGACGATGGGCTGAGGTGGGCAAGAAACAGTTCAACCGCCTCATCGAAGTCCTCACCGCCGACGTGCAGCAGATGACGGGCAAGGGAGCATACAAGGAAGAGTTCGTCACGGCAGGCGGCGTGGCCCTCTCCAGCGTCAATGCCAATACGCTTGAGAGCCGCCACCGCCCTGGGTTGTTCTTTGCCGGAGAGGTGCTGGACGTCGACGCCATCACGGGAGGCTTCAACCTCCAGGCCGCCTGGACCATGGGAAGGATTGTGGGAGAGGAAATTGTAGGGAAGCCATAAAAGTTTTTGTAGGGATGCCCTACAAGTTTTTTTACTTTTGCGACCTGTACGGGTCAAAGGTGTGTAAACAGGAAAAGAGATTGGCAACGAAAGACAACATAGAGTTCCGCAAGATGATGGACCAGTACCAAGAAATGCTGTACTGGCACATCAGGCGACTCGTTGTCTCGCACGAGGATGCTGAGGATGCCCTGCAGGAGACGTTCATCAGGGCGTACCGCTCGATGGACAAGTTCAAGGGCGAGAGCAAGATAACTACGTGGCTCTTCCGTATTGCCACGAACGAGGCACTGCGCATCATAGAACGCCGCCGCCAACCGACGCTCTCGCTGGACGACACGGCAGGCATCACGCAGATAGCCGCGCCGAAGGCGGACGCAGGCATCGACTACGGCGACCGCGCCGCCCTTCTACTGCAGAAAGCCATACTGACGCTGCCCACGAAGCAGCAGCTGGCGTTCAATATGCGCTACTACGACGAAATGTCGTTCGCCGACATCGCCGAGGCCACCGGGTCCACCACGGCCAGCGTGAAGCAGAACTACCACATAGCAAAGGATAAGATAATCAAATACGTCAACAGCCATGAACAATAAGGAACATGACATACGCATAAAGGACGAGGACATCTTCGCTGCCGCAGGCAAACGCATGCCGTACCGCCTGCCGGAAGGGGCACTGGATGCCCTGCAGGACCGCGTGATGGAGCGTGTGCAGCCTAAGAAACGCCGCCGTGCATGGATAGTGGCTCTCGTGCCCACTGCCGTGGCAGCTGCCGTGGCCCTCGCCGTAGTATTGGTAAAACCTAATGCGGGCACCGTAGACAGTCAGACGGTGCAGGCACCCGTGGCAACCCAGACGACCACGCAGCCGGATGCCGCACAAGCCGCCGTGGACAAGGCGTTCGCACAGCTCTCCGCCGCCGACCAGCAGTACATCATCGACATGTACGAAGCATCAGAACGGATGTCCACCGACTACTATTACGAGTAGCTGCCGAATTAAAAAACAACTTGATATTTATTAAAGACAACTCGGACAACTTTGGACAACTTTTTAAAGTTTCCTTTGGCGGCGCTAAACACCGCGCCGAATCGCTGTACAGAATGAGTTACTGACATCATTTCTGTAGACGGTTACGATACTGACATCATTTCACTATACAGGTTACTCCTGTAGTATAAAACTCGCAGGCAACAATGATTCGGCGCGGTGTTTAGTGCCGCCAAGGTAATATAAAAAAGTTGTCCAAAGTTGTCCGAGTTGTCTTCATTAATGCGCAAGTTGTTTTTTTAACATTACTTGTGGTTTAGAACAATGCCCTTACGGCAAACCAGATGATGGGGACGAGGAGCGAGGGGAGGAGATTGAGGGTCTTGCAGTCCTTCAGGTTGAGCAGGGAGAGTCCGCTGCCGGAGATTAGCAGTCCGCCGACGATGAGCAGTTCGTTCATCAGGGCGTCGCTGACCGCCTGGCTCGACACCGTAGCTACGAGGTAGAACATGCCCTGCCACAGGAACAGGACGGGGGCCGCCAGTATCATGCCGATGCCGTAGGTGGAGGCGAAGACGATGGCGGAGACGAGGTCCAGCGTGGCGTTGGTGAAGAGGAGGGTGTTGTCGCCCTTCAGGGCACTGATGACCGGTCCGAGCATGGAGAGCGGACCGATGCAATAGAGCAGCACGGCGGTGATGAGACCGTCGGCAAGAGATACAGATTTTGTTGTTTGCCCCTCCGGCGTACCTTCGTGGGATGCCGGAGGGGTCTTTTTTCTGTCTATCAGCTTGCGGAACCGCGCGTCGAGGTCGAGCCTTGTGCCTACGATGCCGCCGATGGCGATGGCGAGGATGAAGAGTACGGGGTACTGGCTGTCGTGCATGTGCGAGATGGTGGCGTTGAGGCCGATGGCGAGGGATGCCAGTCCGAGGCCGTCGTAGAGCACGCGCTTGTACTGGTCCTTGACACCGCTGTGCAGCAGGGTGCCGACGATAGTGCCGACGATGATGGTCGTTGTATTGACGATGGTTCCGAGCATGGGTTTCTTTTTAAGTTATCATATTATGCCATCATAGCGAAGAGGCTTGCGAGCACCACTGTCATGATGCCGCAGACGACGATGCTGAGCGAGCTCATGGAGCCTTCCACGGCCCCCATCTCCATTGCCTTTGCCGTGCCGACGGCGTGGGCTGCCGAACCGATGGCGATGCCCTTGGCAATAGGGTTGGTGACGTGTATGAGCTTGAGGAACTTCTCGGCGAAGACGTTGCCCAGCACTCCCGTGACGATGATGCAGACGACGGTGACGGGTACGATGCCGCCCAGTTCCTCGGAGACACCGATGCCGATGGCGGTGGTGATGCTCTTGGGGAGGAAGGTGACGTACGTGGCGTGGTCCAGTCCGAGGAGGAGTGCCATGAGGAGTATGCACCCCAGAGAGGCGAGCACTCCTGCGAGCATGCCTGCCATGAGTGCCTTGAAGTTGCGCTTGAGCAGCTCCACCTGCTGGTAGAGGGGGACGGCGAGGCAGACGGTGGCGGGGGTGAGCAGGTAGGTGATGATGTTGGAGCCCTGCTTGTAGGAGTCGTAGCTGATATTGAAGAGCAGCAGCGTGGCGATGACGAGTATTATGGAGACGAGCAGGGGGTTCATAAGTGCCCATCCCGTCTTGCGTTTGAGCCACATGCCGACGGCGTAGCTGACGAGGCTTATCATGACGCCGAAGAATACGGAGTTTTCGAGCATGTTCATTGTTTGTCCCTCCCTTCTTCAGACTTTTTGTTGCCGGTTCTGATCACCGCCTGTGTTACCCATCCTGCCGCTGCCATGACGACGAAGGTGCTGACGACGGTGATGAGGGTGTAGGAGAGGAGGTGGTGCTTGATGCCGTCCCATGCAGGGATGAGTCCCACGGCCGGGGGCACGAACATCAGTGGCATGACGGCGATGAGGAATGTCGACGTCTCCTTTATCTGCTGCACCTTGACCCAGCGGAGTTCCAGGGCGAGGAAGAGCAGCACGATGCCGTAGATGCTTGCCGGAACGGGCAGGGGCAGTACGGCGTGGAGCACCTCTCCGAGAAAGGAGAAGGCTACTATGATGAGAAATTGTAGTACGTATTTCATGTCTCTAAGTGCGTGCGTTGTGTATGGCCTCCTCTATGATGTGTGCCGTCATCTCCGTGCCGAAGTGGTGCACGTCGAGGGAGATGTTGTAGTCGGCGGCGTCGCCCCAGGTGTGGCCGGTGTAGTACTGGTGGTAGTTGCGTCGCTCCTCGTCGATGTGGTCAACGCGGTCGGCGGCAGCGGCGGCTGAGAGGTGGTGTCGCTGTGCGATGTTCTCCACGCGGACGTCGTACGGGGCGTGGAGGAATACGGTGGTGAGGTCCAGGCGCTGGTCGAGGATGACGTTGCCGCATCGTCCTACGATGATGCAGTCCTCGTCGCCGACGAAGTCGCTGACGGCCTTGCGCAGTCGCTGGCGCACCTCCTCGGTGGCTGACTCCTGCATGGTGGCAGCCATGGCGAGGGTGTCGATGGGGTGTTCGGAGAAGAAGTCGTACATCTCGTCGTATAGTCCCATGCGACGGGCCTTCTCCAGGAAGTCTTTTCGGGTGTAGAGTGGCACGCCGTAGTGGTTGGCCAGTATCTGTCCAACGCTGCCGGCATCACATCCGCACTGTCTTGCGATAGTGATAATCATAACGTTTGTGCGTGTTCTCTTGAGATTTATTGTTTGTAAGTAAATATTCTGTCTACAATCATTTCGGGTGTTATCTGGTTCATGCATGCCATGTCGCCGCGCAGGCACGGTTTCTTGCCGAAGATGGAGCAGGGTCGGCAGGGCAGGTCTACCTGCACGCAGTCGGCTGGACTCTGGTGCCATCCGAGGAATCCGGCCTTTGGGTGTGTGGCTCCCCAGATGCTGACGACGCGCGTGCCGACGAGGGATGCCAGATGCATGTTGCCGGAGTCCATGGAGACCATCACGTCCGACTGTCGCATGAGCCGCAGTTCCTCACGCATGGGCACGAAGTCCGGCTCCTGCCTGCGGCGTTCCTGCAGCCGTACCGAGGTGGCCTCGACGTTGCCGTGGAACTCCTTCTCCCACGCCGTCATGAGTTCGGCCTCCTTACCTCCTCCGCCGAAGAGCATTATCTTCACGTCGGGCTGTCGCTCAATGATAATCTCCACAACGCGGTGCATCTTCTCCAAAGGATATATCTTGCCGCCGTGTGCAGCAAAGGGAGCAAGGGAGATAAGAGGAGCATGCAGCCGAGGTGTTGGCTCTTTGGAAAGTCTTGAGGAAACGGCATCAGACTCCATGATTCGGCTCGGGTGTTCCGAGCCGCCGAAAAAAAAGTTCTTGCTTAGGCAAGCGGCAGAGCCGAGCGGTCTTATGTTGTCCGTGTTGTCTTCTTTAAAAGAAGCAGACTCCATGATTCGGCTCGGGTGTTCCGAGCCGCCGAAAAAAAGGTTGTCTTTGTTGTCCGAGTTGTCTTCCTTAAAAAGAGCAGTCTGCGTTGCGAGTTCAGACGGCAGTGCGGCGCGGTAGTTGTCGAAGCTGGTGGGCAGTTGTGTGAGTTGTTTTTTTGCACCCTGGGCGGTGAGCCGTTTGCGCATGGCGCGGTGCTTGTCGATGTGGCTTACCTTGTATCCTGCGAGGACAAAAAAAAGACGGAGCATCTTCGTGCGCAGTACGTCGTGCATGTCGCAGACGTAGTCGAAGTGCTCCTTGTCGAGTCGTTTGAAGAGTCGCCACATCCCCTTCTGTCCCTTGTATTCCCCCTTCTTCGGGTCAACGGGGAAGAAGTGTACGCATCCGCTGATGCCCTCAAAGAGCGGGGCACAGAAGGGGCGCGACACGACGGTCACGTCCACGTCGGCGTGCTGCTCCGCCACCTCACGTACGACGGCGGCCAGCATGGCCACGTCGCCAAGGGCGGAGAACCTGATAACCAGTAGCTTCATCTCTTTGTTCCTTCTACAATTCTTTCTGCAGTTCCCCCTACTTCTTTGCGTAGAGTACGGGGTTGGTGCTCTCGTCGTTGTACATCTTCATCTGTCGGTACACCTTCATGTACTTGCGTCCGGCTGCTATGTCGTCGAGCAGCTGGTCGATGGCGGTGGAGAGGTCCACCTGCTGTTCGAGCAGCACGTTGAGCTTGCCGCGGCACGTGGCGAGGTGCTCTGCGGAGGCATCGGTGCGCTCGGTCTGCTCCGTCATGTGCCATATCTTAAGGGCCAGGATGGAGAGGCGGTCGATGGCCCACGCGGGCGACTCGGTATTGATGGTGGCGTCGGGCAGTGGCTTCACCGTGGCATACTTCTCACGGAAATACGTGTCGATGTCCTCCACCATGTCCGTGCGGTCCTGGTTGCTCTTGTCGATGCGTCGCTTGAGGACGAGAGCCGCAGTGGGGTCTATCTCGGGGTCGCGTATGATGTCCTCGAAATGCCACTGCACGGTGTCTATCCAGCATTTGTGGTACAGCGTGGCCTCTATCGTGCCCTCCTCAAAGGGATTGCTTATGGGTGTCTCCACGTTGTCCGTCACGTGGTAGTCCTTGATGGCGCGGCGGAAGATGTCGTTGGCTTTTTCTGTGAACATGCTCTTATTGTCGTGTGTATATGGTGTGTAAGAATCAAATTTCTTGCAAAGTTACAGAATATTTCTCGTAAAAGGCGGTTTTTGACCATAACTTTTGTCTTGGACCGCCAAATCTGTCGCAAAACGACAACATTTCTTCCTCATGTTGCAAAAATTACTTACCTTTGCAAAGAAACGACAAAACTTCAAGTTGACAATGAAGACAACACGTGTATTGGAGAAAGACGACAACACGTGCATTGGGAGAAAGACGACAACACGGACAACTTAGGACCGCTCGGCTTTGCCGCTTGCCTAAGCAAGAACTTTTTTAAGTTACCCTTGGCGGCGCTAAACACCGCGCCGAATCGTCTGTGCTTGCGGATTTAAGACCACATACTTGGACTCAAAGAATGACGACAACACGGACTTGAAAGGAAAGACGACAACACGGACAACTTAGGACAACTTTTTTAAGTTTCCTTAGGCGGCGCTAAACACCGCGCCGAGTCCGTTTTTACTTATGAGTTTAAGACCACATAAGTAACAGTTTGCAGAAGACCACATAAGTAACCATTTACAGAAATCATGTCAATAACACATCCAGTAAAGCGATTCGGCGCGGTGTTTAGCGCCG
>CAVCKM010000026.1:0-11573 GCA_963602765.1 Alistipes putredinis | reverse complement strand
ATTGTATACACTAAAGACTACCGAAAGGAAGGTCTAATAAAATTCCTGCCCATCTACATGCTTCCCGTAATCTTGAAGTAACGTTAACGAAATGTTCCCATTCTGCAAGACCATGAAAGGTCAGCAGAATGGGAGCATCATTGCCACCCCCGACGATAATTATTAGCTGGTTTGGTAGCAAGTTATTCTCGGTGTTTCGTTATAAGAATGGAGTCATGTAAACTGGGAGGAGGAGTGTCTGACCGTCTTTCTTCAAATCTTTGGTATAGAGAAGGAAGCGCTTGTCTATACGGTCCGAGAATTTAAGGCAGAACTCGTCAAGCGACTTGTGGCTGTTGTAGCCGGACGACTTGACTTCTATCGGATATATCTTCTTGCCTCGCGAGAGCAGGAAGTCCACTTCGTAGCTTTTGTGACTGTCAGGCAGTGGGAAGGTATAATAGAACAATTTATTGCCCGATGCTACCAGCATCTGTGCCACGAGGTTTTCGTAAACATATCCAAGGTCGCTACTCAATTTGTCGCTGAGTAATTTCTCGTAGATGATATTCTCTGTGTGGTCTTTGTCCCAAAAGGCAAGCGTAATGAAAAGGCCTGTATCGCCCATGAACATCTTGTAGTAATTTTCGTCAGAATGTAGCGAGAAGCCTACGCTGGGATCGTTGGCATGATAGGCAAAGTTTACTACCATGCTGTCCTTCATGTCAGCTAGTACGCCCATGAGGTTTTTGCGTTCAGAATCGCCCAGCACACTTGCCACTTGATAGCGGCTACTGTTCTTGCTCAACTCTGACGGAATGCCCGCAAGAAGTTTTGATGCCCGTCCGCTCTTGTCTATCTTACGGAAATCGTCAAGATAAAGCTCGATAATTTCGCGCTTCACCATGTCAACTTTGCTGAGATTATTTGTGTCGAGATATTCATTTATGGCTTGTGGCATACCTCCAATGAGCATGTAGAGACGTAGCCGGCGCATGGCTTCGCGATGGGCATTTGCGAGTGGTATCTTTGCTTCGAAAAACTGCTTGAGAAGAGGTATGGAAGCCGTGTCACCAGTGGCCCAGAGAAACTCCTCATAGTCCATTGGGTACATTTCCAAGCGAGTCTCCTCGCTCGGAATAATTATGTTCTCCACGTTCTTCTTTATACTAATAAGTGAACCTGTTTCAATGTAGTCATACCGCCCATCGGCAACGAGATGCTTTATGGCCTGACGAGCTTTGGGGCAAAGTTGCACTTCATCAAAGACTATGGCAGACTGCCGGGGCACCAGTACTGTTTGGTATTGTGATTGTAAGCGCAGGAAAATGAAATCCAGGTTCGTAAGGTCGTCAAAAAGAGCTGTCGTCTCGCGTGATGCTTTAGAGAAGTCAATGATGATACTGCTATGGTATTCCTTCTCTACAAAAGTACGTACGATGGTTGACTTTCCGATGCGTCTGGCCCCCTTGATGAGCAGTGCTGTTTTGCCGTTTCGCTCTTCCTTCCAAGCCAGCATTTTGCTGTATATCTTTCTTTTGAACGTATGATTTGCCATAAAACGTTGATTTTGAGTGCAAAGATATATAAAAATTCCATTTCCCACAAATGTTTTATGGAGAAAAGTCCCATCTCCCACAAATGTTTTACTGCAAAAAGTTCCATTTCCCACATTTCTTTACTAAAGCCATTACAATGAAATTACCCTCAAGGTAGCAATTTATCGTTTTAGTAACGTGCAAAAATACACCTTTGTTTTTTTTTGTAATGCGTTGCAAATATAGTGATAATAAACAAGAAAAATGCAATTCATTGCAAAAAGAAGAAAACTGTATAGTATAAGCCGTCTTTTGTTTAATAGTTATAGTCGAAGTGGCAATTTGTCGTAATATTTAGGCTATTCCGAATATTTTGTGTAACTTCGCAGCAGAATTGCGACAATCTCAACACACAAACACACAACACACTCTTATGAAACCTCTTATCGGAATTACTCCGCTCGTGGATACCGGGCGGGAGAGCCTCTGGATGCTGCCGGGATATATGGACGGCATCGCCGAGGCGGGCGGAATGCCCGTCATGCTGCCGCTGACACACGACTCGGCGGACTTGGCACACCTCACTACCATGTGCGACGGCCTGCTCTTTACGGGCGGCCACGACGTGTCACCTTATTTATATAACGCTACGCCCACCACCGAGTGCGGCGAATGTTCCGACGACCGAGACCGCATGGAGCTACTACTGCTTCGCGAGGCACTGCGACAGGACAAGGCGGTGATGGGCATCTGCCGCGGCATACAGTTTATCAACGCTGCCCTTGGCGGCACACTCTATCAGGACTTGCCCACCGAGCACCCCTCCGACGTGGAGCACCATATGACGGCTCCCTACGACCGACACATACACAATGTGAGTATTCTGCCCTCCACCCCACTACACTCATTATTAGGTATCACGACGCTGGGTGTCAACAGCTACCACCATCAGGCAATACGCACCCTCGCCACCGACCTGACGGCGATGGCCACGAGCACGGACGGGCTGGTGGAAGCCGTGTGCCACAACACGATGCGCTACCTGCGCGCCTACCAGTGGCACCCCGAGTTCTCGTACAAAACGGACGAGGCGAGCCGCACAATCTTTGCCGACTTCGTACAGAACAGCGGCAGCAGATAGCCACGGACACGGCACTCTGCCCCCGGGAATTACCTAAAAATGGGTAACCGCAATTTACCTACTTTTGATGATACCACAGAATTGGCGTTGTTTGGAATTCTTGGTAACTTTGCAAGCGGAAAGACAAAGTTCAAAGTTTATAATTTTCAACACAACAAACAATCACACACAACTATGATCATCGAAAACGTACATGCAAGAGAGATTCTTGACTCTCGCGGCAACCCAACCGTAGAAGTGGAAATAACCCTGGAGTCCGGCGTAGTAGGCCGTGCTTCCGTTCCTTCCGGCGCATCCACCGGTGAGAACGAGGCTCTGGAGCTTCGCGACGGCGACAAGCAGCGCTACGGCGGCAAGGGCGTGCTGAAGGCTGTCGAGAACGTCAACACCGTCATCGCTCCTGCACTGAAGGGCATGTCCGTGCTCAACCAGCGCGACATCGACTACAAGATGCTCGAACTCGACGGCACTCCTACCAAGTCCAAGCTCGGTGCCAACGCCATCCTCGGCGTCTCACTTGCTGCAGCGCACGCCGCTGCCGACTACCTCGAGATACCTCTCTACCGCTACGTCGGCGGTGCCAACACATACGTACTCCCCGTGCCTATGATGAACATCATCAACGGCGGCGCACACTCTGACGCTCCTATCGCATTCCAGGAGTTCATGATTCGTCCCGTCGGTGCACCAAACGAGCGCGAGGCTGTCCGCATGGGTGCTGAGGTGTTCCACGCTCTGGCAAAACTGCTGAAAAAGCGCGGTCTCTCTACCGCCGTGGGCGACGAGGGTGGTTTCGCTCCAGCACTGGACGGCATCGAGGACGCTCTGGAGAGCATCTGCCAGGCCATCAAGGATGCCGGCTACGAACCGGGCAAGGACGTGAAGATTGCCATGGACTGCGCCGCCTCCGAATTCGCTACCTGCGAGGACGGCCAGTGGTACTACGACTACAGCAAGCTGAAAAGCGGCATGCCTAAGGACCCCAACGGCAAGAAACTCACTGCCGACGAGCAGATAAAGTACCTCGAAGAGCTCATCACGAAGTATCCTATCGACTCCATCGAGGACGGTCTCGACGAGAACGACTGGGACAACTGGGTGAAACTCACCGCTGCCATCGGCGACCGCTGCCAGCTCGTGGGCGACGACCTCTTCGTCACCAACGTGAAGTTCCTCGAAAAGGGCATCAAGATGGGTGCTGCCAACTCTATCCTCATCAAGGTAAACCAAATTGGCTCGCTCACCGAGACTCTCGAGGCCATCGAGATGGCACACCGCCACGGCTACACCACCGTCACCTCTCACCGCTCCGGTGAGACAGAGGACACCACCATCGCCGACATCGCCGTTGCCACCAACTCCGGTCAGATAAAGACCGGTTCGCTCTCACGCACCGACCGCATGGCGAAGTACAACCAGCTCATCCGCATAGAGGAGCAGCTCGGCGCACGCGCCGCCTACGGCTACAAGAAGCTGAAGTAAGCCCATCCATAATCCTTATATAAAACAGTCCGCCCGGGGTTCATACTTTCCTTGAACCCCGGGCGGCGTTGTTATATCCCGAAATTTATTAACTTCCCCTCCTCATTCTGTCGCAATATATTCCCCAAAAACTTGCTGTTCCGAGAAAAACCAATATTTTGCAACGATAATTTTGCCGATATAGCGGAAATTATATACCTTTGCAGCTATAATATGTGCAAATATGAAGAAATAGAGAATTGGAGACTTTCAAACGGCAAGACCATTATGGAAGTCAACAATGCCGTTCATGATGAAGTGGAAAAAATCTACTTGGAAGCATGGGCGAAGGGGATTTCGGTACCTTATTTTGACGGAAAAGGCAGGACATTTCTGGCCAATCCAGACGGAAGTGACGACGAAGCCAAACTAAATATTCATAACCGCACCTATACCATCATCCGTCGCATAGCCGGTCCTGGCATGGGGAAGATGGGGTATCTATTAAAACAATCCCATGAATAGAAGACCAGAGTTCGTTATAATCGCAGGACCTAACGGAGCAAGCAAGAGTCGCCTCGGACCATTCTATTCCTCTACTACAGCATTTGACGGCGACAAACTTGCCATGAACTTGCGCCACTGCCACCCAGAATGGAAAGAGTCATGGATTTCCGGCACTGTCATTACTACATTGATGCAAGAAAAGGAAGAAGCCATATTGCAAAATAAAAGTTTTGCTTTCGAGACAAACTTTACCTCTGACTTGGTCTATACACTCATCGACGATTTCAAAAAGGCTGGTTACAAAATCTGTCTTATCTACTTCGGGCTGGATTCCATTGCTGATTCTACGGCACGAGTTATGCAGCGTATTGCTATGGGCGGACACAATGTAGCAGATGACGTAATAGCATATAATTTCGAAGAAAGCATCATACGCATAAGGGAATCACTCTATCTGTTTGAAAACATTACCTTCATTGACGGTTCTACTGATTTCGGCGATATCGTGGCTATACATATAGAGAAGTCTGGACTGCATAACATTACAGACCATCCCTGTCCATGGTTCAACCGGTATTTTCTAGATGCCTTCGAGAAACGATGACTAAATAAAAACTCTATTTTCTTGCACGTTATATTTATTTTACCCTAAATATAGTGTTGCGGAATTTAGGTTTATGTCATCACGGTGTTGACATCGTTGATCAAAGAGGCCTAAAGAAGGATATCATACGGGTAGAATCTCACAAACATTCCGCCCGAGGTTCATAATTACTTGAACCTCGGGCGGTGTTGTTATATCAATCATTCCAAACCTCGCGGCTTATCTCCTGCACGAGGGCTATCTTGGCCCACTGCTCGTCGTCGGTCAGCTTGTTGCCTATCTCGCACGAAGCGAAGCCACACTGCGGACTGAGGCACAGCTGCTCCAGAGGCAGATACTTCTCCGCCTCACGGATGCGGGCGATGACCTCCTGCTTGTCCTCCAGCACGGGCGACTTGGTCGTGATGAGTCCCAGCACCACCTTCTTGCCGGCAGGCACGTGCTGTAGCGGCTCGAAGCCGCCGGAACGAGCGTCGTCGTACTCCAGATAGAACGCGTCCACGTTCTCACGTGCAAAGAGATACTCTGCCACGCTGTCGTAGGCACCCTCTGATGCCCATGTGGAATGGTAGTTGCCGCGGCATACGTGAGTGGTTATCACCAGTCCCTCGTACTGCTCGCGTCCCTCAAGGGCCAGATTGTTCACCTTCAGATACGTTTCCTGCAACTGGTTGACATCGTAGCCACAGCCGGTCATCGTCTCCCAGAACTTCTTGTCGCAGACCATACCCCACGTGCAGTCGTCAAACTGTATGTTGCGACAACCAGCCTCGTACAGTTCCTGTATCACGGTGCGGTAAGCAGCGGCTATGTCCTCGAGAAGCTGCTCGTCGTTGGGGTAAAACTTCCGTGTATTGGCCGTATTCGCTTCGCCGCGGAACAGTTCGGCGTAGAACTGCGCCGGAGCGGGGATGGTCTGGCGCGCTACGACCCCCTCCGTCTCAAACTGCTTCACATATTTATAGTGCTCCACGAACGGGTGGTTCTCGCCAGTTATCTTTCCCGTCACGGCACAAGACCCCTTGGTGGTCTCCTCGCCGTGGAACTGGTAGCCATGGTCCAGCTCGATGTGCTCCACGCCGTTCAGCCCCCACATAAAGTCCAGGTGCCAGTAACTGCGACGGTATTCGCCATCCGTTATCACGTGGAGTCCCGAAGCAATCTGCTTCTTCACCAGTGCCTCGATGCACTCGTCCTCCACCCTCTTCAGCTCAGCTGCGTCTATCTTCCCTGCAGCAAACTTCTCGCGGGCCTCTTTTATCTGTGCCGGACGAAGGAAACTGCCTACTATGTCTGCTCTGAATGGTGCGTTCGTTATGTTGCTCATGCTTTTGTCTGTTTAAAATGTTATGTTACCTATTGATTGCTGTGGAATTCCGGCTGCAAAGGTATGGCTATTCTCTTTTCCTTGCAAATATTTTGCGTAATTCGGGAAACTATGCTAATTTTGCAGGCAGAAACGCTATATACGCAGAATATTATTCTGCTAATAGATAACAAAAAGGACAATGGAGAACTTAGACAAGACAGACCGGAAGATACTCAACGCCCTGCAGGAGAACGCCAAGCTGACCACCAAGGAGCTTGCAGACAAGGTAAACCTCTCCACGTCGCCAACGTTCGAGAGACAGAAGCGGCTTGAGCGCGAGGGATACATACAGAAGTACGTGGCACTGGTGGACTCACACAAAGTGGGCAATAGCATCATCATGTGGTGCAACATACGTCTGAAGCAGCACACTCACGACTACATACAGGAGTTCATGGATGCCGTGCAGACCATCGACGAGATAACCGACTGCTACAACACGAGCGGCGACTTCGACTTCCTCATTAAGGTGCACGCCCGCGACATGAAGGCCTACCAGGACTTCATGCTCAACACCCTGGGCCGCATGCACTGTCTGGGCAGCCTCAACAGCGTCTTCGTCATCGGCGAAGTGAAGTCCACGACGAAAGTGCCAATACCTTAAAGCATAACAAATGCGCCTCAGACTCTACATACTCGCACTTTGGATTGCCACCGCAGCTGACAAGAATCACGGGCGGCCTATCTATACACTAAAGCAACCTTTGACATACCTCAAAAAAAAACGAACGAATATTTCTATCAAAAAAAGTTTTTTTTGAAAAAAGTCTCAAAGTATCATTTTTTGACTTCTATGATACTCTATGCGGTTGAACAATAGGCAATTATAAATGATGAGACTTTTCTCCGGACAGGCAAAAAGTCTCATAGAAGTCTCATCGAAGTCTCATAGAAGTCTCATCGAAGTCTCATCGAAACAAAAGTCCCTCATGCCCACGCCGCGGGCATCGTGTTCCCGAGCCGTGGGGAGCGTGTTCCCAAGCCGCGGGGAACGTGTGCCCGAGCCGTGGGCATTGACTGGCATATATGACGAAACCTGTACCTGGGCCCCCTATGTCCCTTCAGCTAACGGAAAAGCTCTTCCATTGTAACGACGCTCTGCACCCGTCCGGAGTATTCATTGAATTTCAATCCGTACGTTGTTACTACCGTAAGGTGCAGGGTACTTTTGCATTTTGTCTCTTCCACGAAAGTGCTGAGCTTGTTGCGTAGAGTCTTGTCGTAGGAGGCGTTGATGGAGAAGTCGTCCTCGCAGAATTTCATCTCGCAGATGTTGATGACACGGTCAGCTCTGTCGATGACCATGTCGATTTGTGCACCGTCCTTCTCCTTGCGGCTCTTCCACGGGCTTACCTCTGTCTGTACGCCGCTGATGCCAAGTGCCTGTTTTATTTGCGGCAAATGGTAAAAGCAGAGCGACTCGAAAGTGAAGCCTCGCCAGGCGGTCAGCTCTGGCGTGAGCAGGTTGTCCTGCCAATATCTTGGGTTGGTGGTCTTCTTCCCGTCGATAAACGAGAGGTAGAACTTGCTATAGAAGTCCGTCAGGCGGTAGTAGGTCTCACGCCTGGGATATCCATGCTTGACGTACGAGCTGATAAAGTCGCTCACTTCCAACGCCTTGAGAGTAGCTGACAGTCCGCCGCCGTCAGACAGTCTGGTGGCTTCCTGTATCTCCTTCCTGGTGAACCCTTGTCGTTTCTTCGCCAATAGCCTTACTATCTTCTTGCAGTCCTCGGCATTGGTGAAGAGGGAGGAGTAGAGGCGGTCGAACTCCAATGCCAGCTTGGCGGTAGGGGCAAAGAACAGGTGGTCGATGTTTTGTGCAAGACTCTTGCCTTTTTGTAGCATAGATATATAATAAGGTATTCCACCGGTAGCCATGTAGCACTGCACTTGGTCGTACTTGGACATCACGATGTCGTTGGCATTGTAGTATTTCTCACACTCTCCGAGCGTAAAGGGACGCAGCTTTATCTCGTCCGTAGTCCTGTCGAACAATCCTCCCTTGTTGTTGAGCAGTTTGTCCGATATCCACGACGTAGCCGAGCCGCACACGATGAGCATCAAGTTCTCGCGTCCTGCACCCCATCCATTCCAAAAATGTTCCAATGCAGTAATGAACCCGGAACGCGGAGTGTCCATCCAAGGCAATTCGTCGATAAACACTACCTGCCGTTCCTGTTTTCCCTTTTCTTCCAATAGTGCTATGAGAGCATTGAAGGCTTCCAGCCAGTCGGCAGGGACGGTCTCCTGCTTGCTCCCATATCTGATGAGACTGGAGTAGAAGTTACTCAGTTGTTTTTCCTTCAATTTCTGTCCGTTCAGCTCGTATGGAGACAGTCCGGTATGGTAGAAGGCGAACTTGCCGTCGAACAATTCTCTTACGAGGAATGTCTTCCCTACTCGTCTTCTGCCATAAACTACTGCGAAAACAGGCTTCTTTGCCTGATAAAGAGCCTGCAACTCCTTAGTTTCTTGAATTCTTCCGATAATCTCTTGTGCCATCGCCTAAACCGTTATTTCGCTGCAAAGGTACTAAAAATCCCGTTTCGCGCAAAATAACGAGCGGCTATTTTGCGCGAAACGGGACAATAAGTACACTTGGCGCAGAATAACGCAGACTATAAACTTTTTGCCCTTACAGGGCGGTGGTTGATGTCCCGATGTACCCAGGGCGTTGCCCTGGGTTATGGAGTGTTGGACTTTCAGCCCGTTGTACCATCATAGTTTTCCGTTTTACTTGGGTACAACAAATTGGACAGTCTAATTTGAAAAAAGCTATAGAAGATAGATTTTCTATTCCAAAAGGGTACTATTACAGAAATATTCAGTAAATTTGCACCCAAGGTATACTTCTTGAATACCAACTTATAGACGTTCAATATTAATAGTCGTTTAGAGTATGGGGACTACTCCCAGACGCCAAAACAGTTTGAGCTATGAAGAAAACTATACTTATGGCAGTATCGCTGCTTATGGGAGTGGTACTACAGGCAAAAGAAGTTACTGCGCAGCAGGCTCTCGGCTTGGCAAAACAGTTTCGACAGACACAGATGGCAAAGAACGGCGTGGGGGCTAAGGTAGCCTCCTTGCAGTCTGACATGACGCTTGCCTATACGTCGGTCAATGCGGAATACTACGTCTTCAACGGCAATGACGGATACGTCATCGTGTCCGGCGACGACTGTGCAGCGCCCATCCTCGGCTATAGCGACAAAGGCAGCTTCAATGCCGACAAGATGCCGCCGGCAATGAAGACATGGCTCGGCATCTACGCCAGTCAGGTGAGAGCAGCGGCAGAGAGTGGCATCAAGTATGAAGCGACAACTACGACTGACCATGAACCCATTCCACACTTGCTTACCACGACATGGGACCAAGTGGAGCCTTTCAACGACCTCTGCCCTCTCGACTCAAAGGGGCAACGCACAATAACGGGGTGTGTTGCCACGGCTATGGCACAGGTGGTAAACTACCATAAATGGCCTGTGCAGGCACGTGGCACGGCAACAGCCATGTTGCTGGACGACAGCATAACAATCTCGCGGGACATGAGTGCTGACGTGTTTGACTGGGACAATATGCTCAATGCATATACAGATATATATGCCTCGCCTCTCCCAGACATCACAGACGAGCAGCGTAAGGCTGTGGCTCTGCTCATGTGCGATATGGGCTATGGCGTTAAAACGACATATTCAGCGAGTGGAAGTTCTGCGTCAGAACACAATATTGCAAACGCGCTGATTGAGCACTTCAACTATGATAAAGCCATACGCTGTGAGATGAAAGACTGGTATACCGAAGCCCAGTGGGACAGCATCATATACAATGAACTTGCAAACGGGTGCCCTGTAATTATGGGAGGAGACGTAACGGAATATGACGGCGGTCATATGTTCGTGTGTGAAGGTTACGAGGGCGATGGTTTCTATTGGATTAACTGGGGGTGGGGCAGTGCTTTTGACGGCAAGTTCCTGTTAAGTGCGCTGAACGTTGTAGAAGATCCATCTTGGCACTTCAACGCTAATGTTGCTGCTATAGTTGGTGTGCAGAAACCCCAAGAAGGGAGTGACCATGTGTGGACACTAGGAAATAAATATTCCATTCATGCAGACCTAGATGAGGAGACGGGTGATGTGAATATAGTATTTGGTCTGATGAACTATTCTGCACTTCCTTTCGAAGGGGACATGGCATTACGCGTCACAAACACGGCCACGGGTGAGACAAAACATTTTAAAATTGAGCTCGACCACCCTTTACGCAGTGGATTTTTTATAGCTGACGAGTCCGACAGTATTATCAACCCACTCCCAGACGGTGTATACAAGATTAGCACTGAATACCGACCGTTGGGCGGCGAGTGGACGCTGAGCCGCGTGAAACTTGATAATGCAAAGGAACTGACCCTGACCGTCTCAGGCGGGAAGAGAACTTACTCCACCCCAGACGACGCTTCTGCCATCAGTGCCGTGACGGACGGAATGTCAACAACCACAAAGCGCGAGGTGTTCGACATTCACGGCGTACGGTTAGCTACACTTGAAGGCAATTTTCAGCCTGCCGCTCTGCGTCCAGGCATCTACATCATAAAGACGACTGACAGTCGTGGCTGCACTACAACGTCCAAGTACATAGCGAAATGACAAAACGCCTTATTTTACAGAAAAACTCGCTTGCCACAACTCTTCCGCCAAAACACTTGACAGCCTAATAAAGTATATGCCTACAGCTCCGCTATTTCTGATTGCGACAAGCCTGTCATTTCTGAAATGGAGGCTATAGGCATGCCTGCTTTCAAAAGTTTCCGGGCTATTTCCAACGCCTTGGCATGCTCCCCTTCTGCACGCCCTTCTACACGTCCTTCTGCTCTACCTAGCTTCAGTCCACGTTCCAGATTTTGCTTGGCAGAGTCAACGAAGAGAAGACGCTCGGCACCCATCTTGTCCCAGAAGTCTTCGTAGGCTGACA
>CAVCKM010000025.1:0-4701 GCA_963602765.1 Alistipes putredinis | reverse complement strand
CCTGACGGACGAGTTAAATGATAAATTTAATGAGATATGGCGTAGATACCTTGGAGCGTCCAGCATCTTTACGCCCGACATCTGTAAGCCGTATTTTCACATGCAACACGAAAGCTTCTGGCGACTGGTTGGAAATGTCTCTGAAATTCTGACAAAAAAATCGTCCGCCTCTGAAGCTGATTGCTAAAGGGGCGGACGATTGGTTTTCAATATATAAACAATTTTGAATACCTACCTATTATAAAAAGATGAAGACACTGGGTAACGTTGGCGACATGATGGTGTCTCTACAGGCATCTGCTAAAAGTGGACGCTTCGGAGAAGTAGTAGTCACGCAGGGGCTTTACTACTTTTTCACCCTTTAGGACTACCTTTCCATTAAGTCGGATGTCCTCGCATGATGCGCCCACCTTTATCTCGAACGTTCCAGGGGCTATGTTCCATTGACGCTTGTCCGTGTGGGAGTAATAGCCCAGTTGCTCGGTGTATAGTTTTACCTTTACCGTCTTCGTCTCGCCAGGGTTCAGCGATACGCGGGCGAAGCCCTGCAGCTGGATGGGGCGGATGTTTTGGTCCGGTCGGGATGGCGAGAGGTATATCTGTGCTATCTCGTCCGCCTTCACCTTTCCGGTGTTCTTCACATCGAACGAGATGTTCACAGCCTCGGAGTCCGTGGCTGCCTCGTTGTCCATCTGTAGGTTGGCGTACTCGAAGGTGGTGTAGCTCAGTCCGTAGCCGAAGGGCCATGCTATGCGACTGTCGCGCTGGGCAGAATAGTTGTAGCAGACGGGGGCGTCAATTTCCGTATTGGGATAGCTGACACTCAACTTAGCCGATGGGGATATCTTGCCGTAGAGTATGTCGGCAACGGCGGTGCCGCCCTCTTCTCCGGGATACCATGCCTGGATGATGGCCGCACAACGGTCAGCCACTTTCGAGATAATCTGTGCGCGTCCGCCGAAAACGATGAGCACGACGGGCTTACCCGTGGCGAGCAGCTCTTCCACGTACTCTTCCTGCTTGCCTGGCAAGTGCAGTCCCTGGCGGTCGCGGTTCTCGCCGCAGAGCATCACGTTCTCGCCGACGGCAGCAACGATGACATCACTCTCGCGTGCCATTGCCAACGCCTCGGCCTTGTCTACCTTGTCCTCTGCCTGAACCTTGCGGTGCAGCAGCTTGTATTCCCACGCACGCTTGTCGCCGCTCTCGGCAAACTTCGTCTCTATCTCTTCCGTCCAGTCGCATCCACGTGAATACGCCAGGTCGATGTCCTCTGGCTTGCCTGCCTGCATGGCCTCAAGCAGCTTCACTATATGCGGGAGGCGGCTGTCGTCCCACTCCTTCTTCCAGCTTTGCCAGAAATAGAACATTGACGGGAAGGTGTAGTCGCCGCACATGGCCCAGATGGAGTTGGCGTTAGGTCCTGTGAGCAGCACCTTCTTGCCCCTCTGAAGTGGCAGCACGCCGTTGTTCTCCAGGAGGACTATCGACTGGCTGGCTATGTCGTATGCCGTCTGTCTGTCCTCTGGGGTGTCGAACTTCACTGGGTCTTTACTGTATAGATAAGGTGTTTCGTCGAACAGTCCAGCGCGGAACTTATGTCGCAGCACGTCCTTTACGGCGCGTTCGAAGGTCTCCTTCTTCACCAGTCCCTTGTCCAAAGCTTCCTGCAGGTGTTGGTAGTTGACACCACGCGGGAAGTCCACGTCGTTGCCGCCGTTTATAGCCGCCACGGCTTTCTGCAGAGGAGTGTCAAGGTCAGGTATCTGGTCGACGGCGGTGTAGTCGCTTACTACCATACCGTCGAAGCCCAGATAACCTCGCAGAATATCGTTGAGAATCTCGCCGTTAGCCACGCACTTAGTACCGTGTACAGCATGATAACCGGGCATGACGACCTTGCTGCCGGCGAGGCGTATCATCGTCTCGTGGGGCAGCAGTATCTCCTCCATCATCTCCTTCTCGTCGGCATCACCGCCGCCACCGTATCCGAGGTAGTGCTTCGAGCATGCTCCGACACCTTTCTTCAGGTCGCCCTGCTGCAGTCCCTTGACGAAGGCGGTGCCCAGAACGGCAGACAGGTAGCCGTCCTCGCCATACGACTCTTCGAGACGGTTGAAACTGGGGTTGCGGCATACGTCCACCATGGGCGAGAGAGACAGCACGCCACCCATAGCGCGCAGTTCCTTGCCAGACTGCAGTGCTTTCAGTTCAGCCAGCTCCTGGTTGAAGGAGCACGCCTGTCCTATTTGTTGTGGATACACCGTAGCGTCCATCGTGTTGATGCCCGTAAGGACCTCTTCATGAAAGAGTGCCGGTATGCCGTTGGGCGTGTTGTTCATCAGCCATTCCTGCACTATTGCCACACGCTGGCGGAGGGAGTTGCCGTCCTCCAGCTCCTGACTGGCATACTGCGAGAAGTGTCCGATGCCGTAGGGTATTAGCTCCTTGCATTTGGCCGTGTCCAGTTTGCCGTCCTCGCCGAACAGTTCGTCCATATATCCACTTCTCAACTGTGCTATGCGTTCCTCCTGCGACATGCGGGAGTAAAGATTGTCTACTTTCTGCTCCAAGTTCTCCACTTGTCCATAACTGGTCATACTGGTCATAAATGCTGCTGTACAAATCATAGTAGTCAGTCCTTTCATGTGTTTGTTTAGGTTTCGTTGTAGTATAAATTATAGCAGGAGGGATGTCCAATGCGCAGCAAAGGTAATTAAAAATCTGCAAAGTCAACAATTTGTCAAGAAAATAATTAATACGAGTACCTATATCTTTGTAATTTATACGACAAAAGCGCAGGTGTTACTTGTCTGCGCGAACTTTTAGTCGTACCTTTGCACACGACTTATGTATAATGCAGACAATACATGGATTTGACTACATATAAGCCCAAAATAATGATGTGCACATGATGTAAAAAATCGTCCGCCTCGGAAGCTTAATGCTTAAGAGGCGGACGATTATTTTTTGTCTGAATATCTGGTTTCGGCGATGTGTGTTTATTATGCGTAAGGCTGTTTTCTTGCCGTTCCTTGTTTTGTAGGGTATTACGCTTTGAAGATGCTCTTGCTGAAGCGCTGCATCACTACGGCGCAGGAGGCATCGCCAGTGATAGACATCGTGGTGCGGCCCATGTCCACAAGACGGTCTACGCCGGCAGCTATGGCTACGCCCTCAATGGGCAGTCCGGCAGAGGCGAACACCATGGCCATCAGAGCCAGTGCACCGCCCGGCACGCCCGGCACGCCGATGGAGGCGATGGTGGAGGAAATGATGATGGCGATGTACTGGTGCATGGTGAGGTCCATGCCGCAGCAGGCAGCGATGAAGACGCTCGTCACGCCAAGGTAGATGGCAGTGCCGTCCATGTTGATGGTAGCGCCGAGAGGCAGTACGAAATCGCAGATCTCACCGCGTACGCCCATCTTCTTGTTGCACTCCACGTTGTACGGTATGGTGGCAACGCTGGAGGCACTGGAGAAGGCAAAGAGCATGGCGGGGGTCATGCCCTTGAAGAATCTGAAGGGGCTCATGCCGCCCAGGAAGTATACGCACGGGAAATAGATGATGAGGGCGTGGGCGAGGAAGCACAGGTAGTTGGCGCCGATGAGGCTGGCGTACGAGCCTACCACCTGCGGACCGTTGGCTGCCACTACGGGAGTGAGCATGCAGAAGACGCCTATCGGGGCGAGGCTCAGGATGTAGCTCAGTATCTTCTGTACTATCTCGTTGAAGCTCAAGAGTATCTCCTTTGCTGGCTTGGCCTTGTCGCCCACGTGTACGATGGCGAAGCCTATGAAGAGGGTGATGACGATGACCTGCATCATGTTGGCCTCGCTGAAGGGTAGTATGGCGTTCTTCGGGAACATGTTGACAATCTGGTCCATGAACGTTATGTCGTGCACCTCAATCTGCGTCTCAGGGGTAGGCAGCTTGATGATGGGGAAGTAGCCCTTCAGACACGTGGCTACGATGAGGCTCAGCGTCACGGCAGCCACCGTGGTGCACGTGAAGTAGACGAGCGAGCGCACACCGAGCTTGCCCACCTTCGAGATGTCCTCCATGGAGATGACACCCGATACGATGGAGAGCATCACCAGCGGCACGACGATGAACTTGAGCAGGTTCAGGAAGATGACGCCGAAGGGCTTGATGTAGTCGTTGGCGACATCGGGGATGCCCTGCATGAGGCAGCCTACGATGATGGCAAGGACGAGGGCCAGAAAAATCTGTCCCGTAAATGACAGTTTCGAGATCTTTAATTTCATCTTGAGTGAGTTGAAGATTGAGTTTGTGTCTATTGAGATTACAAAATGTGCTGCAAAACTACAAAAAAAATACGAATTGACAAAGAAACGACTGGAATAATTACAGTATGTCATGTGTTTTGGAGATTCGCTACCGCAATGGTCTGTCTCTGGTATTGTCCGTCTCAATGGTCAGTAGATGGGGATTTGGTGGGTAAAATGAAGAAAAATGAGGGTTTTTGCAAAATTTCTTTCAAAAAGCTTTGGTAGTTCAGAAAAAGTTAGTACCTTTGCACTCGCAATCGGGAAATGCACTGAAAAGAGTTTCAGTTGCGCCGAGATTTACCTCTCCGAATCCCCTTGCAAATCTTGAGACAGAATCAATGAAAAGGGCGTTTAGCTCAGCTGGTTTAGAGCATCTGCCTTACAAGCAGAGGGTCGGGGGTTCGAA
>CAVCKM010000024.1:0-28546 GCA_963602765.1 Alistipes putredinis | reverse complement strand
TTCAGCCATAGTCGTGCACGTTTTATGTTTTACGCCGCTAAGTTACGAAGTTTTTGCGGAATACGCAAATTAGTCTCCCCAATTTGATGTGCTTACTTTTCCAGAAGAAAATCATCTCGGAGCAAGAAGCCAAGATAACTCTGCAGAATTTGTTTATTGGACAAGAAACGTCTGTCATTTACTTCCATTCTGGGCAGAATGGCGCGTCTGGAGTACCGAGCAATTTGTCGAGTTCCATGGTCATGTCCTTAGAGACAAAGTAACCTTTGAGTGTCGACGAATAATATTGTATCCGGAAGGTAACCTGCGAGTCTACCTCGCTCTGCAACTTCGCTACGGTGAGATAGAACTTACCGTCGGTAGCCATGGAGGCATTACGGCATTGGTCATTTACAAAGACGGCAGCAATGTCGTCGGGCTGCGTGGTGACGTCGGTAAAGTCCGGTTTAAAGGCAAATATTATCGTCTCAGCGCCATTGGGCATAAACTGCGATGTGGGAATAGCCTGTGCTTGAGCTATCCACGCCGGGGCTGTGTCGACATTCATCAGCATTTTCCCGCCGACGGTACTCACTGAATTTCCATCGTCGTCTGAGGAGGAACATGATGTCAGCAGCACGAGTACTGCTGACATCATTAATATAAGGTGTTTCATTTTCATTATTCGTAACTAATTTGATGATTTTATTCCATTACCGAGCCGTTGGCAATCTTGAAGTTCTTTTTGTTGCCGTTAGCCAGACGCACATCGACAACCTTCACTTCGCCACTGTTTGTCATAGGAACAGTATAGACATTCTGTCCTTGGTGTACCTCCTGGACAGTTTCGTATTCCTTCTGACCGCTTGCGGTATAGCAACCGATAGTCACTTCCGTCTCTTCCGCACTCATTACAATAATGTCGGCAGATGCAGGCATATTGCTGAAATCGGCAGAGATATTTTCGGTACCGAGGGTAACCACATACGGGTGTTGAAGTGTTCCCACTACGCCAGCTTCGTTCATCGTCAACTTATTGATGGCTGTTGCCACCACATCGTCTCCACGCACTTGCGCCAAAGTGAGCGATGCGCCGTGCTCGGCATTGACAGTAAGGAAGTAGCGTGTAGAGCCGTCTGCCAAGTTTATCTTCTCGGCTGTGCCGGCTACGCTTCCGTCATTGCTGTAGGCAACAAGATTATCCTCCGGCATGACTTCGAACTCATTGCTGTTGAAGACCGCAATTACCGGCATGGCGTCCGCATGTTCTGCCGAGACAGAGCTACCTGTAGAACTTATTGAGCTGCTCGTTGCCTTGCCAAGGTCTATGGTGCAGTCTGCCGCAGCATTGCGCTTGATAAAGTATCCCACGCCTGGCGAGAGTGTCTGCAACGATCCTATCCAGCGATTGTTTTCGCTGAGCACTGCAAACTTGTCCAAGCTCTTGATTATATCGCCGGCGGTGCCCTTGTCGCCAAGACTGTAGTCCGCCATCGCTTCTGCTATAGGCATAGCCTCCGTAAGGACATACGGCAGCGATGACCATGCATTTCCAGCGAGAGTAATCACCTTGTCGCTTGCCGACAAAGAAGAACCGGATATGCGATATTGCCCAGCATTTTGCACGTAAATCTGGTAGACATTGCTGATGGAGAGATTGCTTATACCGTCGCTCCACTTACCTCCGTCGTACACGGAGAAGTCGTTGGCATACTTGATACGGTCGTTGGCAGTGAATGCCCCGAGATTTGCAAAGGACGTGTTGAGCGTGCTTGCAGCGTCGGGCTTCACGTTGAGCGATATCCAGTTCCATCCCTGCTCCAGATGCAGGAGTTGCACCTGAGAGTCTTGAGAAACAAGACGTACAGGACTGGCAATGCCATAGGTGCCATTATTGACAAAGCGTACATCTTCCCCGGCGGCAAGACCTACCACGTAGCCCTTGTCTGACCTCCACAGGCGGAAGCCTATAGGCTGATTGTAGAGCGAAGTGTTGCCATAGATGGTGAGGAAGACTCCAGTGCCGTTGCTCTCGTCAACGGTGATATACGACTTGCCGATGCATTCTCCTTCTGGAGTGAACGCAGCCACGATGTCGAGCGGATTGTAGTCTATCTTCTCATTGTCGCCGTCCTTGAGGTACACACGTCCGATGAAACTCATCGATTCATTGTACTTGGTGCGGTCTACACTCCAGGTCGGTTCCTCTGCTGTCACGGTAGCGGTGACGGTGAGCGGGTCAACGAGTCCGTTGGCATCTACGAGGTTTACCGTGGCAACGTATATGCCGGGGTTGAGACCTTCCTTGATGGAGAACGTGAGGTAGTCCTGCGTATTGCCTGCTACGACATTGGTCTTCGCACCAAGTTCCAGCCATGAGGCGTCCGTCTCAAAGGATATGTTCTGCGAGGTTCCGCCCTGGTTGGTATAGGTGGCGACAAGACTCTCGCCCTTACCCATCTCCAATGAAGTCAGCATACTGTTGGTGTCCCAACGTACCTGGTTGCAGTCGACGAGCATGCTCCACATCTGTGGCGAAGCCATCGGGTTGCCGTTGACATCCTTCACGTCTCGTACGGAGAAGTACACCTGCTGCTTGTTGATATTCTTGAGCGGTGTGGTGAGATAGATGTAGAGGTTCGTGCCGTCGGAACTCCAGTCGAAGTCAATCTTGGAGTATTCCTCGGAGCTGCGTACCGGTGCCCAGTCGGTGTTGTCACCCGTAGCAGAGGCATCCTCGAGCATCACCACGTCATTGGCTGTCGCGGTAGAGGCCGCCTCGTTGTACTTGCTGAACACCTGCGTGACGAGTCCCTGACTGCTCTTTGCCGAGCGTTCGAAGGGGAGGTAGACAAGCAGACCTGCCTCGTCGCCCTGAGGCGCTGCGTTGGTCTTTATGGCAAGCACGTCAGACGGCAGAGCGGTATCCCAAAGCTGCAGTTGGTCGATGCGTCCCTTCATATTTGCGTCGCCGAAGGCAACGTAGTCAGAAGCGATGCCGTTCACCTCGTCTGCCGACTCCTGCATCACCATGCTCTCGTCCATATAGACGGTGGCAATGTTGCTTAAGCGGTTGACGGTAAGTGCGAAGTGGTGCCACTGCGTGTCGTCATGGCCTTTCAGCAGGGTGAAGTCGTTCAGGCCCGACTTGAAGACGAGCGTGTCCTTCCTGAGCTGGAGACGCATGTACCGCTGGGTGGCGTCGTCGTTTCTGCTCTGGCGTGACGAGAAGATGTTGACGGAGTCAGCACCTGCAGCCCGCTCCTGCACCTTATACCAGAAGGAGAGGGTGTAGTCGGAGCTGTTGTTGCGGGCCATGTAGTCCGGGTTGAGCTCCTCGGCTTTGTTGCTGATGGCAAGGGAGAAGTTCTGTCGGGTGCTCCACTGCGTAGCGTTGAGCTGCAGTGCGGCGCCGGAGACGGTTTCCTCTGCCGTCGTACCGCTGACCTGTGTCAGCGGCCATCGTGCCACCATGGCGTAGCTGTATCCGTCGGCGCGTTTCTGGTTGAACTTGCTCACCTCCTCAGCGGAGAGTGCCTTGCTCCAGAGGCGTGCCTCGAGCATGCGTCCGGCGAAGAGGGTGCCACTGCGGTCGCTGGCGGTCGGCGCGTCACTTCCGAGGTAAATGTAGTCGTTGACGGCGTACTCCTCCGGCAGCTGATAGCTGATGAGGTTCTGCCCGTCGTATTCGAAGTCATTACCGCAGAAGAACTTGAGGGTTCTTGTGGAGTCGACGGTAAGTCCGACGTGCGACATTGCTCCGGTCCATTCGGTAGGCTCGTGCGTCTTTCCGACGTAGACGTTGCCGCCAATCTGCGCCTGCAGCTGGTTGCTCTTGTTGATAGAGAAGACGAGGCGGTCGTTGCCTGTGCCGTGTGTGAAGAGCACCTGGTCGCGGTTGGCCTCGTTGGCAGTCACGAGCATGTCGACGGAGAAGCTCCTGCCGTTGAGGTTGCGCTTGACGAGGGTAGCGGCACTCTGCTCAGCCTTTCCGGGGAAGTAGAGGGCCGACGTATTGTTGATGGTCGTCTCGCCGTTGACGGCACCATAGATGTCGAAGTTTGCCGTCTTGTCGAGGTAGTTGTAAGCTATCTGTTCAGTGAATGAGAGAGTAGCAAACTCTCCGGCACCCAGGATGCCATTGGTAGGCTTCGGCATTCCTATGATGTGCGGAGGACGGGTGTCCTTCGTTCCCGAGATGATGTCTGAGCTGCGCGTCACGAAACTTGTGCCTACACGGCTGAAGGCCACGGCGCGCAGGTCGTACTTCATCTCCATCGGGTCGCGTTCGCCATAGAAGCGGAAGTCGGTGATGCGTCCTGAGGTAATCATGGCCTTGTTGCCGCTGGCAGCATTGTAGAGCGAGTCCTCAGCATAGTACGAGCAGAGGTTCACCCAGTCGTCGTCGCTCTGCGTGGACTGCTTGTACTGTATCTCTATGTGGTCGAAGCCGTCATAGTTCTGGTTGAAGCCGTCGATGACCATAGGCAGATAGTAGCCGATGGTGTCATGCGGCGAGAGGGTGTTCATCGTCCAGTTGGCAGTAGGTGCAGTAATCTTCACCGGACTTGACGTCGGCATATAGTGCACGCTGATAGGCGTGACGTCGGAGAGGTCGCCGTTGGAGGTGGAGAGTGCGAGTCCGATGTTCTCGTAGTCGTACTTCTGTCCGCGCTCCACTTCGATGGTCTTGGTCAGACTCTTGTGCGGTGCTATGGTGAATGTGCGTCCAGAGGTGAGTGCCTCTCCGTCCATAGTAATCTTTGCTCCCTCGGTGTTCGTCTCGTCGAGCACGGAGAGTACGAACGTGGAGGCATCTTTGAGTTTCGTCGATTCGGGCAACTCCGAGTCGTTCGTCATAGTGACGTAGAAGACGGCCTTGTCGTCCTGCGGAATGTTGGAGACGACAGGCTTCGACACCGTAATCTTCGGGTTGTCAATCTTCAGCGTCGTACCGCCGAGCGGTGTACCTGTCTGATAGAATATGGTGCTGTCCGGCGTTATCCATGGGCGCGTAGCTCCACCCTGTACGGAGAACACATAGTCGGATATATACAAGCTCTTCGACAGGTTCGGCGAGTCGGTAATCCACTGTAGCGTCTCAAAAATATTGGAGCTACCGCCGAGGCTGTCGGCAGGCGTGTGGTATACGGCCACGTCGAAGTAGCTGTCGCCGTCAGCAGAGAAGTAGTAGCCTGAGCTCTTGCTGTTTGACGAGGTGAAGCTGGGTATTGTTGTCCATGTGAAGTTTTCTACAGAGGGCCATGCGGAGAAGATATACTTCGCGTCTGCCACGGCGATCTCTGAGTAGTTATTGCGGCTTTCAGCGTCTGCATTTTTATTTACGAGGTCGGTGAGAGACTGCATATACTTTTCGTTAGCAGCCTTGTCAGACCTCAGATGCACCCTATCGTATATCGCATTAGAAATCACTCCGTTTAACCCTTCTGAAAACACCTGGCCACCGACGGCAACTGCGCTCTGCGCAACAACCGACGACTTGTATCTCTCGAGTTCTCCAGAGAGTCCTACAGGGATAGGCAGACCGAGTACGGAGTGGCTGATGTTGTAGCTGGAAGAGTCCGGCTTGGAGTCGTTGTCGGACTCATCCTCGTCATGAGAGATGGGTATGTTGCCCGATACGGAATATGTGGCATACGGCGAGCCACTGTTTATGGCAGCGAGCTTGCTCTTCTCGTTGAATGCAACAAGTCCCCACCAACGCAGTATGCGGTTGTTGTAGCTGTTCACCTTGTCCACGGCAATTTTGTTGTACCCGTTCGGCATCACCATGGAGTAGTAGCCCTTCATGCCATAGCCCTTTTCACCGGGTTGCACTTTACTCCAGTAGAGTACTTCCTTCTTCTGGTCGGCGAGTTTCTGCACGCCGATGGAGTCTCCGCAGAGCAGCAGAGCGTCACGGCTGTCTATGAGTGATGGCACGAGTTTGTCGAGGATGTGCGCCTGTGTGTAAGCATATGTCACAGGGTTTGTCATGGCAGAAGCGAGTTGGCTTACCACGGCGAGGTAGTACTTCTCTCCTTTTGAGTTGGTACCCTCGGTGACAATCTTGATATTGCCGCTCTCGATGGCTCCCTTGTAACGGTTGTACATTGCACTGTCGATGGTACATATGCTTTGCGTGCGTGCCACGACGAGGTTATTGGTAGTTCCGATGAAGACGTCGGCATCCGCTCCTACGTCATTAGGACTTGACGAGGTACTGATACGGTCGTTGAGGGTCAGCGTGTAGTTGGCATCACGTGTAGCACTGATGCTGTATACCGGAATAGGAATGGTGGTGGACTCTGCCTGCGCCAGTGTGAGCGTAGTAGCGTCGATGACGGTGCCTCCGTAAATCTGACCTATAATTGGGCTGGTGAAATGTCCTGCCTCGTAGCTGATGGTGAGATTGATATCACCGCTAATGTTGAAGTTGCGTGCGAGGGAGTACGTAGAGCCGGCGGAAACGTACGAGTAGCTTCCTGAGCCCGGCGGGTCACGCAGTATGTCCAGGAGCTGTACGCTGGCATCAACGTCGTTTGCCACGTCCGAAGCATCCGCTTTGGAACCGAGGACGTAGCCCTTTATCGGTTCTGCCGAATAGTGGTAGTTGTCCACGTCGATGTCCATATTGACGGTTTTGAGTGCCGCCTCTCCGACGGAGCTGAAGTCAGTGTTGTCCACCTGCAGCGTTATCACAGCTGTGCCGTCCTGCTGCATTGTGGTGGTGATGACAGGCTCCTGCTTGCTCATGCCGTTCTGCACGTTGAGGGTGCCGTTGCCCACCGGCACCTGGTCGTGCTGTCCGAGCATCTTGTCGTTGTTGTAGTAGAAGTCCTCGTGGGCAGAGACCTTGAGGGTGTACTTCTCTCCGTTGGAGAATACGGGGTATCCGTACACGTATGTCATACTGTTGTCGTCGTACTCTACGGGCGAGATGACGTCCGTGGTGCCGCTGACGGTGGCCATGTCGGTGACGAGGTCGCCGAGCGGTCCGCTGTAGACGCCTGCGTTCATCTGCTGGTAAGTGAGAGATACGGGCGAGTGGTAGACGCGCTGGTATGTGGCATCGTATTTTGCGGTGACATTGAACGTGCGTCCCTTGTATGATACGGTGTCAGTAACCTGCGTGTTCTTGTTGAGGGCCTGCGAGAGGTCGAGCACCTGTGATGTCTCTCCGCTGGAGAAGAGCGTGGAGTATCCCTGTGCGTAAGCCTGCGTAATCTTGTACTTCACGGGGAAGAGGTCGATGTAGAACTCTCCGGACCGTGGGTCAGGATTGATTGTTATGCGCTGGCGCTCGTACTTCACCTTTGTCTTGACGGAGAAGGGGTTGTCCTTGGTGGCAGCGTCGGTCTCCGGCAGGGCGACGTAGGTGGTAGAGTCGGTCATCTCGGTGACACTGGTGTTGTCGGCGAGATAGAAGAGGTTGGAGGTGTTGTCGCCTTCAAGAGCCATGGTGAGGGTGATGTTGTCGCCCAGATTGTTCTTTGAAGCTCCGACACCGAGTATTTTGGCTGACTGCACGGTGCCGCCCACTACACGTCCGGCGAGGCGCACGCGGGTGGAGTCCCACAGCTCGATGCCGGTATAGTCGGCAGAAGGCACGAAGCGTGTCTCGTCCTCACTGCCCCCGTTGCGGTATACGTAACCGTTGCGCACGAAATGGTGGCCGTCCTTTACGACCTGGAAGGTCATGTTGACCGTAGGGACAGCGAAGCGGAATTCGCCGTTCTGGTCTGTCTTGACGGTGGTGTTGTTTGTGGAAACCACCTCTTCGCCGTTGATGAGGAAGTATGCGTCGCGTACCGGTATGGTGGTGTTCTCGTAGAGTACGCGTCCGGAGAATATCACAGAGGTGGTGCACTCGAAGTTGACGTCGGTGTAGCTGTTCTTTGCCACCGACATGTCCTTCGTCACGCTTGCTTCCTTCGTGGCTGTGTTCTGGAATGCTGTCTGTCCGCCGGCAGACGGGGTGATGGTGTATGTGACGCTCTCGTTGACAGGCAGTCCGCCGAGCAGGTAGGATCCGTCCGCCGAGGTTGTGACTTTCTTGGCGAGCTGCAGCGTGTTCAGACCCTGTTCGTCGGTCATCTGTTCGAGCGTGCCCGCGTCAGTGACGGCCTCGGTGCCGTTCATCATCCGCAGGTCGTGGTGCTGTGTGTCGGATGCCGTCTGGTATGCGAGGTCGGCACAGTATCCTCCTGCGTATTTTGCGTCTTCGTCGAAACGGTAGTATGCCGCGAGGTTCTCCTCGCGTCCTCCGAGCATGATGGACTTGTAGTAGAACACCTTCTCCTGGGAGAGGGGCTTGTCCCACAGCCTCATCTCGTCAATGTGCCAGTTGGAGGCGATGGTGATGGCAGCGCTGTTTTTGGTGAGCGCACCGGAGTTGACGGTGCCGACGAGCGTGGTGTCAACGTACATCTTTGTCTCGCCGCCGGGTTCCTTGGTGACGGTGATGCAGAGGTAGTCTGCCGTAGGAACGGTTGAGGGCAGCTTGTCGGCATCCTTTCCGTTGACGGAGAGTCTTCCTTCTCCGTCCATGCTTATCTCGTCGTCACCTATGTAGACGAGGTTGTTGGTAGGTTGCATGGAGATGCCGCTGACTGTGGTAGGTATCGACTTTGCCCAGTACTGCAGCGTGTAGCCGTCGGTGAGCTTGATGTCGTCGACGCTCTGCATGGTGAGCAGCTGCTTGTTGAGTATGGAAGCCACTGGCAGTGAGAGGGCACCGTCACGCACGGTGATGGTCTTGTTTGGCGTTGCCGTCACTGCTACACCGGACATTGCCGTACCGCCGTCCTGCAGTGTGACGCGTCCGCTGACTTCTCCGTATGCTGAGGTGCATCCGGATGTTGTAGCTTCGCTGGTGTATACCTGTCCGTTCTCGTGGTTGTAGCTGACGACGAGTTTGTAGTCATACCACTTTCCTGCCTCGATGCCGTAGCGGTCGCGGTAGTAGTTGGTGTCGTCGGTGATGGTCTTTATCGGCTGTCCCCAGTCGTTGGTTCCTGTAGGACGGCGATAGAGTTCCACTGCGCTCTTCGTACCCTTGATCTTCTGCCATGAGACAAAGATGTTGTCGGAGTAGTAGCCCTTTGAGGCGTAGATGGTCTTCGCAAGTGCAGAGACGGTGTAGTAGTAGTCCTGTACGTTGTAGTCGGACGGCTGTACGGCAGCGTTGTTGAGCAGCGGGTAGTAGCTGTATGTGGCGTCGACGTATGCCTCGTACTTATAATATGTGTATGCGCGGTCCTGCACGTCGGTATACTCGGTGTAGAATGCTGTGCTGTCGGCGTTGTAGCTTACCTGTCCGCCGTCGATGGTGTCGGTGGTGACGGTAGCGTCGGAGAAGTCCTCCTTATAGGCAGCATATCGCTTGAGCACGATGCGGGCGCGCTTGTCCCACGTATACAGTTTGTTCTTCCATCCGCCCTTGTTCTTGGCCTGCTGCACGAGCTGCTGTCTGGTAGCTACGGAGAGGTTGGAGAATTCGGGCAGCTGCTGTATGTAGGGGTTACGTAGCGAGATGCCCACGGTGACGTTGTGCGAGCGGTCCCATGCGCTTTTCTTTGCTACGCTGACCTCCGTGACGGCAGGCAACTGCTGCGTCTTGTAGACACAGCTCTTCTGCTTGTACGTCTCAGGCAGTTTCGCCGAACCGTAGATGGTGGAGAGCACGGTGCGCTCGATGGAATAGTAAATCTTGCGCTCGGGGATGTCGAAATATTTCTTTCGCATCGTCTCGAGCGTAGTCTTGTCGTTCTGGTTGCTGCCGCAGAGGGCGTTGTACTCCTCGTCGGTGAGTCCGGTGATGTTGTACGTCTTGCCTTCCGTGGCTGGCTGTGTGGTGTAGGTGGCGGCATCTGTAGCATCGAGGTACTCGAAGTATCCCACCTTTCTTACGGAGTTCTCCACAGATGACGACTCGTCGTACTCGTCGTCGTGTCCTTCTTCGTATGAGGAGAACGCCGTGACGGGCACGTAGCCTATGAGCGTAGCGTCAGAGAAGTCTTCCTTGTATGCGCGGTTGATGGCAAAATAGTCCACGGGGATAAAGTCCTCATGGTCTGGCCAGTCGAAGCCCCACTTGAGGTTGTTGTAACCGTTGTTCTCGTTTGTCGCTGTTGAGAAGAATTCGCTGAAGTTCAGATACTTTATGGCATGCAAGGGCTTGATAATCTGCGGCTCCTTGGTGCGCAGTACTCGCGTGGAGAGTCCTGTAGGGTCTGTGTTGAGGAAGTAGGTCACCTCAGCGTTTACCGTACGTGTAGAGTCACTCTGTGGGAGGCTTATGGTGCAGACGTATTTGTTTCCCTGCGTATAGGTGTCACTGATATATTCTTTTGTACCGATGAACGTCTTGTATGACTTGACACCTGCCGTACCGAGTATGCTGGTTGACATCATGCCAATCTGCGTAGAGTCGGTGACATCCGCCAGCATCTGTCCGACAAAGTACGGGCTGGAGACGGTACTTTCGGATACCAGGTCGCGCACGTCGAATTCGTTATGACCGGCAGGTTTTGCGTTTAAATCATATTCGAGCCGTCTGTCGTCATATACGTTGAAGTGTATTCCGAAAGCGGTGGTGGCGAAGTCATACGCCGTTGAGCCTATCGTCATCTTCGTATCCGGTGCAATCCAGTCGAAATCGATATAATAGGCGTCTCGGTCGCCGCACTGGTCCTTCGTCACACGGAAGGACAAAGAGTTGTCCTCTTCCGCAGCTCCCGGTTTGAAGGTGACGCTGACGGGCTGCTTCGTGGAAGCGTCCGTAGCACGTATCGTTCCGCACTTTACTATGAGGGTAGGTGCCTCGTACGGGTTGTCTCCACTGTAGTTGGTTGCTTTCCAGGAGAAGAGGTCCTGTCCGCCGTCGGCAAATGCAGTGTTGCCCTTACTGTCTTTCTCATAAGTGCCGTCAGCCTTTTTCTTGTGGAAACGGAGTGTGGCGGTGGAGAGTCCCCATGAGCTACGGTTGTTGGCCCAGTGGTTATATCCGCCTTCGCTCCATGCAAGCACACGGAAATGTACCACTCCATCGCCCAGCGTGTAGGCGATGAAGTTGTAGTCGTCTTCAAAGGTATTGTTTGAAGCCTTAGCTTTCGTTGCTGGCAATACGAGGAGCATCACCAATGCAATGAGTTGTGCAATATGTCTTCTCATCATATCTTGTTATTTTACTATTATTTTCTTTCCTCCCATAATGACGATGCCCTTATAGTTCCCTTTTATTCTCTGTCCGCCGATGGTGTAGCGTGGTTTGTCGGCAGTGCCCTCTTCGGGGTCTGTAGCCTCAGCCTTCACGCCTTCGATGGCAGTAGGGTTGTCGTTCTTGATGATGCGTACGGTCATCGGCACGTCCTTGGAGAGGGCAATCCAGTAGCCGGCTATCCGCTCGCCTATCTGTATCTCTTTACCCGTCACGCCGTCCCAGTACTTGAAGGCACCGCCGTCGATGTACGTGAGAGTGTCGGTGACTGCCTCGCCTTCGTACGTGTAGCTGACGGTCATGAGACTTGTCTCGGGGAGCGAGTCTCCCTCAACGCGTATCACCATCATCTGGTCGTCGTACGCCGGTATCCCGTATGCCGTGCCCTGAACGCCGTTGTAGGTGACGAGGCGGTTCTCGGCCGTCATCTTGTCGGTGATGTCATAGTCGTCGGCGTATACCTTGGTCAGCTGCACGTCGGGCTGGTAGTTCTCCAGAGAGACATTGGCAGCTGACGTCTCGAGTTCTGCCGACATCTCCACCTCTACGCCGTCGGTGGCCTGGAAGGCATTGTAAGTGATGGTGTCTCTGGTGCCGTCGGCTGTGAATATCTCGGTGTACTTATACTGCGTAGACCAGAGGTCCTTTGCAGTGACACCGCTATTGGCTGCTGGAGTCAACGTCAGTTTGACGCTCGTCTGGTCGGAGCTGTTCTGCACCTTATTATATATATACACCACTTCGTCGGCGTAGTACTCGAACTGGGCGAGCGTGCCGGCTACCTGTACACCGTACTTTGGAATGAGCGTCTTGAAGTAGTCGTCGTCGGTGTAGAAGTTCTTGTTGTCTACGGTGACTGCCGTTGCAACGGTATTGGCAGGTACGTCAGCCATCAGGCTGCTTACCTTGGCTGCCTTTACGTTGGTCGTCGGCGTGATGGTGCCGCGCTTCACGTCAAAGACTGCGGTAATGTAGAGCATTGGCACTTCTTCGTCGAAGCCCTTGGTCCAGTCCGCCGGCACCTCGATGTAGCACTTTCCGAGCGAGTCGGCGAGGGCTGCATTGTCCACGGTGACGCTGCGTACTGCCTGTCCGTTGGCCACACTCGTCATCTCCGCCTTAATGTCCTTGACGACGATGCCTGTGGGGTGCTTGACGTAGACATATATCCTGCTCGTCTTGTCGCTGCCTGCAATGAGCATTGCCGTCTGCTTCGTCGTCGAGCCGTCGGTATAGAGAAGTACGGAGGTGTTGGCAGTGCTGACGGTCTGCTTGCGGTCAGGACGTCCAAACTCCTCGCCCTTCATTGCTGTAAGCACTATGAGTGCGCTCTCCGTGAAGAGCGGCTCCACCTTCAGTGTGCCGAGCGGCATGGTGAGGGTCTGTACCGTGGCAGCGAGCGTGTCGCCGTTACTTGTCAGCCAACCGTAGAGCATGTAGTGCTTGCCGTCCGTACCGGCCTTCTTGAACTCTACGCGCGGGAGGGTTATCATATCGCCCATCTGCACCTGATTGTATGACGTATAGTCGGTGCCTGCCTCTCCGGCGTATGAAGCGCCGTAAGTGTCGAGCGTACTGGTCTCAAGGGTGTAGCTGCTCTCGCGCGGTGTATAATATATGTAATCATACTCTGCATGTCCACCCTGCACAGTCCTCTTCAACCGTGCATTTATCGGGCTGGACGAATGAACTTGATACAAGGCATCGCTCAGCAGGAGGTTGTCGTTGGTCATGATGGTTTTGCCGCCCATTGTCTGGTAAGGCTGCAGGTAGTAGTCTGCATTCTGACCCTCGGACACGATGCGTATCTCCGTGTCGGAGTAGACGATGTTCTTCCTGAAGTTGGCCGCGGAAGTATCCTTGTCGCCGGGACGTAGCACGCAGTGGTACACGGTGAGTGAGGTCTGCCTGGTGTAGCGTGCCTGCATGACGAGGTTGTCGTAGAAGTCAAACACGCGCGTGCCGTTGTATGTCTTGGTGCAGTAGTTCCAGAAGTCATCTGTGACGGCTCCGTTGGCATCGAACGCCTTGAAGGTCACTCCGTTCCACGTGATATAGAAACCGTCGAAGGCATGGTTGCGGTCACTTACCGTCGGGGTGCTGACGGTAAACGTCGCCGGCGCTTCCATGCCGTTGAAACATTCAAACAGGCCCGTGTACTGCTTGCCGTAGGCGTTGAACAGTATTGTTGACCCGTTGGTCGTATTGGCATCCACGGTGATGCCGTGGATGATATACCCGAGCATCTTGCTGCGGTCGGAACTTGTGTTGGCCGACATGGCACTTGTGAGATTGCTGCGGAAGTCGGCCTCAGCCCAGTCTGTACGGTCGCAGGTGGTCTGGTCGCCAAGGGATGCGAGCTTTGTCATGACGTACACCTTGCCGTCGGCACCGTTGGCGCCCTTCTTGCCGCCAGCGTTCCTGAACCAGTTTCTCGGGTCGGCATTGTCGAGTCGTGCGCCGTCGGTCTTGCCGCCTATGTCGGCAGTGACTCTCGCCAGACCGTTCTGGTTCTCCTGTGGCTGTATATGGCTTTCGCCGGCATAGCCGCCGTAGCCTTCCTGACGCTCTCCCCTTTCGCGCGCCCTGCGCACATCATTATTATCGCTCTTTTGGTCATTATGGTAGTACCGCTTGTTCAGTAATCCACGGACACCGCTACCGCCGCCGCCACCGCCGCCGCCAGAGCCGCCGCAGAGCGAGTATTTGGGAGTGCCGCCGACACCGCCGTTGCCGCCGCCGCCACCACCGGTGGTGTAATAACAACTTGATGCAGTGTGATAGGCATAGTACGCATGACCTGCCTGTGCTTGGTATTGCGGATTTGCTGTTTGCTGCTGTCCAGACAATGAGGTCACCTTTACGTTGCCCGCGATTATCATGTTGCCGGCATCGGCACCGGCAGTACCGTTGCTGCCGACATTGCCCCATTCGCCGCTGGCGCCACCAGCACCGCCTACACCTGCTATATTGCCTATGCCAGGAGCTGCACCGTCGCCACCGCGACCACCGCTGCCGCCTTGTCCAATACGCTCATCACCGGCATTATGACCGTTTTCGCCCGACGTGGCTCTCAATGTTCCGTTGCCGCCCTGTGCGATGAGTTCACCGCTGCCCATGAGGAGCAAGGTCTGGCCTTTCCTGAGATACAGCGCCGGACAGAGGGAGTTGGCCTGGGCAGAGAGGTCGAGCTTCTTGCCGTTCTTGAAACTGATGATGACAACGCCGTTGCCCTCTACGCGCATGGCGCACTGGTTGATGCCGGGACTGGTGATTTTCACATCCTCGCTGACCTCGTATACGTTACCTGTATTGAGTACGGAGGTGCCTGCGGTTATCTTTATGGCTGCCTTATAGTCCACGCCCATCTTACTGTTGTCAACGACGGGGCGGAGATAGCCGCTGCCCGATGCCGCTGACGTGACGCTGACAGACGGACTGCTTCCGCCCGCAAGCTGGAGGTATGCCCCCGAACCGGCGTAGCAAGCCTTGTTCGACGAACCGTCAACGGGGAAGAATACGTAGAGGTCGCTGCTGAGACTGTAGGTATAACTGCTGCCCGAGAGGGTCTTCAGCACCTTACCCTTGTCGCCGTCCACGCCGGGTTTAAACGCGATGAAACCGCAGGAATATGTACTTACGCCTCCGGGATTGAAGTCTGTAGTCCACACCCAGCAAGCATTGTTGCTGATGTCGCGCAGCTGGTCTGCGCTGGGCAGTGCCCAAGCGTCACCCCACTCCTTCAACTTCGTAGTTACCTCGGAAACAGAGATGGTGCTGCCCTGCTCTGCCGTCTCCGTGGCTCCATAGTTCATATTGGCCCAAAGGGTTGTTTTGGAGAGCTGAAGGTTGACGGTGCTGGTGCCGGCCGCCATAGCACATGTCAAGCCTGTTGCTACGCTAAGTACGCACAACAGAGCTAACAATCGTGTTGTCAGAAAATACCTCATTGATTCTATCCTAAAAAAAATAATACGCCTTAATTCAGCCATTATATATGTTAATTTTATTTTCGAAATTGTACACCTAATAAAAGTGATACTAAAATAACAGTCTCTCTATAAAAATACATCCTACATGAGCTAACTTACATAAGTGTAACAATCTATGAGTCAACGGTTACATTTGCAAAAGTAGACAATTTCTTCGAATTGACCAACATAGAGAATGTTAAAAAAAAGCATCCCGCAAATTATGTCCGCGATGCCCGCGGCTTGAGAAGGCGATGCCCACGGCTTGAGAAGGCGATGCCCGCGGCTTGAGAAGGCGATGCCCGCAGCTCGGGGACAAAGGTCATAAAATATGGTCGTAGAGCAAAGAAAAAGATGAGACTTCTATGAGACTTTTATGAGACTTTTATGAGACTTTTCAACATATCCAGAGAGAAGCCAAATCATCATTAAGCACCTACTATTCAACTACATGGAACTACAACAAGAGTCACAAGATGATACTTTGAGACTTTTTCGAAAAAAAAAAATATTAGCAGGTCAAAATAGGATAATTGATCTATCAATATAGGCTGTCCAATATGTTGTACCCAAGAAAAACACAAACTATGATGGTACAACGGGCTGAAGGCCCATCACTACATAGCCCAGGGCAACACCCTGGGTATATGCGACTACCAACCACCGCCCTGTAAAGGCAAAAGTACATTAACCCTCATTGGCCTCAGCAACGACCTAATACAACAAGAGCAGGCCGGCGAAGGCGGCGTAGCCTATCATCTTGATGGGGTTTATCTTTATCCACATCACGCCGACGAAGGTCCACAGAAAGAGGAAGATGGAGATGTAGAATTGCCACGGCGATACGTCGGGACTGCTGAAGTTCTCCGCGTTGCACAGCAGAAGCGTGGCGGCAGCGAGCAGTCCCACGACGGCAGGACGCAGACCGGCGAAGACGCTCTGCACCATCGGGCTCTTCATGTATTTGAGAAACATCTTGCTTATCAAGAGCATCAGGATGAACGACGGGAGTATCAGCGACAGCGTAGCCGACACACTGCCGAGCATGCCCATCAGCATGGAGTCCGTCGCCTTGTGCAGGGCGGTGTAGCCACAATAGGTGGCACTGTTGATGCCGATAGGACCGGGGGTCATCTGCGAGATGGCCACGACATTGGTAAACTCTGCCGATGTCATCCAGTGGTGGTTGACCACCACCTCATGTTGTATGAGCGACAGCATGCCGTAACCTCCTCCGAAGCCGAAGGCCCCTATTATAAAAAAGGTGTAGCAGAGCTGTGCCAGAAGTATTGCAATTTCCATCTGCGTCGGATTTAGTTAGTTCGTTCGTTTGTCTCTTCAGCGGCAGGTTGCGTAGTTTCTGCCGTAGACTGCGCTGCATCACCGGTAGTCTGCCTGGCCGCCTCGTCGGTAGTCTGCTGGTCCTCGCTGCTCAGTCTGCCGTATATCAGTCCCCCGATGCCTGCTGCAAGGATGATGTAGATAGGGTTGACACCGAGTGCCCAGATGAGCAGGGCGGAGCCTATGGGTATCCAGCAGTTGATGAAGCTTATCTTGGCCCGCCGCGCCATATTGAACGTCGGGGCGGCGATGAGCGCCACGACGGCAGGGCGTATGCCGGCAAATGCCGCCGCCACCCACGGCACGTCCTGGAAGTGCTGGAAGAACATGGCTATCGCCAGTATGATGAGCAACGAAGGCATCGCCGTGCCCATGGTGGTGAGCACGGCGCCTTTGATGCCCTTCAGCCGGTAGCCGATGAAGATGGAGAGGTTGATGGCGAAGACACCGGGACACGACTGCGCTATTGCTATAAGGTCAAGAAACAGCGTCTTGTCTATCCACTTGCGTCTGTCCACCACCTCTGCCTCTATCAACGGTATCATGGCGTAACCGCCACCGAGCGTGAAGAGTCCTATGCGGAAGAATGTTGCAAATAAATTCATTGAATACTAAGCGTATGCTTACTTCTTGTTCTTCTCAATCCACAGGCGTGCATTGACGAATGCCTCGTGCCATGGAGTAACCTGGTCGGTGAGACGGCGCTCCTCCGGGTAGTAGCCGCACTGCCATGGGAACTGTGTACGCTCCGGGTGTGGCATGATGGCGAGATGACGGCCGTCGGCACTGGCGATGGCAGCCACGTCGTATGACGACCCGTTAGGGTTGGCTGGGTACTCGCTGTGGTTGTACTTCGCTGCGATGTTGTAGTTGGACTCTGCCTGCGGGAGGTTGAACTTGCCCTCACCGTGAGCCACCCAACAGCCAATCTTCTTGCCGGAGAGCGAGCCGAGCATGACGGTGTCGTTCTGCGGTATGGCGAGAGTGACGAAGGTAGACTCGAACTTGTGCGAGTCGTTGTGCAGCATCTGTGCGTAGTCGCGTGCGTTGGTGACGGCGTGGTCGTTGTTGAGCAGACCAAGCTCCACCATCAGCTGACAACCGTTGCAGACACCGAGCGAGAGAGTGTCCTTGCGGGCGTAGAACTTGTCGAGTGCCTCCTTTGCCTTCGGGTTGTAGAGGAATGCACCAGCCCAACCCTTGGCAGAACCGAGCACGTCGGAGTTGGAGAAGCCGCCGCAGAAGGCGATGAGGTTGACTTCCTCGAGAGTCTCGCGACCCGTGATAAGGTCGGTCATGGTGACATCCTTCACGTCGAAGCCTGCCATGTAGAACGAGTAAGCCATCTCGCGCTCGGAGTTGGTGCCCTTCTCGCGGATGATAGCCGCTACGGGGCGACCGCTCTCGGGACGGGCCTGAGCCTTCAGCGGTGCACCGTCGAGCGTCCACTCTACAGGCACCTTCTTATAGTTGACGAAGCGCTCGGCAGCCTTGCCGTTGAAGCTCTGGCGACGGTCGAGCAGGTATGAGGTGCTGTACCATACGTCGCGCAGGTCGTCGATGTCGAACTCGAAGGTCATCTCGCGGTCAGCAATCTTCACGTTAGGCACGTTGGCATTGCTTACCGTCTTCACGATGGAGATGGTGCGCTTGCCTTCCTCCCATGTAGGAGTACCTATCTTGGCGTAACCAACGCCGGCATCCTCGAGAATCTTCTTCACACGGGAAGCATCGCCCTCCTTCACCTGGATTACCACGCCGGGGTTCTCGGCGAAGAGCACCTTTACGATGTCGCCCTCCTGTATCTTGTCGAGGTTCAGCTTCATGCCGCCCTTGGTGTTGGCGAAGCACATCTCGAGCAGTGCGGTGATGATACCGCCGGCAGAGATGTCGTGACCGGCGAGGACGAGTCCCTCGTTGACGAGCTGCTGGATGGCCATGAAGGCATCACGGAAGTATTCGGGGTTCTGCACTGTAGGCACGTCGCTGCCCACCTTGCCGCGGCTCTGTGCGAAAGCCGAACCGCCAAGCTGCAGTTTGTCGAACGAGAAGTCTATGTAGTACAGGCGCGAAGCGTCCACCTGCTTCAGCACAGGCGAGACAACCTTCTTCACGTCGCTCACCTCGCCTCCGGCACTTACGATGACTGTACCCGGAGCGATAATCTTCTTGCCGTCGGGGTACTTCTGTGTCATGGACAGGGAGTCCTTGCCGGTAGGAACGTTAATCTGCAGGTCGCAGCAGAAGTCGGACAGTGCCTTTACGGCTGTGTAGAGACGGGCGTCCTCGCCCTCCTGAGCGCGGCAAGGCCACATCCAGTTGGCTGACAGCGAGATGCTGTCCATGCCCTCTGCCATAGGAGCCCATACGAGGTTGGTCAGCGACTCTGCCACTGAGAGCACGCTACCTGCTGCAGGGTCTGCCAGGGCAGCCTGAGGGGCGTGGCCTATTGCTGTGGCGATACCCTTGTCGCCGTTGTAGTCGAGGGCTACCACGCCGCAGTCTGAGAGAGGCAACTGCAGTTCGCCCTGACACTGCTGGCGTGCCACGCGGCCCGTCACGGAGCGGTCCACCTTGTTGGTCAACCAGTCCTTACAAGCCACAGCCTCCAGCTGCAGCACGTCCTTGACATACGATACTATCTGGTCGTTCAGCGTTGAGTTGGAAGACAGACCTGACTGGTCGTAGCTTACCACGTCGTACTTGCGCTCAACGGTCTTGTCCACCATATATGTCTTAGGAGACGAACCGAACATCTGCTCTACTGCAAGGTCGAACGGACGCACGCCGTCAGCCTGTTCGAAGGCGAAGCGGTGGTCGCCGGTCGTCTCACCTACTGTATACATAGGGGCACGCTCGCGGTCGGCAATCTTCTGCACGTGTTCGATGGCACTCTCGTCGATGAGCAGTCCCATACGCTCCTGCGACTCGTTGGCGATGATTTCCTTTGCCGAGAGAGTCTTGTCGCCGATAGGCAGCTTGTCCATGTGGATAAGTCCGCCGCACTCCTCTACCAACTCCGACAGACAGTTGACGTGACCTGCCGAGCCGTGGTCGTGGATGGAGACGATAGGGTTCTGGTCCTCCTCGCCGAGGGCGCGTATCACGTTGTACGCACGCTTCTGCATCTCCGGGTTGGCACGTTGTACGGCGTTCAGCTCGATACCGCTCGAATAGCGGCCCGTCTCTACGGACGACACGGAACCGCCGCCGAGACCGATGCGGTAGTTCTCACCACCCATGACGACAACCTTGTTGCCAGGCTGCGGCTCGCCCTTCAGGCAGTCGCGCTTCAAGCCGTAGCCAACGCCGCCTGCCAGCATGATGACCTTGTCGTAAGCGTACTGCTCGCCCTTCTCTTCGTGCTCGAAGGTAAGCACCGAACCGCAGATGAGCGGTTGGCCGAACTTGTTGCCGAAGTCGGACGCACCGTTGGAAGCCTTGATGAGGATTTGCTCCGGTGTCTGGTAGAGCCACTCGCGGACGGGCAGTATCTTCTCCCAAGCCTGACTGGTGCTCTCCTTGCGCGGATATGACGTCATGTAGACGGCAGTACCGGCGATAGGCCATGAACCTACGCCGCCGCCCATACGGTCGCGGATCTCACCGCCCGTACCCGTGGCGGCACCGTTGAACGGCTCCACGGTGGTAGGGAAGTTGTGCGTCTCTGCCTTGAGAGAGATGACACTCTTCACCTTCTTCACCTGATAGAGGTCCGGCTGAGAGTGGTCGGCAGGAGAGAACTGGTCTATCTCCGGTCCCTCGGAGAACGCCACATTGTCCTTATATGCAGAGAGAATCTTGTTGGGGTTCTCCTGGGTGGTCTTCTTGATCATCTGGAAGAGGCTCGACTCCTTCTCCTCGCCGTCGATGATGAACGTACCGCCGAAAATCTTGTGGCGGCAGTGCTCGGAGTTGATCTGCGCAAAACCGAATATCTCGGAGTCGGTCAGCGGGCGACCCAGCTGTCCCTCCACCTTGTGAAGGTACTCTATCTCCTCGGCAGAGAGGGCGAGACCCTCCTGCTCGTTGTATTCCTCAAGATTCTCCACGTGCTTGATGGGTTCCGGCTGGATGTCAACGGTGAAGACGTTCTGGTCCAGTCCGTTGTACATACGCTGAAGCATCGGGTCGTGGTCGGCATCCATGGAGTCTACGGGGAAGTACTCCTCTATACGACGAATGCCCTTGAGATTCATGTTCTGCGTAATCTCAACGGCATTTGTACTCCACGGGGTAATCATCTCGCGGCGAGGGCCTACGAAGTAACCGGGCATGCTCTGTGCGTCAACGACTGTCGCGTTGTCGTAAAGCCAACATAACTCTTGTGTCTCCTGCTCATTGGGCTGATGGTCTATCTCAGTCGCAATGATGTGGTCTGAAGGGGTCTTGAAGAAAAGAACCATTGTGTTGTATCGTTTTTTTGGTTAAAGTTTCTTACGTGCAAAAGTACACATAACACACGAAATACACAAGAAATGCCGTCTTTTTGTACACACAACAGCATTTATACTGACAAAAACGGCAGAAACTCAAAAAAAAGACGTACCTTTGCACAGAATTAATAAGAAAGAAATGCAGGATATTAGAAACATCGCCATCATCGCGCACGTCGACCACGGAAAAACAACATTGGTCGACAAGATGATGCTCGCCGGAAAACTCTTCCGCGAAGGACAGAACAACTCAGACCAAGTACTTGACGCTAACGACCTTGAACGTGAGCGCGGCATAACGATTCTCTCCAAAAACGTATCCATCAACTGGAAGGGTACAAAGATCAACATCATCGACACCCCGGGACACTCCGACTTCGGCGGTGAGGTGGAGCGTGTCCTCAACATGGCAGACGGTTGTCTGCTGCTTGTGGACGCTTTCGAAGGCCCTATGCCACAGACACGCTTCGTGCTGCAGAAGGCTCTCGAGATAGGTCTGAAGCCTATCGTCGTTGTCAACAAGGTGGACAAGCCAAACTGCCGCCCGGAGGAAGTGTACGAGATGGTGTTCGACCTGATGTTCTCCCTCAACGCTACGGAGGACCAGCTGGACTTCCCCGTCGTCTATGGTTCGGCAAAGAACGGCTGGATGGCAGAGGACTTCAACTCTCCTACAGACAACATCGACTATCTGCTCGACAAGATTGTTGAGATTATCCCTGCACCGGAAGCCCTCGAGGGCACACCGCAGATGCTCATCACCTCCCTCGACTACTCCAACTACACCGGACGTATCGCCGTGGGCCGCGTACACCGAGGCACGCTGAAGGAGGGCATGAACGTCACCATAGCACACCGCGACGGTTCTACCGAGAAGACCAAGATAAAGGAAGTGCACAGCTTCGACGGCATGGGTCACGTGAAGGTGCCCGAGGTACAGAGCGGAGACATCTGCGCCATCATCGGACTGGAGAAGTTCGAAATCGGCGACACCATCTGCGACTTCGAGAACCCCGAACCACTGCCGCCTATCGCCATCGACGAACCGACAATGTCGATGCTCTTCACCATCAACGACTCACCGTTCTTCGGCAAGGAGGGCAAATTCGTCACCTCACGCCACATCACCGACCGCCTCAACAAGGAGCTGGAGAAGAATCTCGCACTGCGCGTGGAGCCTTTCGAAGACAGCACCGACAAGTGGATCGTAAGCGGACGCGGCGTGCTGCACCTCTCCGTTCTCATCGAGACAATGCGCCGCGAGGGCTACGAGCTGCAGGTAGGCCAGCCACAGGTTATCTACAAGGAGATAGACGGCGTGAAGTGCGAGCCTATCGAAGAACTCACCATCAACGTGCCGGAGGAGTTCTCCAGCAAGATGATCGACATGGTGACACGCCGTAAGGGCGAGATGACCTCCATGGAGAGCCAGGGCGAACGCGTCAACATCGAGTTCGACATCCCCTCACGCGGCATCATCGGTCTGCGCACCAACGTGCTCACCGCCTCACAGGGCGAGGCCATCATGGCACACCGCTTCAAGGAATACCAGCCGTTCAAGGGCGAGATAGTACGCCGCAACAACGGTTCGATGATTGCACTGGAGACGGGCAACGCCTTCGCCTACTCCATCGACAAACTGCAGGACCGCGGCAAGTTCTTCATCGACCCGGGTGAAGACGTATATGCCGGACAGGTAGTGGGCGAACACGTTCACGACAACGACCTCGTCATCAATGTCACAAAGGCGAAGCAGCTCACCAACGTGCGCGCTTCCGGTTCGGACGACAAGGCACGCATCATACCGAAGACCGTCCTCTCGCTCGAAGAGTGCCTTGAGTACATCAAGAGCGACGAGCTTGTGGAGGTGACACCGAAGTCAATGCGTATGCGCAAGGCAATACTTGACCACCTGGAGCGCAAACGCTCAAACCGCGACTAACAACGACCTTATAACAAAAAATCCCGTTGCCGTGAACACACTACGTTCGCTGCAACGGGATTACTGCTTAAAAAGAACTGATGAAAGAGACGCTTACCCTATGTGCACTTGTGGCGGCTACAACTAACGTGGCTGCCGGGACGCGTAGTGCCGACAACCCAAACGAGCAAGACAGCCTGGAGAACGTGATGATAGAGAACATCACCGTCACGGCCCCACGCGGCATCTCACGCAAGACACCTATTGCGATGAGCAATGTCAGCGCAGAAGAGATCGAGACAAAGATGGGCAACAAGGAACTGCCTGAGATGTTCAACCAGACACCGGGCATCTACGCCACGAAGTACAGCGGTGCCTTCGGCGACTCGAAACTGAACATGCGCGGCTTCCAAAGCTCCAACATCGCCGTGATGGTAAACGGTGTCCCCGTCAACGACATGGAATGGGGCGGCATCTACTGGAGCAACTGGGCAGGTCTGGGCGACATGGTAAGCTTCATGCAGACGCAGCGAGGACTGGGAGCCAGCAAGATAGCAGCACCGTCCCTCGGCGGCACGATAAACATCGCGACGCGTGCCAACGAGAAGAAGAGGCACATCAGCCTCCTCTACGGCATGGGCAACGACGGCACAAACCAGATACAGCTATCGCTCGCCTCGGGACTGACAAAGGGCGGATGGAGCGCATCGCTGCTTCTCGGAAAGAAATGGGGCGACGGATACGTGCAGGGCACCGACTACGACGACTACGACTACTTCTTCACCATCAGCAAGAGACTCGGCGACAGTCACCAGCTCTCACTGACGGCATTCGGTTCGCCGCAGTCGCACTACCAGCGGTCGTCATACGACGGACTGACAGTAGAGCAGTGGCAACTCGCCAAGAAGTACATGAACGGCAAGAGTGCCTACCGCTACAACCCGACCTACGGTTTCGGAAAGAACGGCGAGCGCAAGACGTCGGCGTACAACCAGTACCATAAGCCGCAGTTCTCTCTCAACCATATCTGGCGCATCAACGACAAGTCGTACCTCTCCTCAGCCGTGTACATGTCAATAGGCCGAGGCTACGGCAACGCCGGCCAGGGCACCACATCGACCTACGCCAATGCGTGGTACGGGTCGACAAACGGCGTACTCAACACTACCTTCCGCAACAGCGACGGCACCTACGCCTACGACCAGGTGCAGGAGCTCAACGAGAAAAGCACGGCAGGATCCATGATGGTGATGGCAAAGAACTACAACAACCACTTCTGGTACGGACTCATGTCCACATACACCCGCCAGCTAAACAACGAACTGTCACTATACGCCGGCATAGACCTGCGGTCATACAAGGGGACGCACAAGGCAGAGATCTCCGACCTCTATAACGGACAGTACTACACCGACCTGCGCTACCGCAGCTCCGTCAACTCCGCCAACAACGCCAAGGCACTCGACCCCAACTGGAAGTACGAGAAGCTGACCATAGGCGACGTCGTATTCCGCGACTACGACAGCCACATCAACCAGCAGGGCCTCTTCGCACAACTGGAGTACTCCAAGGACAACAAGTACTCGGCCTTCGTCTCAGGCACGCTGTCCAACTCCACCTACTGGCGCTACGACCGCTTCTACTACGACGAGGCACACGCCGAGTCTGACGCAGCGAATTTCATCTCCGGCAGCATCAAGGGCGGTTTCAACTACAACTTCAACGCCCACAACAACGCCTTCTTCAACATCGGCTACATCAGCCGCGCACCGTACTTCTCCGGCGGCGTGTTCCTCATGGCGCAGTCCAGCAACGTCATCAACAATGATGCCGTCAACGAGAAGGCTTTCTCCTTCGAACTGGGCTACGGCTTCCACCACCGTATATGGAAGATAGACTTCAACGCCTACTACACCAAATGGATGGACAAGACCACCATGCGCTCCGGATACATGAACGACAACACAGACTACTACAGCATGGAGATGACGGGAGTCAACGCCATACACAAAGGTCTGGAACTTGACGTTGCCGTAAAGCCCGTATACTGGCTCGAGATGAAGGGCGCATTCTCCTTGGGCGACTGGCGATGGGCAAACAACGCCACGGCATACTTCTACAACTCTGCCAACGAGCCGCTCGCCAACCTCTCCACGGGAGCCGTGGCAAGTGCCGTCGGGGCAGACGACCATCTCAAGTTCACCCTCAACCAGGACAACATACACGTGGGCGGATCGGCGCAGACCACGGCAGCCTTCACTGCCAATTTCGCCGTGATGCCACAGATGTCCATCGGGGCGACACTCAACTACTACGGGCGCCTCTACGCCGACTACGCCTTGCCGTCATACGGAGGCAGCGGAGAGATAACGCTCAGCGAACCATGGAAAGTGCCTGACGCTGCCCAGCTGGACCTCAACGCACGCTACGACTTCAAAGTCGGCACGTGCATGGCATCCATCATAGGCAACGTGTACAACGTGTTTGACTACGAATACATACAGGACGCTTTCTACGACGGCACAAACACCGGTTGGCAGAACGCTTACAGAATATTCTACTCGTACGGACGCACGTTCTCCGTCAAGCTCAAACTGACTTTCTAACGTCAACACACCCTATGCACATCCAATGAGACACCTACATTATTATATATACATGCTCGCCGCACTGCTCACACTCACAGCCTGCGGCGACTTCAACGAGCGACTCGACGGCTACGACGCCGACGACTATCGGCCGACGGACATCAAAGACCTCACCATCACGCTGGAAAACGCCGACTACGAAAGCCTTGCCACACTCATCGGCGACAACCAGCTGAAGTACAACCACTACTTCCCCACACAGGACGACGCGCAGAAGAACCTGCCCAAATGGCTGCAAAACGCCTACCCCACCGCTGACCCAGGTTCAAAGGCAAGGCTGACATACAAATACTACGCGCAGACTGCCGCCGGCAAGGACACCACCATGACCGCCACAGCACCCTTCGAGCTAACCAGCACAGGATGGATATACAACCCCAGCGTCACCGTCACCATCCCCAACGTCAAGCAGGACCAGACGGCATACAAGTTCTACCAGGCTGCATGCGACTGGGTATGGGCAAACGTAGACCAGGCACAGCTTGGCGTGACTGAAAAGGGCAAAGGATATGTCGTCAAATACGGCAACACCGAGTACTACGCCGGCAACGACCGCTACAACAGTTGCGTTGACTGGCAACCGGCATCCGCCCGCGCACAGGCCGAAGCGCAGTACAAGGACATGACGGACCAAGAAGTGGTCGCCACCATGCAAAAACGCTTCATCGACCTCTACTCGCAAGTGCTCCCAACGCTGTACCCAGAAGCAAAGCCAGTGCCTGACATAGACGTAATATACACACTCAACTTTACCGCCAAAGCACCCAGTGCCACACTGTACCAGATACAGTACAAAGTAACTGAAAATGCCCAATTCACTTACATCGAAGGCTCACTGAAACCCGTAAAATAAATATATGAGGACTATACTCTGTCTCATAACAATCTTCTTCTCCTCCATCTTCGCTGCCACTGCGGCAAACGAGACGGAAGACACCGCCAATGACCTCCCCCCAGTGGTCATCGTCTCCTCGTACAACCCAGACGTCAGCAACATCAGCACCAACCTGCAGGATTTCTACGACGAGTACAAAAAGGACAAAAAGATATGCAACCAGATTGCCATCGAGGACATCAACGCACAGAACCTGCCAGACAGCAAGAACTGGAGGAGGCGTATGTGGAACTGCCTCAAAAAGTACTACGCCAACGGAAAGAAGCCTGCCTGCATCGTGCTGCTCGGCAACGAGGCAAACACCACCTTCTTCGCCATGGACGACGAGCGTCTGAAGACGACACCTGTCATCGTGGGACTGTGCGGCAGTGCCATCGTGAAGATGCCAAAGGACATCGAAGAGATGGACATGCGCACATGGGAGCCAGAGTCATACGACCTGACAAAAGACTTCGACGACTGGAACATCGTGGGCGGACGACTGTACCAATACGACATACAGAGAAACATCAACCTCATACTCCACTTCTACCCCAACTGCCGCAAGCTGCTCTTCCTCTCCGACAACACCCTCGGCGGTGTCAGCATGAAGGCTCTCTTCAAAAAAGAAATGAAGAAGGACAAGCTGTTCAACGTAGACTACCTCGACGGCAGAAACATGTCGTTCATGGACGTGAACGAGATTATCTCCAAACAGAACAAGCCGAACACCGTGCTCGTCTGCGGCACGTGGCGCATAGACGACTCCAACCGCTACATCGTACGCAACACCACGTACACCCTCAGCCAGAACAACCCCAACCTGCCTGTATTCGGACTGGCTGACGTAGGTATGGGCCACTGGCCCGTGGCAGGCTATTCCCCACGCTACCACGTCATGGGACGCTATCTGGCGCAGGAGGTGCTACACTTCCTGAGCACCGGCAAAAAGAAGCCAATAACGTTGGTAGAGAACAAGTATATCTTCGACTACGACAAACTGCAGACCCTGCACCTCTCACTCAGCGGCATACACTTCCCATACGAGCTGACCAACGAGCCGAAGTCCGTCTTCAAGGAGTACTTCGTCGAAATACTGCTCTCCTTTGTTGCCTTCGTGGTACTCGTACTGTCCCTCCTCGCAACCCTCTACTTCCTGCGCCGAAGCAACCGTATGCGCAAGCAGCTGGAGGAGCAGAGCGTCAGTCTGCGCGAAGCGAAGGAGGCAGCCGAGAAGGCAAACAAGATGAAGTCGCAGTTCATCAGCAACATCAGTCATGAGATACGCACACCGCTGAACGCCGTCATCGGCTTCGTGCAGATACTCACCGACGAGAACATCGAACTGTCCACCGAAGAAAAAGAGCAGTACACGGATGTCATCATGACGAACGGCAACCTGCTGCTCAACCTCATCAACGACATCCTCGACATCTCGCGCATGGACTCCGGACGTATGGACATACACCTACAGCAGGTGGACGTGGTAAAGCTCATCAACGATGCCGTGCAGTCCGCCAGCGTCAACAAGTCGGACGCCGTAGATATCATAGCCAAGTCGCCCCTGCCGAAGAAGTTCATCGAAACGGACAGCAACCGTCTGCTGCAGGTCATCTCCAACCTGCTCAACAACGCCAAGAAATGCACCGAGAAGGGCAGCATCACCGTCAACCTCGAGGACTACCCTCTGGACGGCATGATACGCATCAACGTCACGGACACCGGTTGCGGCATACCTGCCGACAAGGCCGAAGCCGTCTTCGAGCGCTTCCGCAAGCTGGACACGTTCAGGCAGGGCACCGGTCTGGGGCTGTCCATCTGCCAGAGCATAGTAGAGAAATTCGGCGGCAAGATATGGGTGGACACCTCGTACACCGACGGTGCCCGCTTCAGCTTCACCCTTCCCGTGAAACCGGAAATAAAGAAAGAGCCCGAAGAGGTACAAAAGAAATAAAGTAATGTTTAAAAAATAACTTGAGCAGTTTTGTACCTGTACGGGCTGAAAGCCCTATACTACATAGCCCAGGGCAACGCCCTGGGTTTTGTTTGCATATATCTACGCGCCCTGTAAGGGCAAAAGTCTATAGTCTGGTGCATTTAGTCTATGCACTTTTGCCCTTACAGGGCGGTGGTTGAATGTCCGATGTACCCAGGG
>CAVCKM010000023.1:0-6129 GCA_963602765.1 Alistipes putredinis | reverse complement strand
ATGCAACTGTGCCAGACGCAGCTCTGGTATCTTCTTGCTTTCCAAATAGAGGAAGCGGGCTAGGATTTTCGCGGCATTGGCACGCTTCTTATTTATATCGTCGCCTGAGTGACCGCCAGTGAGACCTTTTATGCTTGCACGCAGGAAAAACAGGTCTGAAGTGGGTTCTTCCTTTTGGTACACGAACGAAGCTGTAGTTGTCTTGCCTCCTGCGCAGGAGACGTAGAACAGTCCCTCGTCTTCGGAGTCAAGGTTAAGCAGCATGCTGCCTTTCAGCATGTCGCCACTGAGGTTGTTGGCACCTGTCAGGCCTGTTTCCTCGTCGCGTGTGAAGAGGCATTCTATAGCTCCGTGTTTGATGTCTGTTGATGCCAACAGTGCCAGTTCCATGGCACAACCGATGCCGTCGTCTGCTCCAAGGGTCGTCCCTTTTGCACGCAGCCAGTCGCCGTCGATATATGTTTCAATGGGGTCGTTAAAGAAGTCAATCTCGTGGTCTACAAGCTTGTCGCAGACCATGTCCATGTGGCTTTGCAGTATCAGGGTGGGGGCATCCTCGCGTCCCGGTGTGGCGGGTTTGCGTATGAGCACGTTGCCGCAGTCGTCAGTGATTGTTTCCAATGAATGCTCCTTGCCGAAGTTTTGTAGGAAAGCAATCATCTTTTCCTCATGTTTCGACGGGCGCGGAATGTTGTTTATTTCGCTAAAAAATGAAAAGACAGATTGGGGTTGTAAGTCTTTTTTATTCATAATTTAGATTAATTATTCTTTCATTTGTAATATTCTTATTACCTTTGCACGCGCATCGTACCTGCAAGGGTGATGCAAAATTACAACAAATATTCTGAACAGACGAAGAAACAAATAAAAACATAAAGAAAAAATGAAACAGAAAACACTTTTTGCCTCTTTGGCAATGGCTGCCGTGTGCGGCGCAACTCTTAATTCGTGCGACAACTCTCCTAAGGCTGACGACAAGAAGGAGGCTGACAAGTCTTCTGTCGCAAACGAACTCAAGATTGCCTACGTAGAGGTCGACTCACTGATGAGCCAGTATGAATTTTGCAAGGAACAGTCGCAGCTTCTCCAAAAGAAGAGCACCAATATACAGGCAACACTTCAGCAGAAGAGCCAGTCGCTTCAGAATGCAGCTGCCAACTTCCAGCAGAAGCTTCAGCAGAATGCCTACGACCGTAGTCAGGCACAGCAGATTCAGGCTGGACTGCAGAAGCAGCAGGCTGACCTCGAGGCTCTGCAGCAGCGTCTGAGCTCTGAGTTCCAGGAAGAGACAAACAAGTTCAATACAGCTCTGCATGACTCTCTGCAGCACTATCTGGACCGTTATAACAAGGACAAGAAGTATACGCTGATTCTCTCAAAGAGTGGTGACAATATCCTGTATGCTGATAAGGCTGCTGACATTACAAATGAGATAATTGCAGGACTGAACAAGGCATACAAGAAATCATCTGCAAAAGCTGACACTAAGACAACAGACAAGAAGGACGACAAGAAATAATAATGAAGCAGATACGGTGGGGATTCATCGGTTGCGGTGAAGTTACAGAAAAAAAAAGTGGACCAGCCTTCAATCAAGTTGAAGGCTCCACTGTCGTGGCGGTGATGAGCCGTAGCGGCGACAAGGCCCGTGACTATGCCGAAAGGCATGGCATCGGTAAATGGTATACTGATGCACAGGCTCTCATCGATGACCCCGACGTAAATGCTGTTTACATTGCAACTCCGCCGTCCAGTCATGCCACGTATGCCATTATGGCGATGCATGCCGGAAAGCCTGTATACGTAGAGAAGCCTCTGGCAGCCAGTTATGATGATTGCGCCCGTATCAACCATGTATCGGCGACAACGCATGTGCCGTGTTTCGTCGCATATTACAGACGTTACCTGCCATATTTCCGTAAGGTTAAGGAATTGTTGGACAGTGGTAAAATCGGTACGCCGCAGAATGTCCAGATACGCTTCGCCTGTCCTCCCCGCGAGGTTGATTTCAATGCACCAGAGAATCGCCCTTGGCGCATACAGCCAGATATTGCTGGAGGAGGTTATTTTTATGATTTGGCACCACACCAGCTCGACTTGTTGCAACAATTCTTTGGTGTCATCGTTCATGCGGAAGGATTTTCGTCAAATCAAGGCGGAATCTATCCTACCGAGGATACTGTCAGCGCATGCTTCGCTTTTGAAAACGGTTTGCCAGGCAGTGGTTCTTGGTGCTTTGCCGGACATGAGTCGGGTAGGGAAGACCGCATAGAGATAATAGGTACAGAGGGCATCATTTGCTTCTCTGTATTCGATTATAAGCCTATACATCTACATACGTCAGCTGGCATGGAAGAAATCGTAGTGCCAAATCCCGGCGTAGTACAAAAGCCGCTAATCAAGAGTGTCGTTGAGACATTGCAAGGTACTCATGACTGCCAGTGTACTGCGTTGTCTGCAACACCTACAAACTGGGTGATGGACAAAATTCTCAGAAAATTCTGAGTAACTCGGATGAATATGACAAAAGCCCAAGGCATCGCCTTGGGCTTTTGTTTTTAATGCAGTCCGTTTATGAATGCACTGGCATCCATACGTTTTTTGCCGGATGGCTGTATGGAAACAAGTTCCAGCAGGAAATCTGCCGTCGCTACGTACAGGTGCTTCTTGTCTCGTACGATAGTGCCAGTCTCGGTGCCGTTAGATGGTAGAGTCGTTTTTGCAGATTTGTAAATCTTCATCTGTATTTTATCACCGTTTGGCAGTGTGAGGTCACTCCATGCACCTGGTACGGGAGAGAGACCACGTATGAAATCGTATATGGTCTTGCACGGTTGGTTCCAATTTATGGAGCACGTCTCCTTGAAAATCTTTGGTGCGGAATGTAGTTCTGTGTTATTGGCGAACTCTTCTTGTGGAACAGATTTGATATCGCCGTCGCCAGCGATGAGCATATCAATAGTCTCTTTTGCAGCTTCGGCACCAAGTTGCATCAGTCCGTCATAGACGTACTCAACATCAGCGTCATCGGGGATGTCAAACGGCTTCTGTAGTATGATGCGACCTGTGTCGATGTCGTGGTCAAGAAAGAATGTTGTGACACCTGTTTTTGTCTCACCGTTTATTATTGCCCAGTTGATAGGTGCTGCTCCGCGGTATTGTGGAAGTAGCGCGGCGTGCACGTTGAATGTACCCATACGTGGCATGTTCCATACGACTTCTGGAAGCATGCGGAAGGCTACAACAACCTGAAGGTCAGCATTCCATGCCTTGAGCTGCTCCAAAAAATCCTCATCCTTCATCTTTACTGGTTGAAGGACGGGGATGTCGTGTTCCAAAGCATATTCCTTTACGGCAGGTGCACGAAGAACAGAGCCGTGACGCCCTACAGGTTTGTCCGGTTGCGTCACGACTCCTACTATGTTATATCCGTTTTCTACGAGCATTCGGAGAGTGCCTACGGCAAACTCCGGAGTGCCCATGAAAACGATTCGCAAATCTTGTTTTGTCATATATTAAGAACGGTGGGTTCTTTTAGTCTTTTGGACGAATGTTCATTGCCTGCAGCTGCTCTGCAACTTCTGCGTTGATGCGCTGCGCAAATTCAGCTTGCGACATAACAGCCTGTTCGCCACCACCTTGCTGGCGCATTGCCACGTTGCCTTCTGCAGCTTCTTTCTCGCCTACGATGACCATGTAAGGAATGCGCTTGATTTCGTTGTCGCGTACCTTACGGCCAATCTTTTCGTTGCGAGAATCGACGATAGCGCGCACTCCAACGGTGCTCAGGTAGTCCTGTACCTGCTCGGCGTAGTCGTTGTACTTCTCAGAGATAGGCAGGATAGCCACCTGTTCAGGTGTGAGCCAGAGTGGGAAGTGACCAGCGGTGTGCTCAATGAGTACGGCGGTGAAACGCTCGAGGGATCCGAATGGTGCACGGTGAATCATCACAGGTACCTGCTTCGTGTTGTCGTCAGCAGTGTATTCGAGCTTGAAACGCTGTGGCAGGTTGTAGTCCACCTGAATGGTGCCCAACTGCCAACGGCGACCGATGGCATCCTTTACCATACAGTCGAGCTTTGGACCATAGAAGGCAGCCTCGCCAGTTTCGCTGCGAGCGTTGAGACCGCGTTCTGCGCAAGCCTCGATGATAGCCTGCTCTGCTGATGCCCACATCTCGTCTGTACCGATGTACTTCTCCTTGTCCTCTGGGTCGCGCAGAGAAATCTGGAACTCAACCTGGTCGTCCTTAAATCCGAAGATAGAGAAGACAGCCTGTATGATGTCGAGAACACGGAGGAACTCGCTCTTCACCTGGTCTGGACGGCAGAAAATGTGTGCGTCGTCCTGCGTAAACGAACGTACACGGGTCAGACCGTGAAGCTCGCCAGACTGCTCGTAGCGGTATACCGTACCGAACTCGGCACAACGGAATGGCAGTTCGCGGTATGAACGTGGCTTGCTTGCGAATACCTCACAGTGGTGAGGACAGTTCATTGGCTTGAGCATGTACTCTTCGTCCTCTTCCGGTGTATGAATTGGCTGGAACGAGTCCTTGCCGTAGTGGGCGTAGTGACCAGAGGTGACATAGAGGTTCTTGGAACCGATATGCGGAGTGATAACCTCCTGGTAACCGAAACGCTTCTGGATGGTGCGGAGCATGTCCTGCAGACGCAGACGAAGGTCTGTTCCCTTTGGAAGCCAGATAGGAAGACCCTTACCTACGCGGTCGGAGAACATGAAGAGTTCCATCTCCTTACCAATCTTGCGGTGGTCGCGCTTCTTTGCTTCTTCGAGCATAAGAAGGTACTCGTCAAGCATCTTCTTCTTTGGGAAAGAGATGCCGTAGAGACGCTGCATCTGTTCGCGCTTTGCATCGCCACGCCAGAAAGCACCGGCAATGCTTAGAAGCTTGATTGCCTTGATGCTACCTGTAGACATGAGGTGTGGTCCGCGGCACAGGTCTGTGAAAGCTCCCTGGGTATAGGTGCTGATAGTGCCGTCCTCAAGGTCCTGTTCGATATGCTCTACCTTATATGTCTGTCCAGCTGCGCCAAACTGAGCTATAGCGTCAGCCTTGGCAACCTCTTTGCGTACAACGGCCTCGTCCTTACGGGCCAGTTCCAGCATCTTGTCCTCAATCTTCTTGAAGTCGCCTTCCTTTATCATTTCGCCGTTTGGCAGGAGGACATCATAGAAGAAGCCGTTTTCGATGGCAGGACCGAAACCGAACTGAATGCCTGGGTACAGCTCTTGCAGAGCCTCGGCAAGCAGGTGGGCTGATGTGTGCCAGAATGAGTGTTTGCCCTCTTCGTCTTCGAAACGGTAGAGGGCTATCTTTGCGTCCTCGTTGATAGGACGGTTGAGTTCTGTTGTTTCACCGTTTACACCGCAAGATACAACGTTGCGGGCAAGAGCTGGTGAGATGCTTTCTGCAATCTGTAGACCAGTGACGCCATTTTCGTATTCGCGTACACTGCCGTCTGGAAATTGAATCTTTACCATTGTATTTTATTGTTTGGTCGTTTGTTCGTTTGATAGCCTAGCTATTTTTGAGGGCTAAGCTTTATACCTTCTGTACAAGGACTCTGCGTTTAGAGGGCTTCGTCCTCAGGGCGATCTATACACAGAGCGCGTTGGCAGGATTTCTTGCCGAGAGACTTTTTCTTCTTGGCTAACCAGAGTGCTTTCCTGCGTTCGTAGTCTTCGCGGTGGTATTCCAAAAAGTTGTCTGCCATTTCGATTAATCCTTGTTGAACTTACTGTATATTACGCTTATTTTGACAGGGCTGTCTGCCAGTCCTGTGCCTTTGGCAAGCATGGTGCTACCAATGGTCATGCGGTTTGTCACCTTAGTCAAGCTTGATGAGGTAGAACTGGATGACGTTGAAGTTGATGTCTCAACCGGAATAAGTTGTACTTTGTTCCAATTGGGGTGCGCTGCTTCGTATTGTTCGTCAGAAAGCCCTGAAGCTTTTTTGGCGTTATACATCTTTGTTATCAGTGACGAAATGTTGCTGAATGTGTAGCCGTTGGACTTGTCCGATGTCGCATACGTTGCAAGGAAGTTTGTACGATAGTCACATACTTCATTGTTAGCGAAGAAACTGCTCACACTGTCTGTAGAGA
>CAVCKM010000022.1:0-6887 GCA_963602765.1 Alistipes putredinis | reverse complement strand
TTTTGTATAAATCCTAAAATATTTTCATTCCATCTATGCATTTAACGGAAGAACCGATTATTTGTCCGAATGGGATTAAAGCCTTAACTTTGTACCTATGAATGCGGTTTGCACTATAGGCAGTGGGCATCATGTGTGGAGAAAGCTCCTCGCGTGGTGCTGTTTGGTCGTGATGTTTCTCTTCACGACCACCGCTCTTTCCGCCCAAGACAACGAGTACGGTCTCAGCCCCGAGATGTATGAGCTGTACCATCAGTGCGACTACAACAGCAAGACATACCTCGGCATGCAACTGGTCCACAAGATGTACAAACGCGCCAAAGAACTGGGCGACAAACGAGGACAATGCTTCGCTCTGCGCGCCATGCTCCTGTGCGAGTCGCAGAAGATGCTCAACGACGAAGCGGTGGACAATGCCATGGCACGCCTGCAGACCTTCGCTGCCAAGAACGGCTTCTGGGACGAATACCACCACGCCACATTCTACAAATGCTCCTACCTCTCGCGCAACAGACGCCGGCTGGACGCGCTGCACTACGTCGAAAAGACGTACAACGATGCCATGGCTGCCCACAGCGCGCTCGGCATCTACTACGCCTATTGCAACACCGGTCTGGTGCGCCTCTACCGCAACGAGTATCACCATTCGCAGGAGTCGTACAAACAGGCCATCGCGTATGCCAAAAAGAACCTGCCCGACATGGACCTCGGTGCCACCTACGTGCGCATTGCCCTTTGCTACGAGCATCTGAACAACCCCAAAGAGATGCTGGAGTATGCCCTGGAAGGGAAAAAGGCAACCCACAACTCCATCTTTCGCGTGAGACTGCAGCGCGCCGTCTGCTACGCCTACTACCTTCTTGACAACAAGGCAGAGTTTAAGAAAGCATACAACGAGTTGCAGGACATGGGGATGCGCAACGTCTCGGAAGACCATGACTACGACGATAGCTTTCTGGATGTCCTCAATTGTCTCTTCAACAAGGACTACGCTACCGCCAAGGCCATCCTTGACAAACTGCCTGACAGCTACTACAAGAAGGGGGTCCTGAAGGATTACTATGTCAGCAAGGGCGACTACAAGAATGCCACAACTACCTTTGAGGCGTTCTTCAAGCAGCACCTGGCATACCACGACTCTCTGTCGTACGAAGACATTGAATGGTACGAGAACATCTCGCAAATCCATGAGCTGCAGAAGGAAAAGACTCTCATACAGAAGCGCAACATCGAGATGGAGCTGAGCAACACCCAGCTGCAGCTCTCCAACTCGGACATGGAGCTGAGCCAGATAAAGGACCGCGAGCACATCGCCAAGCTGGACGCAGAGAACGCCAACCTCATCTACAATAACAGAAAACTCGAGGCACACAAGCTGCAGCAAGCCCTCAAGTACCAGAAACTGAAGAACGAGGCATTCGCGCAGAAGACGCGTATGTACCGCATGACATACACCGTCGTCTTCACAGTGCTCACGATTATCCTTGTCATTATCATCGTATCGTCACTGCGCACCTACAATGTCGCCAACAAGCTGCAGGCGGTCAACGGCGAACTGGACGAGAAGAACCGACAACTTGCCGTAGCATACGAGAAAGCCGAGGAGGCGAACAGACTAAAGACGGTATTCCTGCAGAACATGACGCACGAGTTGCGCACTCCACTCAACGCCATCATGGGCTTCTCCACCATACTCTCCTACGGCATGGAGGACGGCGAAGAAGACAAGGCGGTGATGGACGAGGCTATAAAGACAAACTCTGCACTGCTCGAGACGCTCGTCGACGACATCGTGGGGTTTGCGGAGATGGAGGGACACTTCTCGCTGAACATCGGCACGTACAACATCCTCGAACTCTGCCACGAGGCTCTCTCCACGATAAAGAACCGCCTGCCGTCGAAAGTGCCGCTCGTCCTGGACTCCAGCGACGTGGCACCCAGCATGAGCTGCGTCACCGACGGACCGCGCGTGCAGCGAGTGCTCGTCAATATGCTGACAAACGCCATAAAGAATACGGATGAAGGCAGCATACGCCTCTGCGTCTCCATGCTCACCGCACCTGGAATGGTGACCTTCAGCGTCACCGACACCGGCACCGGAGTGCCGCCGGAATATGCCGAGGAGATCTTCGAACGCTTCAAGAAGGTCGACGAATTCAAACAAGGCTCAGGACTGGGTCTCAGCATCTGCCGCCTCATAGCCACAAAGCTGGACGGCAGCATCTGGCTCGACACCAACCACCACCCCGGCGCACGCTTCGTCTTCCAAATACCCGTATTCTACGAAAAGGGACAAGACACCTACGAAAAGGAGCAAGAAACATAAACGCAAATGCCAATGAATATTTGGGACATTAATGCCCGTTAATTGACCATTAATTTTATCCATTAATATCATTTCCCATCCGGACGGTAATAATTAATAAATAAATTAATGGAACAATTAATGGTTAATTAATGACAATTAAAGTCCCCCAAAAATATCATTAGAGTCCTCCCAAAAAGTCACAGTAGATGCCACCAAGTTACTCTGCACATAGATTCCCAGTCACCATCGGGAAGCCTGGCTTCTTGAGGCGGGCAGCTGTTGTTGTATGTCTTCTGCTTGCGACATCTGCCGTCATGGCACAGAACAATGCGATGAAAGTCAACGACGAGGTGTACGCCATGTACCTGAAGTCGCAAAAACACCGCAGCACACCCGAAGGACTCACACTGGCGAAGGAGACGTACAAGCGCGCCGAAGAACTGGGCGACAAGAAAGGCATGACCATGGCAATGTCGATAGTCCTCATGCATGCTTCATATCCCTGCAACTATAGGGAAGACGTCTTTGCCCAGTACCTTGACAAGCTGATGACGCTGGCGGAGAAATACGGCTACTGGCAGTACTACTACTTCGGAACGAACAGTGTAATAAAAGTGTTTATAAGCCGCATGAGGTACAGGGACGCTTTGATGTACGCAAGGGTGTCTCAAGATTTTGCAAAACGCCATCATCACAAGTACGGCATATACAACGGCTACAAGCAGATTGGACAGATCAGGATACTAATGGGAGAACTGGCGGCGGCAAAAAGAAGTTTTATGCAGGCTCTGGAGTATGGTTCGGAGAACTGTCCGGAGCAGGACATGGGCACATGTTATACATCAATGTGCATCTGCGCTGAAACGGCATTCAACTTCGATGCTATGCTGGACTATGCCGAGAAAGGACTGAAGATAAGCCATTCCGCTACTACGCAACAGACGTTACGCAGCTACAAGTGTTTCGCAATGTTCGTTCTGGGGCGTTACGACGAATTCCTGAACGAATACCAGAAACTGCCAAAAGACGACAGGGGCTTGCTGGAATCCCGCGAGTCACGTGTGAACGTAATACTGAACAGCTTCTACAGCATCATGACAAAGGGGGACATAGAACTTGTCGAGAAGCGCGTCAAGGATAATAACATCGACAACACCTCCTACTATTCGGCACTTTATGCATGCTACAAATATCTCGGGATGTATCAGGATGCCTACAGGGTTCTACAGAGAAAATACATGTCGCACCTCAAAGCGTCGCATTACGAAAGCTATGAGGACGGGTCCAGTACGGAGGTGTACTTCAACAGTCTGATATATACCATGGAGAAGGAGGCGGATGAGGTGGAGCTAGCGGAACTGAGCCTTACCAATTCGCGGCTGAAGCTGAGCAATGCCAAACTGGAGAAGGACAAGGCGACGCAGGCGGAGAGCCTGTCGCGGATGAATGCCGAGAACCTACATCTCAACTACCAGAACAAGCGTTTCGAGGCTCTTCAGCTTTCCGACTCGCTGAACATCCTGAAGACGGAGCATGCGGCGCACGAGCAGAAGAACCGGTCGCACACCGTCATAATGACTATCATCGTCATCACCATACTCATCGTCCTCGGGGTCATTGCCTACGCCGCACGCCGCATACGCCGTTATTCTCTGGAGATGCAGAATGCCAACGCGCAGCTGCGCCGCAACAACTCACAGCTGGCTGCCGAGCAGGAAAAGGCGGAAAAGGCGAACGCCTCCAAGGCGGCGTTCATCCACAACATGACGCGAGAAATCCATAACCCTCTCGCGGCCATCACAGAGGCCGCCCTCCTCCTGAGCGGCAAGGACTCCAACTACTCTGCCGAAAAGAAGATGGAGCTGGGCAACATAGTAAACGAAAAGACCGCAGAACTCCTCGCCCTCATCGACATGACGGTAGAAAAGACCAAGAACGAGGGATAGACTTTAATTTTATGTATCGCTGTACATCACATATATTTGCACCTAAATCAAGCCCCGCCTTTCTCAGGCGGACTATGGTCGTTGTGTCCCTTCTGCTTGCTGCCTCTGCCGGCATGGCGCAGAACAATGCGATGAAGGTCAACGACGAGGTGTATGCCATGTACCTGAACGTGCAGACCTACCGCAACAAGCCGCAGGGACTCGTACTGGCGAAAGAAATGTACAAGCGTGCCGAAGAACTTGGCGACAAGAAGGGCATGACCATGGCAATGTCCATCGTCGTCATGCACAGTTCTTACGAATGCAACTACCAACAGGACAATTTGGACAGAGCCTTGGACAAGCTGAAGGAACTGGCGGAAAAATACGGATACTGGCAATACTACTACTTCGGCACGAACTGGCGGATAAGAATACTCATCAACAAAGGCAGACAAAGGGAAGCTTTGCAGTTCGCCAAAAGCGTCCAAGAGGAGGCCAAACGACGCCATCACAAGTACGGCATCTACAACGGCTACAAACAGATAGGGCAGATTCGCCTGCAGACAGGAGACCCCGTAGCTGCAATAAGAAGTTTCAAGCAAGCCCTGAAGTACGGATTGGAACATTGTCCCGAGCAGGATATGGGTACATGCTATGCGGAAATGTGCGTTTGTGCGGAAACGTCATACGATTTCAATACTATACTGAACTATGCCGAGGAAGGACTCAAGATAAGTCATTCCACAGCTACCCAAAAGACTTTGCGCTACTACAAGACTTTCGCTCTCTTCATCCTCGAGCGTTATGACGAATTCCTCAATGAGTACCGGAGACTGCCCAAAAACGCCAGTGGCTGGCTAAACGACACGGATACTCGTATGGGCATTGTACTGAACTGTTTCTACAGTGTCATGACCAAAGGAGACATAAAGTTGATTGAGACGAAAATCAACGCCAACCACCTTGACACGAACAGCATTTTTTCGGCACTATATGCGTGCTACAAGTATCTGGGAATGTATCATGAGGCCTACATACTTCTCATGGTGGCCTACATAGCCCACATTAATGAGTCCCACCTGTTGGGCTACGAGAACATGTCCAGTACGGAAGTACATTTCAACAGTCTGATATATACCATGGAGAAGGAGAGGGAGGAGGTGCAGCTAGCGGAACTGAGCCTTACCAATTCGCGGCTGAAGCTGAGCAATGCCAAACTGGAGAAGGACAAGGCGACGCAGGCGGAGAGCCTGTCGCGGATGAATGCCGAGAACCTACATCTCAACTACCAGAACAAGCGTTTCGAGGCTCTTCAGCTTTCCGACTCGCTGAACATCCTGAAGACGGAGCATGCGGCGCACGAGCAGAAGAACCGGTCGCACACCGTCATAATGACTATCATCGTCATCACCATACTCATCGTCCTCGGGGTCATTGCCTACGCCGCACGCCGCATACGCCGTTATTCTCTGGAGATGCAGAATGCCAACGCGCAGCTGCGCCGCAACAACTCACAGCTGGCTGCCGAGCAGGAAAAGGCGGAAAAGGCGAACGCCTCCAAGGCGGCGTTCATCCACAACATGACGCGAGAAATCCATAACCCTCTCGCGGCCATCACAGAGGCCGCCCTCCTCCTGAGCGGTAAGGACTCCGACTACTCTGCCGAAAAGAAGATGGAGTTAGGCAACATAGTAAACGCCAAGACCGCCGAGCTCCTCGCCCTCATCGACATGACGGTAGAAAAGACGAAGAACGACGAGTAGACAGTAATTGCCGCGTCGCTTTCCTGAGACACTAATTGCCTGCAAGGACCTTTAGGACTTTAATTGCCATTAATTGACCATTAATTCATTCATTAATAGGTATATCTGCCAAAAAAAGACCTGAAAAGCTTGTAATTCACTAGAAATTATTATATTACAGCCAAAAACTTTTCAATGACAAAAAATCTGCTTTTATTGCGGCTCAAATAACACTATTAAGAAGGGTCGTGAAAATGGTAGCCAACGATGGCTTTGTAAAGACTGTAAACGCTACTTCATAGGTCGTCGTAGGCTAACCTCGGAAGCTGTAAATGCAGCTTTCACCATAGGCAACCAAACAGTTAAAGATTTAGCCACGAGATATGGGGTTTCGGAGCGTACCATTTATCGCCGTCTCAATACACAGTATACAGAGTCGCTTCCGCAAAAAGACAAGCGTGAGATAGTCCTTTTAATGGATGCTACGTACTGGGGTCACAACTTTGGTGTCATCATAATGAAGGACTCTATCATTGGTGATGTGCTATGGTACAAATTCATCAAAAAGAAGGAGACCATAGCAGACTATAAAGAAGGAGTCGACTGGCTCAATGCAAGGGGATTTACTATTCTTGCAATCGTCTGTGATGGACTTAAAGGTCTGAGAACCATGTTCTCAGAGTATAAATTCCAACTGTGTCAGTTTCACCAAGTGATGACGGTAAAGACAAAGTTGACACTACATCCCAAGCTTGAGGCTTCCCAAGAGCTATTGGCTCTCTCTCGTCTAATGTGCCATACGGACAAAGAGTCTTTTGTCGGTGCATTTGAACAATGGGAGAAGAAATGGGCTACTTTTCTCAAAGAGCGTAGCGAAGATGCCAATGGGAAGTCGCATTATGTGCATAA